>JAICMO010000024.1 GCA_025929185.1 Pseudolabrys sp.
AAAAAATAATTGACGCGCGATTGCGCCGCGACCTGCACCTTCTTGATCTTGTCGCAATCGATATGGTTGATCGCGCAAAAGGTGCTGAGATAGGTCGTGCCGGTCTCGCCGACTGACGTGACGATCGATTTTCCTTCCAGGTCCTTCGGCTTCAGCGCCGGATTGTCCTGGTGCGATATGATCACCACCGGCGTTTTCGGATGATAGATCGCGATCAGCTTGATCGGCATTCCCTTCTGGATGGCCGAAATTGCGAAAATGCCGGGAAGCACGATGACGTCTTCCTGCCCTTGCAGCAGCGCGCCCAGCGCCGCCGGCGCTCCCGCGCCCTCTCCGAGCCGGACCGACAAGCCCTTCTCCGCGAAGAAGCCCTTTTCCTGGGCCATGTAGAGAGGCCCGTACTCGCCCTTGAGTTTCCAGCTGAACCGGACGTTGACCTGATCGGCCGCGCTTGCGGCAGTCTGCCAGATCAACGCGGACGCCAGGGCGGCGAAGACCAACGATGCGAGGCTGCGTACGCTTTTTCCAGATGACATGACTTGTTTCCTCTCGCCGTGGTAAGGGGCCAATTCGCTGATTCCCAGCGGTTGAAACGCTTTTATTGATCACATAGTGTGATCACACACAAATCGCCTGTCAACCCCGCCGGGCATCGCGACTCTTAAGTCCACACACCCGCAGGTCCTTGCATGTCGAAACGAGCCAGCCCCTCCAACGGAAGCCATCCCACGGCGCGGGACAACCGGCGACGCGGCAAATTGGAAGATCAGGTACTCGAGCGCCTTCGTCGAGGACTCATGGTCGGCGCGCTCATCCCCGGCCAGGTCATGAGTTTGCGCAAGCTTGCCTTGAGCCTGGGCACGAGTCCCATGCCCGTTCGCGGCGCGTTGTCGCAACTGGTCGCAGCCGGCGCGCTGGAAGAATTGCCCAATCGCTCGGTGCGCGTGCCGCGCCTTTCGAAGAGCCGGTTGGCCGAGTTGTTCCAGGTGCGCGAAGTGATCGAGGGGATGGCTGCCAGGGCGGCCTGTAATTTCGTCACGCCCGAGCTGATTGGCCAACTCAAGAAGATCAACGGCAATCTGATCGACGCCATTGCAAAGCGCGACATTTTGATGTGCCTGTCCACCAACCAAAAGTTCCACTTCACGCTTTACCAGGCAGGGCGGACGGAAGTTCTGATGCCACTGATCGAATCGCTTTGGCTTCAGTGCGGCCCCACGATGTATTTTTCGCTGTTGTCGCCGGCGATGCCGTGGGATGCATCCGCCCACACGGAGATCCTCTCGGCATTGCAGGCGGGAAAGTCCAATCTCGTGCAGCGTGCCCTGGCGCGCGACGTGCGGACGACCGCACGATATTTGCTCAACGGCGCGGCCGACCTCGTCTTCAACGGCCCTCTCGCCGCACCTCGGATGGACGCCTATTTCTAAGGCGCCAAAACGCGATGCCGACGCGCGCCGTTCGTGAGAAGCAAAAAGTCGGGTGAGGCGAATGGAGATTTTGTCGCAGCGGCAGTCGCGGTTGCATGTTCATGTGCTGACCGGATTTCTCGGCAGCGGCAAGACGACCCTGCTGCGGCATCTTCTGCAAAGCCCCTCGCTGCGCGACACCGCGGTTATCATCAACGAGTTCGGCGAGATCGGACTGGATCACCTGTTGGTGCAGGAGCTCAAGGAAGACGTGGTTCTCCTGAGCTCGGGCTGCCTGTGTTGCACGGTGCGCGACGACCTGCTTTCGACGCTGCTCGACCTGAGGCGCTCGGCGGATTGCGGAGAAATTCCGGCCTTTTCCCGCGTTGTGGTCGAAACGACCGGGCTCGCCGATCCATTGCCAATGATGCAGGCGATCATCAACGAAAAGCGGGTAGCGCGGGCCTATCGGCTCGGCAACGTGCTCACGACAATCGATGCAGTGAACGGTTCCGAGACGATCGGCCGCTATCGCGAAGCTGCGCAACAGGTCGCCGCCGCCGACCTGTTGCTGTTGACCAAAACCGACCTGCCAAACAGCAGCGAACGAGAGTTGGCCGAACGTCTCGCTGAAATAAATCCAACCGCTCCTTGCTTCGAATCCCGTCCCGACCGTTTTCCCTCGGCCGACGATCTGTTGCGGGAAAGCGCAGATGAATCCGCCTTGCCTCGAAGCCTGAATAGGATGCGGTCCCACGACGCACATCATCATTCTGATATCAGCACGTTCGTTGTGGCCCGTGACGAGCCGATCAACCTCTCTTCTTTCATCGACTGGCTAGAGCTTCTGCTTGCCAGCCGCGGTGATTCCATCCTTCGCGTAAAGGGTTATGTGGCTGCCATCGGCTACGATCTGCCCCTGGTGATCCAAGGCGTACAACATACCGTTTACAAGCCGGAGCCGCTCGCGTTTTGGCCGAACGAAGAGCGGCGCTCCGAGCTTGTGTTCATTGCGCGCAACCTCACGCGCACGGCCATCGAGCGCTCGCTCGACAGCGTGCTCGGGACCGGTTGACGACGGGCCGTCAATTCCCGCTGTTGTAAAGCGTTGTCGTCGTCGGCACGCTTTCGTCGTCAAGACCGGCGCGCTTCACCGCCGCGGCGGCGAGTTCGCGCGCCTTCCGTCTGACCTCGCGCTCGTCGACACCCTGCACCTTGCCATCTGCAAAACACCGCCTGCCGTCCACCCACGTTTCGGCGACGGAACTAGATGACGCCGAAAAGACCAGCGCCTGCAAAGGATTGTGAAACGGTGTCCATTCGATGTGGTCGAGATCGAACAGAACGAAGTCCGCTTTTTTGCCAATCTCGAGCGAACCGATCTCGTCGTCCCATTGCAGAACCTTGGCGCCTTCGATCGTCGCGGCGCGCAAGGCTTGACGCGCGAGCACAATATCGGGCTTCAGCCGCGCGTCCTTGAACATGCCGGCGAAGATAAGCATCTGCCGCATCAAGTTCATGTTGCCGGCGGCAGCGACACCGTCCGTTCCCAGCCCGACCTCGACGCCCGCGGCGATCATTTCCGGATATTTGCCGATCGCCGTCGCGCCCTTGCCGAGCTTGAACGATGAGCAGGGGCAGAATGCCACTTTGGTGCCGCGCCTGGTCAGCAGGTTGACTTCCTCGTCCTGCACGGCCGCGCAATGGGCGATGACAAGGTTGTTGCCTAGCCCGCCTGCTCTGTCGATCCGGCTAACGGGCCAACAGCCATACTTCCCTTCGCAAACTTTCGCCTCTTCGATCGAGGTCGCAAGATGATAGGTGGTTCCGACGCCAAGCTCTTCGGCCAGTTTGCGCGCGCCGACGTGCAGCTCCAGCGTGCACGGCTCTTTGCCCTCGATGTTGACCCAACAGCGCACGCGGCCATCCAACGCGCCGTTGTATTTGCGAACGCATGCTTCCAGCTCTTTCAACGCGGTTTGCGCGTCGGGAAAGAAATGGTGATGCACCATGTCTTGCGTCCAGCCGCGCGGCAACTCGGCCGGAGGATTGTCCGCCGCATGCCGCCCGGTGACGCCGCGGATTCCCGTCTTTTCCATCGCGCGCACGACGATCCCCGGATCGTATTGCGAGCCCATGTCGAGAAAGCAGGTCGTGCCGCCGCGCAGCATCTCCGTGATGCCGAGCAAAGCGCCCCAATATTCATCCTCCTGCGTGATGCAGGCATAGAACGGCTTCGCCCAATGAAACACCCACGCGCGGGTATTGAGGTTGTCCGGGAATACGGCGCGCGACAGCGTTTCCGATAAATGAACGTGACTGTCGACAAATCCCGGGCAGATCGCCTTCATCCGACCATCGATCACCCGGTCGAATTTGCTGCCCTTGTGTTGCCGTGAGACTTTCTCGCTGGAGCCGATGTCGGCGATGCGGTCATCTTCAATGACGACGCTCGCATTGCGCAGGATCGTGTCCTTGGCGTCGACCAGGAAGGCGACGTCGAGTTGCTCAATGAGCGTACGCATCGGCAGTTCTCCAGTACATTCCAACCGGCACGGCGCCGAAGCCGCTACTGGACGAGCAGCAACTTGTCTGTGTCGGCGTAATCGGACAGCAGCTCGCATCCGGAACGTGTCACCAGCAGCATGTCCTTGTTCTGCATTCCGAAGCCGTAGCCGGTCTGGTAGCAGAGCGGCTCGAAACCGAGCACCATCCCCTCTTCGAGCCGCGCGTCCTCCCCCGGGCGTCCGAGGATCGGCGTTTTGCCGAGATAAGGATCCTCGTGCAGATGAAGCCCGATGCCGTGGCCGACAAACGAGATCGGCGGCAGCTTCATTTCCGAGAGCTTGGCGATAAAGGCGTCATAGACAGCGCGGCAGCTCGCGCCAGGCTTCACCATCTCCATGATGCGGTACTTGCAATCGACAAGGTGCCGCCAGATGCACTCGGCCATGGGCGGCGCTTGCTGGACGACCGCCGTGCGGCAGACGCCGGCCTGATATCCCGCGATGACCGAGAAAATTTCCACGCGGCATACGTCGCCGCGCTGCAAAACGCGGTCCGACGGTCCGACGTTCGGTAACTGACTGCGCGGGCCCGTCGCCACGATCAGCAGCTTGAAATGCTCTGCTCCCAGTTCGTAGATGCGGCGCGTCAAGCCGCCTGCGATGTCCATCTCCGTATCGCCGGCATGGACCGAGGCAAGCGCGTCGGTGATCGCCTGGTCGGCAATGCGCGAGAGCTTGCGCAGCAGCACGATTTCGTCGGCCGTCTTGATTTGCCGCAGCCGCGCCAGGATGTGCTCGCAAGGCTCGAACGTCGCTTTCGGCATCAGCGCCCGCAACTTTGCAAAGTCGCCGGCGGGCAAATAGTCGAGCTCGATGCCGATGCGGGCCTCGGAAAGGCCGAGTTCCCCAAGCTGATCCGCAAGCACCGCCATCGCACTGTCGGTAAATTCCGCCCAGATGCGCGCCGGGACGTCGGGCTCGCGCCGCGCGATTGTCGTGGCTTCCATGTCGACGCCGAAGAGTGCCGTTCGCCCATCGGCCAGCACGATCACCATCGCGTGCCGGTGCCGGATCAGCGGCTGCGACGGCACCACGAATCCGGTGGCGTAGGCGAAATTCTCGGGCGAGCAGGAAATCATGGCATCGAGATTCTGCTCCTTCATCGCCCCAATCTGGCGTCCGATAATGTCAGCCCGCATGCGCGATCTACCCTTGTCCCCGATCCATAATGATCTCGCGCCTAGTTGCGGACGCGATAACGCTCGACCTTCGCCTCGTCGACATCGATGCCCATGCCGGGCTCCGCCGGAACGACGACGGCGCCGTCAACCAGATCGAACGGTTTCGCGATCAGATCGTCCTTGTAGTAGATGCCGCCGACCTGCCCTTTCAGCCATTCGGCCGGCGTCGATATCGGCACGACGCAGGACAGCGTCACCGCGGGCGCAGCGGCGGCGAGCTGAATGTTGGCGAGATTGCCGACGCCAGTTTCGACCGAGCCGTTCACGTTGCATACGATGCCGGCCGCGCGGCACACGGCCGCGACTTCCATCGCCTTGAACAGGCCTCCCGGCTTCGTCGTATAGATCGATACGATCTGGGCAGCGCGCTGGGCGATGATTTGCACCACGTCGTGCGCATTCCACGCCGACTCGTCCGCCATCACCGGCGCATCGATCGCGCGCGCCACTTCGGCGAGGCGCTCGATACCCATGACCGGCTGCTCAACATATTTCAGACGATACTTCTCCATTTCGCGAACGGTGCAGATGGCCTCACCCGGCGTCTTGTATCCTTCGTTGGCGTCGATGCAGAGATCGACGGCATCGCCGGCGGCGGCACGAACCCGCCGGACGATCTCGACGTCCCGCTTCGGATCGACGCCAACCTTGATTTTGATCGTCTTGATTCCTTCGGCGGCGACTTGGGCCGCTTCCTTCTCGGCGTCGATAATCGAGAGCAAACCGATCGAGTGCGTCACCGGAATGCGCGAACGGGCGCGACCGCCCAGCAACGTGGTGACCGGCACGCCAAGCGCCCTGCTCGACAGATCGTAAAAAGCAAATTCCACCGCCGCTTTGGCGTAAGGATAGCCCTTGATCAGCGAATCCATCCGCGCATGCAATTCGATAACATTGCCGAGCTCGATCCCGGCAACGCAGGGCGCGAGGTAATTTTCGATGACCGTCCGTGCGATAAGCTGGGATTCGCCGAAGAAGCGGCCAAACTCACCGCCCCAATCTTTCAATGCCGGCGCTTCGCCCCAGCCGACGCGTCCGTCGCTGTCCGTCATGCGAACGAGGACGTAGCGGCCGATCGGCTCCGTCAGTCCTGTCCATCTGTGTTCGCGCCTCGTGGGTAGCTGGACCAGAAGAGTCTCGACGGCCTTAACGGTCGGCAATGTTGGCGCTCCTGCCAAATCCGGGACAAAACAAGCGATCGGGCGCAAGATTGTGATCACATATTGTGATCATGTGCAAGGGTTCTCAGCTTGGCCGAGCCGCCTCGATGAGGGCCCACAGCCGCGGTGGCGAAAGCGGCAGCGCGTTGGGCTCGATCCGAAGCGAGGCAAGCGCGGCGGCAACGGCGTTGACGATCACAGCGCCGACCGGGATGATGCCGTCCTCGCCGGCACCCTTTACGCCAAGCGGGTTCATCGGCGAGCGTTCGATCTCCATGGACATGGTTCTCACGTTCGGGAAATCTGTCGCAGTCGGCACGAGATAATCGGCGAGCGATCCCGTGAGCAACTGCCCCTGCTCGTCATAGACGAGGTGATCGAGAAACACCCCGCCAAGCCCCTGCACGATTGCGCCGATCTTCTGCCCTCTCACCACCATGGGATTGATCACGCGGCCGACGTCTTCGACACCGACATAGTCGATGACCTCGACGCGGCCCGTGCGCGGGTCAACGGCAACGTGCGCTGCATGTGTACCGTAGCTGTATGTTCGCTTCGGACTCTCGAACATTCCGTCCGCGCTGATCGGCGCCGACGAGAACGATAAGGTGAAGTAGTCAACCGAGGAACCGCCGGGCCCGATTGCGCGGCCATCCAGCAAGGTGATTTCCGCCGCTTCGCATCCGAACCGGACCGCAGCCGCTTTCCTCAACTTGACCGCCAGTTTCTCCGCGGCATCGAGGATCGCCGGCCCGCCCATTACCATCGAGCGGCCGTGGAAGCTGCCAAAGCCTTGCTCGAGCAGACTGGTGGAACCGTGCTGAACGCGAATTTTGGACATGGGAAGGCCGAGCGCATCGGCGGCGATTTGGGCAAAGGTGGTTTCAATTCCCTGCCCTAATGCCGACGATCCGATCGAAACAACAGCCGCGCCGTTCAGATCCAAGGTAATTCGCGCGGCCTCTTTTCCGGACCCGGCGCTCTCGACAAAGCATCCCAATCCCAAACCGTGATAGCGCCCTTCGATGAATGCGCCTTGCAGCGTCGCCTTCTCGCGCCAGCCGATTTCCTCCAGGCAGCGATGAAAAACGGCATGGTAGTCGCCCGAATCATAGACCGTCGCGGAGTCGTACGGAACAAGCGTTCCATAGTCGTACGGCATTTCATCGTGTCGGATGAGATTCGTCTCGCGAATTCCAACCGGGTCGATCGCAAGATCGCGGGCGGCCATGTCGATCATGCGCTCACGAAAAAAATTGGCTTCGAAACGCCCGGGTCCGCGAAAGCTGCCGATCGGAGTCTTGTTGGTCAGCAGCGCTTTCACGCTCACCTCAACGTTTGGAATGCGATACGGACCCGGCAAGAACTGGCCTGCCCGCGAGGGAACGACGATGCCGGTCGTCCTGATGTAGGCGCCCATGTCCGCTGAAATCCGGCCGCGCAGCGCCAGGATCGTGCCGTCGCGGCGGCACGCGATCTCGAGATCGCACGCCACGTCGCGCGAATGGTTGGTCGCCAGCAGATGCTCCTGCCGATCCTCGATCCACTTGACCGGCCGCCCCAGCAAGCGAGCGGCGAACGGAATGAGGAAATCCTCCGGATAGAACTCGCCGCGCACGCCGAATCCGCCGCCCACGTCCAGTTCGATGAGATCGATCGACTTCACCGGCAGCTGGAGCATCGCCGCGAGATGGCGCCGGTTGAAGAACGGCACTTTGGCGGCGCCCCATACCTTCATTTGGCCGGCCGCCTCGTTCCAGGCGGCGACTAACCCCCGTGTCTCCATCGGCAGCGCGGTGTGCCGGTGGACCTGAAAGGACTCGCGCCGGACGTAATCGGCTTGGGCGAACGCGGCGTCGGCATCGCCGATCCGCGCCGCATACGACGCGCAGACGTTGGTCCCATGTTCGTCGAACAGCAGCGTTTCCGATGCCTCCGAGCTCTGCCGGTCGGCGACCGGCGGCAGTTCCTCGATTTCGACGGATATTTTCTCAAGTGCGTCCTCTGCGACGGCGCGGCTATCGGCAACCACGACGGCGAGCGGCTCGCCGACGAAGCGGACGTTGTCGGCCGCGATCACCGGCTGCAGGAATCGCTCCTGCCCCTCGGCAGCCGCCATGCGCACCGGAATGCGCGGAACGGGATCGCCGATCTCGGCGGCGGTGATCACCGCCTGCACGCCTGCTGCAGCGCGCGCATCGGTCGCATCGATTGCAACGATCCGCCCGTGCGCTACCGGACTGCGAAAAATAGCGGCATGAGCCAGGTCGGCTGGTTGGACATCATCGACGAAAGCTGCCCGACCGCTGAGAAAGCGAAAATCCTCGACACGCTCCAACGGCTGCCCAACGAAGGTATTCCGAGCTTTGCTCAACGAGTGGCTCCCCTTGAAAGCGTGCGATAGGATTTGGGACTCTCATCCGTTGAATATCCGGTTGATGCTCGTCAGATCAACCGCGCGCGGACGCGAGAAATTGATTGGAACGCGACTGAGATGAGTTCGACCACGACGAGCAGGTTACAAGCCCAAGGATAACGCGTGTGACATTATCTGCCCGTTCGCAGCAGCCCAGCCTTCTTTTGCGCGGAGGCAACGTATTGAAAGCCGGGGCCAGCGGTCCCGAGAGGCTTGATATCGCGATTACGAGCAATGGTACGATTGCTCGGATCGCGCCTTCGATCGATTGCGATCCGGAGGTGCCGATCGCCGATATTTCAGGCCGGCTGGTCACACCCGGTCTTGTCGACATTCATCAGCACCTCGACAAGACGGCAACGCGCCGGCTCGTCACCAACCCGGATAGCACCCTTACCGGCGCAATCACGGCATTTGAAACTTTTCAGTCAGCCGTCGCGCCTGAAGATCTGATGTTTCGCGCACAAAAAACAGTTGAGGCATGTATAGCGCGCGGCACCGTTGCAATTCGCTCGCACGTTAACGTCGGACCAAAAGTGGCACTGCGCGGCCTGGAGGCATTGGCGGAATTGCGCGAACGCATAAGAGAGCGCATACGCTTGCAGATCGTTGCGTTTCTGTCGCGGGAAGCTGGCTACTCCGCCAGTTCAGCTACTCATTGGCTGGAAACTGCCATCGCGGCAGGAGCGGACGCCATTGGCGGCGCACCTGCTCACGCTGACAACCCCGAAGCGTTCCTGGACGTTATTTTCGACGTCGCACAGCGGCGCGATGTTCCAATTGATCTACACCTCGATGAGCATCTGGATTCCACAGCTCACCGGATTCGATCCGTCGTCGGCCGCACCGAGGCGGCCGGCTTTCAAAGTCGCGTCATTGCCGGTCATTGCTCTGCGCTCGGCGCGCTCCCGAGAGTTGAGGCGGCAAAGCTTATTGAAAGATTGGCAGTGGCTAGGATCGGCGTCGTGACGCTGCCGGCCGCCAATCTTTACTTGCTTGGCCGAGGCGCCGATCGTTTGGCGCCGCGCGGCCTTACCCGAGTCAAGGAACTGATTACAGCCGGCGTTCCGGTGGCGGCGGGAAGCGATAATATCCAGGATGCTTTCGTTCCCGTGGGAACCGGCGACTTGCTGGAAATCGCGCGTTGGACCGTGCTGGCTGGTCACCTCAATTCGACCGATCTTGGCGCTGCGTTTCGCATGATCACAAGCGCGCCGGCGCAAATGATGAATCTTGTAGGGTATGGAATCGATGACGGCAGTCGTGCTGACTTGCTCATTACCGAAGCAGAAGATGAAGAGGATATGATAGCGAGTGGCGCTACTGAGCGCACGGTCTTGCTGGGCGGCAAGCTGGTGGCAGGTTCTCTAGCGACCGCGCTATCCGCCCAAAGCCGCAACTGATTTGAGTTGGCGAGCCCGGTTATGTGCTTTGATTCAATTGATATCGCGCGGTGCAGCACAGCGGCCGTAGGAATACGTAATTGCAGCCTTTCGAATCTTTCCATGCGCAGCGAGCGGCTCGAGACATAGGTGACATCTCGTACCGGACACATGGGTAACACTTTTCGCCGTTTGGCGGGAGGCGTCGATGCCATGGAGAGCGAGTTCGGTCATGGATGAACGCCTTCGTTTTGTCGCCCGCTTGCTGGACGGGGGAGGCGATGACGGACGTGTGCCGGGAGTTCGGTATTTCCCGCAAGACCGGCTACAAGGTTTTCGATCGCTACAAGGAGCGCGGGCTTGCGGCGCTGAGCGATCGCTCCCGTCGGCCAATCCGCTATGCCAACCAGTTGCCGGATCAGATCGAGCGCCCGATCGTCCGCCTCAAGGGCGAGAAGCCGCATTGGAGCTCGCAAGATCCGCGAACTGCTGGTCCGACAGCTTGATGGCGGCATCCGCATTCCGGCCAGGAGCACCATTCACGCCGTTCTCGATCGCCACGGCCTGGTCAAGCGTGGCGGCTTGCGATCTACAAATACCTCATCAGAGTCTATGGCCTTTACGAAAAATTGAGAGCCAATTACGACGCGAAACGTGCCGCGAAAAAAATTGCGAAACTCTTTGGGCTTCTCGTTCGAGAAGATGCCCACCCCATTCGAATTATCATCGATGCGAGTTCACGATCGGATTTAAAGACGAAAAGCTTATGGGGCCGGGCTCTTCGCTTTGCTTGGACCAAGGGCCAACGCGGCCACGATCTCCGCCATTTTCTTGACGAGAATGGCGGGATTGGGGCTGCGCTCACAAAGCGGCGGCTAGGCGCCGGTTGCGCGCTACTCATGGTAATTCGCCCCGACTAAGCATGCGGTCAGCAATCAATTTGCAGGCACAGCCGAGTTTACGTGCTGTCGCACGGCCAAATAATGGTTCGCGCGCCGACTTATGAAGAAAGAGCACTTTCCTCACGACTTCTTCGAGCAGCGTAATAAATTGCGCTACGACTTGCGTACCAGCTGGCCAACGGGGCTATTTCGAACGTCTCCATTTGCGCGTAAACCGTATCCTCTCCTCACCACCGTCTTTCGTTCGATCAATGCGCCTTCCATGAAGTGAATCTTGTTCGGCGGTTTTTTTATCTTGAGAGCATCGAGCCCGAGGGCCGCGACTGCAGTATCGACCATTTGAGAAATGGGCTGGCGAATGGTGGTCAGTTCGTAGGAAGCCCATCCCGCAACAGGAATATCGTCATATCCGACGACCGAAATGTCTTCGGGGACGCGCAGATTTGCGGCACGAATGGCGTCGATCCCGCCGATCGCCATGACATCGCTTGCAAAAAAAATGCTGTCCGGAAGCTGGCGGCGCTGCACGAGACGACGCGCCGCATCGTACCCTGCGCCGTGGCTGAATTCTCCTCCAATCTCGTGCGCATGCAACGAAACACAAAGCTCTTCCAGACGCCCGAAAAATCCGTGGGCGCGATCGCGATTGGTCGTGACGTCAACCTCGGCTGAAACGAATGCCGGCCGCACGTGTCCGGTGGACCATAAATGATTTGCGACCGTGCGACCGCCGGCGATGTTGTCGCAGCAAACGGCAGGGATCCGCGCGCCCGGAACGTAGCGGTTGAACAGCACAACTGGGCTTCCTTGCGCTGCGCAGGAAGCAGCCATACGGGACGATACCGTTGCCGAGGTAATGAGGATCGCGTCGACCTTGTACTGGAGCAGGGCCGGGAGAACGTCGTCGATGTGCTTGCCAGGCGGAATCAAGAACAAAAGCAGCTGCCGCCCGCTTGATTGTATCCTCTGCGCCAACTGTTCGAGTACTTGCGGATGAAACGGGTCTGTCAGATTTGCCATCACGACCGCGACAATGTTGGTACGGCGCGTGATGAGACTCCGTGCGATAATATTCGGTTGGTAGCCGAGGGAATCGGCCGCCTTCATCACCCGCGCCCTCGTTTTCGGATGAATGCTGGCGGAATGAGTGAAAGCGCGCGAAATGGTCGACTGCGAAAGCCGAAGCCTCTTCGCCAATTGCAACGCAGTGATCCCGCCAATGATGCGCTTGCGTTTGTGGTGTTTGGTTTTCATTGACACGAAAGTGAAGACGACGGTTCAAGCTGGTGTGATCAAAAGCCGAAACCAAATCCGCTCAGCACCCTTTTATAGCCTATTTTTACAAGAAAGCGCTATGGCGAGGTGATTGCATACGCATGCAAATCATGCTGACCTGCGCTCAAATCGGCACATTTCCATTCTCACTGGGGCGCATAGATGCAGGGTCTCGCAGGAAAGGTCGCGATCATTACGGGAGCGTCGCGTGGGATTGGCCACGCTATCGCAACGCGCCTGTACGCCGAAGGCGCGAAGCTCGCGTTGACGTACTTGCCGGGGCACGGCGAAACACCGGACGTAATTCGGCGGATCGGGGCAACGGACGAACGGGCATTCGCCTTCGCTGGCGATCTGCGACGCATCGACTTTATCGAAGAACTGTTCGAAGAGACCGTCCGTCGGTGGGGTGCACTCGACATCGTCATCGCCAATGCGGGAGTGAACCTCAATAAACTGATGGCCGATGCAACCGAAGAGGATTTCGACCATGTCTTTTCGCTCAACGCGCGGGCGACTTTTTTTGTCTTTAGGGAAGCCGCGCGTCACGTTCGGACGGGCGGTCGCATAATTGGTATTTCAAGCAACATGACCTTGCAGGGTCGACAGGGAGTAGCGCTCTATGCGGCGAGCAAAGCCGCAGTCGAGCAGTTCGTCAGAATTCTTGCCAAAGAAATGGGCGCGCGGAAGGTTACGGTGAACGCAGTCGCGCCCGGCCCGACCGACACCTCGATGGTCTCGCAGCTTTCGCGGGATACGGCCCCGAGCATGACGCCGCTCGGTCGCCTCGGCCGCGCGGACGAAATCGCTGATGCGGTCGCATTTCTGGCGTCGGAACAAGGACGTTGGATCACCGGTCAAATAATCGGCGTGAACGGCGGCATTGTCTGAAAGGACCTGACTTTGACTTGCTGCAATACCGCGTCGAGTGGATGGTCAACGTAGCCGTGTGTTCCACGCCAGTATGAACTTTCGCTCGCATTGCGCACTTGCGCCCCGAAGGCATCACAAAGCCGCATGATCGAACGGGAATTCGGTTCGCATGCGCGGCTCGCCGAAAATTGCATACGAATGCAAAAATCCTTGCCGCGATGCCGGTCCCATGATGTAGTGAACGCCGTGAACCCTACAGGGGGATAGTAATGTCCGCCGATCAGTTGGTTCAGGGCCTTATCGGCGGATTGGCGATCGGATGCATTTACAGCCTGATCGCACTCGGCATCACGATTATCATTCGCGCGACGGAAATCCTGCATTTCGCTCAAGGCGAAATCATGATGATCGGCGCCATGGCCGGGCTGTCGGCATTATGGATGGTGGACCTGCCGTTCGTGCTCGTTCTGATCGTCGGCATGTTGGGCGGAGGCCTAGCCGCGGTGCTGATCGAGCTTTCAATCTATCGCACGCTCCGCAAGTTGCGCGTGCCGCTCATAAACGTCATCATCGCGACGCTCGGCGTGTCCATCATACTGCAAAATGTCGCCCGCCTGGTGTGGGGATCGGAGCCGCTGCGTTATCCGCCGTTATTCCGCTCGCGCGGAGTCGAGATCGGAGGATTTGCTGTATCACCGCAACTCATCTGGATCGTCGTGCTTGGCTTCGCGATGATGGCGCTGCTGCAACTGTTTTTCCGCTACACGCGCCTTGGCATCGCCATGCAAGCGGCGGCGCAGGACCCGGACGCCGCACGCCTCATGGGCGTCAGCGTCAAACGAACGACGACCTATACATTCGTCGTAGCTGGCGTCATGGCTGGCGCAGCCGGCGTTCTGCTCGGTTCGTTGTTTTTCGCTTCGTTCAACATGGGCTTTCTGATCGGCATCAAGGCATTCGTCGCCGCGACGCTCGGCGGTCTCGGCAGCTTGAGCGGCGCAATGCTGGGCGGATTGGCTTTCGGCCTGATCGAAACATTCTCCGGCGTACTGATTTCGACGGCGTACAAGGATGCGGTTGGGATGGTGGTGTTGATCGCCATCCTGCTGCTCGCGCCTTCGGGGATTTTTATACGCCCCGGACGAAGAATTTGAGCCCGGCTCATGCAACCCGCAATCAGACTTCTTGTCTTAGCTAGTCTCGCGGTCGCGCCGCTTATCCAAACCAACACCTATTGGCAGCACGTTTTCGGTGTCGCATTGATCGGCGCGATCCTCGCACTCGGACTCCAGTTGCTCGTCGGCATGGCGGGCCTTTTGTCGCTTGGCCAAGCGGCGTTTTATGGAATCGGAGCCTATATCTCCGCTGCGCTGACGATGCGCTTCGGCGTGCCGTTCATACTGGCTTTCCTGATCGCGGGCGTGGTCACCGCTATAACCAGCCTACTGCTGGTGCCGATCGTCAAACTGCCCAGCTCCAGCCTTGCCGTGGCGACGCTCGGGTTCAACATCATCGTCTACCTCATCCTGTTGAATGAGGATTGGGCAACCGGGGGCAGCTTTGGCCTCCTGGATGTGCCACCACCGCACATCTTCGGCTATGAGCTGACCACCGAGCGAGATGTGTATTTCCTCTGTCTCGCGGTGCTGGTGCTTGTCTATCTCGGGCTCGACCGGCTCGTTCATTCGCGTTTCGGCCGCGCACTCAGGGCGATCTCGCAAGACGAAGATGCTGCGCGCGCATGCGGCATCTCGATCATCCGCTACAAGAGCAAGTGCTTCCTCGTGGCGGCGTTCACCGCGGGGCTCGCGGGATCCCTGTACGCACACCATGCCCGCTATCTCAATCCCAACGATTTCACGTTCAACAAGTCGATCGAAATTCTAATCATGGTCGTCGTCGGCGGGCTCGGCAGCCTGCCCGGTGCGGTCATGGGCGCGATTGTGATCGTGCTGATGCCCGAATTCCTGCGGTCATCGGGCGAATTGCGCCTCATTCTATTCGGCTTTCTCGTTGTGGTGCTGATGGGGGTCAGTCGCGGTGGTCTTGCCGGCCTTGCGCCCCTGCTGACACAGCGGATGGCGCGTCTTCGTTCGTCGGCAAGCGCCAAATCTGCCGAGCCGGGAGAGATAAAGTCGTGACCGCTCTCCTGCGCACCAAGCAGTTGACTTGCCGCTTCGGCGGATTGATCGCCGTCAGCAATGTGGACCTTTCTGTTGAAGCCGGCGACGTACACGGCCTTATCGGGCCAAACGGCGCCGGAAAGACCACGTTCCTCAACTTGGTATCAGGACACATCCGGCAGACCAGCGGCACCATTCATTTCAACGGCCAAAATCTCGGCTCGAAATCACCGCACTTGCGAGCCGCCGCCGGCATCCGCCGCACATTCCAGAATCTGCGGCTGTTTCGCGAAATGACTGCGATCGAAAACGTGATGGTCGGCTTACATGCCAACACACGTAGCGATGTCTTCCCATCATTACTTCGCACCGGTGCGCAGCGACAGGAGGAAAAGGAAATAGCTGACCGCGCGCGCGAGGCGCTCGATTTCGTCGGGCTGCTGCCATCGGCCAATGCGATCGCGGGGGGGCTGCCCTATGGGCATCAGCGATTGCTCGAGATCGCGCGTGCCCTCGTCGCCAAGCCGAAATTGATGTTAGCGGACGAGCCCGCAGCCGGTCTCAACGGAGCGGAGGCGCGCGAGCTCGTCGGACTCATCCAGCGCATTCAGGCGTCCGGTGTGACCGTAATGCTGGTCGAGCACCACATGGAAGTCGTGATGCGCGCATGCAACCACATCACTGTCCTGAATTACGGAAGAAAACTGGCGGACGGAAGCCCGGCCGATATCCGCGACCATTCCGGCGTCATCGAAGCCTATCTCGGCACGAAGACTGTCTATGCGCGGCACTGCCGACGCAATCCCGCGGAGGCGCAATATGCTCCGCATTGAAAATCTGCACGTGGACTATGACCGGATTCCGGCGCTGCGCGGGATCAGCATGGATGTTCGCGCAGGCGAGATCGTGGCGCTGATCGGCGCAAATGGCGCGGGGAAGTCAACGACGCTGAAAGCGATCTCAGGCCTGATCAAACCGGCGGCCGGGAAGATCGAATTCAACGACCAACCGACGGCGGGATTCGCGCCCGAGCAACTCGTCGAGCTCGGCATCATTCACGTGCCGGAAGGCCGGCGGATATTCCCTCGCCTGACTGTCGAGGAAAATCTGAAAGTTGGCGCCTATGCCGCACGCGCGCGCATCGGCGAAAAAGCCACCATCGACCGTGTCTACGAATTGTTTCCCCGCCTCGCCGAGCGGCGCAAGCAGGCGGGCGCGTCGCTCAGCGGTGGTGAGCAGCAGATGCTGGCGTTCGGCCGCGCGATGATGGCGAAACCCGTGCTCCTTTTGCTGGACGAGCCGTCGCTCGGGCTTGCCCCTATTTTGGTCGAGGAGGTTGCGAGCGCAATCGATCGCTTCCACGACGGGGGCGTCACGGTTCTGCTGGTCGAGCAGAACGCCGAGCTTGCGCTCAGTCTGGCGACACGCGGCTTCGTGATTGAGACCGGGCGTATCGTATTGACCGATACCGGTCCAAACCTCCTCAACAATCCCAAGGTCTGGACGAGCTACCTCGGCCAAGAGGATTGGGAAGTGACCACCGGCGGCGAACACCGCGCCCCCGCAGCTTCGAATTGAACGTGATGCAACCAACGGGAGGACAGACATGATTGGACTGAAAGGCCAGGTACTACGCGCTGGACTGCTCGCCTCCGTACTGATGGTTGGATCGGCCTTCGCCGCCTCGGCCGATACGATCAAAATCGGAGTATTTGGACCATTTACCGGCGACGCCGCTGCGACCGGCGCCGCCGAACGTGAAGCCGTCGATCTCGCCATCAAGGAGAAGAATGCCGCCGGCGGCATCCGCGGTAACAAGATCGAAGCGATCTACGCCGACGACGCGGGCAAGCCGGAAGAAGCGGTCAACGTCGCAAAGCGCCTGACCGCGCGCGATAATGTCGTGATCATGATTGGCAGCATCAGCAGCCCCGCGAGCCTTGCCGCCTCGCAGGTCGCCGCCCAGTCACATACGGCGCAGATTGTGGTGTCCGGCACCGCCCAAAAAATTACGACTATGGGAAACAAATGGGTGTTTCGCTCGCCCGTCCCTGACACCAAGCTTGCGGGCGATCTCGCGGGCTTCATCCATGAGAAATTCCCAAACGTCAAAAAGGTGGCCTTTCTCTACGTGAACGACGACTTCGGGCGTGGCGGATTTGAGAAGTTCAAGGAAGGCGGGAAAAAATACGGCATCGAAATCGTCGACGAAGAGCGCTACGCGCGCGGCGACATCGATTTCACCGCACAACTTGGACGCATCAAGGCCAGCCCGGCTCAGGCTCTGGTCGAGTGGTCGCGTTATGCCGAAGGCGCGCTTGTCGCAAAGCAATTCGTCCAAATGAACATGACGATGCCGCGCTTCGGCTGCGATGGTGTCGCCATACCGAAATACGTCGAACTCGGCGGCGATGCCGTGAACGGCGTTTTCTATATGACGCATTATAGCAGTGCCACCGCTGCAAACATTCCCGCTGCGCAGAGCTTCATCGCGAAGTTCAAGAAGGCATACAGCAAAGTGCCGAACGCCTATCACTCCGAAGCTTACGACGCGATCACGATGGCGTTGCTGGCGATCGAAAAGGCAGGCAGCGAGGACCGCAGCAAGGTACGCGATGCGTTGAGCAAAGTGAGCTTCGAAAGCACGCGCGGTCCGTTCAAATTCGATGCCAAAGGCGATCCGACATTGGTGACGCATGTTGTGAAGATCGTCAATGGCAAGGAAACAAACGGTCGCGACATTCCGGTTCAGAAATAACAGAGCACCACGCCACCGGCCGCACGCACGCAACTTCAGATGCGTGCGTGCGGCCAAAATCACGTCACAAAGAGGACACCAATGGGTATCAAGGTCATCAAATCCGAAGTTCCCCAGCCGCTTGCGAACTACGCTGAAGCCTCGCAAGCAAACGATCTCATATTCGCCGCCGGACAGCTCGCAAGCGATTTCAAGACCGGCGTCCCGCCGGAAGCGCGCAAGCACCCAAATTTTCCTTTCTATGGCTGCGATATCAAATTGCAAACGGATTACATCCTGAAAAACCTCGCCCGGACATTCAAAGCCGCTGGCACTTCGCTGGACAACGTCATTAAGGCGCAAGTCTTCTTGATGGACCTTAACGACTTTTCCGCGTTCGACGAGGTCTGGCGCGATCACTTCAAGTCGCCGCCGCCGCGAACGACGATCGGCACCACCGGGCTCCTGGTCAAAGACACGCTGGTTGAGATCGACTTGATCGCGACCATGCCGGGCAACCCGAGCACGGTCATCAAATCGGGCGCGCCGAAACCTTTGGCGAATTACGCCGAGGCGATCCGCGTCGGCGATCTCGTCTTTGCTGCAGGACAGCTTGCCAGCGACTTCAAGACAGGCGTCCCCGCGAACGCCAGGCGCGGAGAGAATTTCCCGTACTACGGATCGGATATCCAGCTTCAGACCGAGTACATTTTAGGAAATTTGAGGCAAACCTTCGAGGCGGCCGGAAGCTCGCTCGATCACGTCGTGAAGGCGCAGGTCTTCATGACCACTCTCAACGACTTCCCCGGCTTCGACCAAGTCTGGAAAAAATACTTCCAGGTGCCGCCGCCGCGCACAACCGTTGGCACCACCGGCCTTCTGGTGAAGGACACCCTGGTCGAGATCGATCTGATTGGCTACGTCCCCCGTGCAGGCCTCAAGCATGAGGTGATCAAATCCGGCGCGCCGCGCCCGATCGCCAATTATTCGGAAGCGTTCACGCTCGGCAATTTCGTTTTTGCGGCCGGCCAAATCGCCAGTGACTACAAAACGGGCGTGCCGACGGATGCCCGCAAGCATCCGAACTTCCCGTTCTATGGATCGGATATCAAGTTGCAGGCTGCTTATATTCTCGCCAATCTGAAGCAGACCTTCGAGGTGTCGGGCAGCTCTCTGGACAACGTGGTCAAGGCGCAGGTCTTCCTGACGGACCTGAAAAACTTCGCCGCATTTGACGAGGTGTGGAAAGAATTCTTCAAAATCCCGCCCCCGCGCACGACCGTCGGAACGACCGGGCTACTGGTGAAGGACGCATTGGTTGAGATCGACCTAATCGCGACCCGCTAACGCGAAACTGTGAGCCGTTCCACATGGCGCGGCTTGTCGAGAGCCATTGCTTGGCGATCGTCGGAAAAAGCTAGTGGTTCGCCTACTGCATTGCCCGCTTGCGCGAAGGAAACGATCAGTAGAGAGCTGTGTGCCTTTGTCCCGGATCGAAAGATGGAGCGAACAGGCTCGCGTTATGACCGATAACGAATCGATGATGCCGCCCCAGATCCCGCGCTGGGCTTTGCTGGGTCGGTTTGAAAGAAGGGTCACTTACCGGCACAGGGCAACGACAACGGTAACCAATGGCGCTAAACGCATTCGATAGTTTGCCAAACCGCATATAGTAGACGGTAATAGATGGACCGCATTTTCTCGTCGTGATGATGTGCGAGCTCAAGCGTCCATGGACGCATAATGCTGCCGTCAGGTAGTTAAGAAGCTCGCCTTCTGTAAATGTCCATCGATCTGCAAATATGCTTTGGGCAGCAGCAAAAAGGTTAGACTCAATGATCGGCTCAAAACCCCTTCCGCCCTGCCACATGTGGCAAGGATTCGACCGCCGCTTGCTTGAAAGCTTTGATGTGGACCGATTAAACACTAAATTACCGATATAGCTTTCGCTTTTTACCAGCTTGAACACATTGTTTGTGGTCCAAGAGTTTCCGCGAGGATTAGGAATTCGTTTCCCATTTAGCCGGCGAGTGATGTGAGTCGGAGCAACCTGATTGTGCGCAAACCAGCGAAAAACAGTCTGAACGACTTCTATTTCCTCCGATGGACCAGGAACGAGAATCACCCGATCGATTTGCAAATGCTTTTGCTCGCCGATTTGTAGAACCATTTTTGATCGTCCGTTCTCGTCAACCAGCAAGCGGCGCAATCCATAACCTGGCGTGTCGCCGCGCCGAAAGCCCAACCGAGTTAGCCGCTTCTGTCCTTCAAGTACTTTGTCCGAGAGCTCGCGGCTGAATTCGGCCGCCATGGCTCTCTTCATGCTTTTTGCAATCGTTGCGATCAAGCTGCGGCCTGCCGAGAGGCAAAGTACCCGATGAGCCGCATTTGGGCGAACAACCCGATAATGAACGCGCTTGTCGATGTGGCCTCGCGCTCTCCTGCATCCACCTTAAAGGTTGTTTCGCCGCAACCGAGGCTGAGAATTTCGATCTGACTGCGGTCGATCTCGTAACAGGCGAGCACGGTTTGTTACGTTGGTGGAACGTCATTCGGGCGGCGATGGGGGCACAGTCGTTTAATGCGCTAGGACAGGCCTATCTGTTGATCGGAAAAGACCACGTCATGAGAGTCGATGCACCCGAGAGTCCAAACGCGATTGCGCTTGATGACTATAGATGTGCGCGAGAGGAGCTTCCGGCGATGGCCCCTCGTTGGTTGAGGGTGCAGGCAGGAAATCAATCGCGTTTTTTTGTGCAATCCCGCGGACGAATTTATTGCGGCTCAATGCGCCACAAGGTAACTTGCGAAGAAAGTGCAATTGCTTCACCAGTTCAGATCATAATTTGGTGCGGACTCATTAGCTTTTGGCTCAGAAACGGATGTGACGACGACACTTCAATTCGATGTCCGTTGTGCCTGAGAAAGTTCCCACCCCCAACATCGCAATTATTGATTGGATTTGGCGGGTACTGCGCCAGCCTTGGAAACTCGCGGGCGAGGACGGCCGCCGTCAGCCACTGCTACGACGACCACAATCTCGTCGGGCCGTGGAGCGCCCGATACCATTATAGTCATTGTGTCTATTTCATCAAACGACCAAACATCGTCCTTGTGACCCAGCGGGACATCGATCGATGCCCCGGCAGACCCAATCTTCACGTTGGAAGGAATGATGGCCTGTCCGCCGCCAATCGCGTCCCGCATGGGTTTTCCCATGCGCGGATGAATAATCGCGGCGGCGTGCTCGATGTCGCCCGACGTACCAACGATGGCTCCCTTGCCGTAGGAGGTCACCGGCCGCTTGAGCAGGCTTAGAGCCTCTTTGATCAATTTCTCGCCGAGCTCTGCTCCATAAGGCACCAGGGCGCTCAAATCGTCGACGGCCGCACCGGCCAACGGATTGGCGATGACGGCGCAGGCCGCAATCCGCGTCACGGACGTGGTGGCCGGCAAGCTTCCTTCAAAATCGATGGTGTCCTTGATGAGGAGAGTGCGGCGAATGTCCATGTCAACCTCCCACCAACGAAGCAAAATTCCTTACGAGAATTCCCGCCGCGTCGTCATCGGGCAGTGACTTGCGAACAAATCCAACCGGATCCGGCTCGCCAAGCGGAAACGGCGCATCGCTGCCTAACAGCAGATGGTCCACCGGAACGACGGTCGTTGCGAAGCGCAAAATATCCGGCTCAAAGCAGATCGTATCGAAATACAGACGACGCAGATAGTCTCCAACCGGCGCCTTCAACGTGGCCGACAACTGCGAATTCGTAACGACCTCCCTCTGCATGCGAGCGCGCAACACCAGACTGAATGCGCCCGTATGCGCGCATACCAGTTTAAGTTTCGGCCATTTGTCGAGAAAGCCCGAGCAGATCATCCTTAGAATGTTGATCGTGCTGTCGAACAGATAGCCTGCAACGACCGTCAACTCGTAGTCGCGCGTGCGCTCCTTGCCCGGTGGATCAGCCGGATGCACGAAGAGCGGCACATTCAGATCGACTGCCGCCTGGAAAATCGGTGAAAATCGCTCGTCGTGCAGATATATGCCCCGGACGTTGGAAGCGATATGCCCGCCGCTAAAGCCAAGATAGCGGACACACCGGCGCAGTTCATCTGCAGCCGATCCCGGATCCTGCATGGGCAGGAAAGCCCACGCGCCGTAAGTATCTTTTTGGCTGGCGATGCTAACCGCCAGAGCGTCGTTAAAACGGCGCGCATTCTCGGCAGCTATCCCGGCATCGAGATGATAATCGACGAACGGAGTGGCGAGCGATAGTATGGCCTTATCGATCCCTTCCCGCCGCAACCGTTCTGTTTGACGTGGCAATTCGAAGAATGTCTTGTTCAGGCCGAAGTGCATGCGGCGGATATCGAGATCGATTAAATCGCCTTCGGTTCGCTTGATCTTTATCGCGAACTCCTCGCGGTCCTTAATGAAATCAAAAAATTCGGGGGGGACGAAATGGCGGTGAATGTCAGTGATCATGATCGTTACAATCCGAGATAAGCGACTTTCAATCGTTCATCATTGAGCAGCGCGCGTCCGCTGCCTTCCAGCACAATGCGGCCATTCTCCAGCACATAAGCGCGATCGGCCGTCTGCAGCACATGGTGAATATTCTGCTCGACGATGAGCACGGTAATGCCCAGTGCGCGCAAGCTCGTGATAAGTTCGAAGAGCAGCTTGACGTAAATGGGCGCGAGGCCCTCCGTTGGCTCATCCAGAAGAAGCACTTGCGGCTTCGCCATAAGCGCGCGGCCAATCGCAACCATCTGCTGCTCGCCGCCGCTGAGGCTGCCGGCCAGCTGGGTGCGCCGCTCCGACAAGGTGGGCAGAAGCTCGAACACCTCCCTCATCGTTTGATGAGCAAGCGCCCGCGCGCCGTCGGAATAGGCTCCGATCTGGAGATTTTCCAGCACGGTCATGAAAGGGAAAAGCCTGCGTCGTTCCGGCACCAGGACCAGCCCGCGCCGTACGCGTTCATGCGTCGGCATATCCTCGATCGCTTCGTTCTTAAGGCGAATCTTTCCGGCACAGGTCGTGCGCAGACCGGCCAGCGAATACATGAGTGTGCTCTTGCCTGCCGCGTTCGCGCCGACAAGGCCGACGATGTCTCCAGCCTTGATGGACAGACTGACGCCGTGCAGGACGTGAATTTGTCCGTAAAAGGCGTCAAGGTTTTCGACTTCAAGCAAGGCTTATCTCCTCGCCGAAGTAGGCCTTGATCACGGCTGCGTCGCGCGCGACCGCCTTCGGCGCGTCGTTTGCGATCAGCTGACCGCGATCGAGCACCATCACGCGCGTCGCCGTTTTCATAATGGCGTGCAAAACATGCTCGACCCAGATCACCGTGATGCCGCGCGCAGGCAGCGTGCTGACGAAACCGGTCATTGCGGCGACTTCGGTCGGCGTCAGGCCAGCCATGATCTCGTCGAAAAGAACCAGTTTCGGCTCCAGCGCAAGCGCGCGCGCGACTTCGAGGCGTTTGAGCAGTCCCACAGTCAGGGTCGTCACGGGCGCGGTCACGTGATCTGACAAGCCCACGTCCGCCAATATCTCCTCCGCAAACACGCGAGCCGAACGGACGGACCTGTGCCGTTGAAATGACGCCAGCATGACGTTTTCGACAACCGACAGCCGGCGGTACGGCTTCGGGATTTGAAACGTCCTGGCCATGCCCACGCGCGCCATGTGATACGGTTTCCAGCCGGTGACGCGTTGGCCGTCGAAAACAATCTCGCCGCGTGTGGGTGCGAGCGCGCCGGCAAGCAGATTGTAGAGCGTGCTTTTGCCAGCGCCGTTCGGCCCGATCAGCCCGAGCAACTCTCCGCGCTCGACGGAAAAGCTTACGCCGTTGACCGCCCATAGCGCGTCGAAAGCGCGGCCAAGATTCTCAACCTGCACAAGCTCGGTCACGACTTCCCGCCTTTGCGGCGCGACAAGCCGCTCAGAGCACCAGCGATTCCGCTTGGAAAGTAAAGCACGACCACAATGAGCAGCGCGCTGTAGATTGCGAGGTGCAATCCAGCGACCTTGCTGCCCAGGTACGAACGCAGCAGTTCCGACATCGGCGTAATCAGAAACGAGCCGAGCACGGGTCCGATCGCGGTCCCCAACCCGCCGACCGCCGGCAGCAGCGCAAACTGAAACGACACTTCGGGCGAGATAACGAAGGTCGGATCGAGATAGAGAAAATATTGCGCGAAAAGCGAGCCACCGATGCCGGTGAGTGCTGCGCTCAGCATGAGCGCTACGGTGCGAACGGCCAGCGGATTGACGCCGGCGGCACTTGCGGCATCCTCATCGTCGCGCGCGGCAAAAAGATAGTAGCCGTAACGTGAGCCGTCGATGAGTTTGGTCAAGGCGTAGCTGAGTAGGAGATAGCCAAGCATCAGCGCCAAATAGGCGTGCTTGGACGCGAACACCATGTTTACGGGGTCCGCCGCTGGAGAAATCGCAAGCCCTTCGGGACCGCCGGTCAGGGACGACCAATTCAGAGCCGCGATTCGAATGACCTCGGCTGCCGCCAGCGTCGAGAGAATAAAGAAAGGACCGCGCAATCTTACGCAGATAACAGCGAGGATTGCACCGCAGAACGCCGCCAAAAGGCCGCCGCACCAGATCCCGACCCACGGCGTCACGTTCATGCGCACAAGCAAAATCGTAGACGTATAGGCACCGATGCCGAAAAATGCAGCGTGACCGAATGAAATCAGTCCTGTATAGCCGCCCGCGATGTTCCATGCGGTCGCCAGTCCGGCCCACAGAAATGTGAGCACGATGATGTCCTGAAGATTTTGAGGGATAGGCGCCACGACGAGAACGAGGCAGAGAACGAGCAACGCGATCTCAAATACCGAGAGCGTGCCGCGGGCAGGAGCCAGGGAAATACGGCCGGGACTTTGTGCCATCGTCGGTCTCGCCTACGGGGGCCTTTAGTCGGCAATACCAATGTCCGCCGCACCCTTTTGACCGAGGAGACCATTGGGCCGGAAGATCATCACCAGGAGGAAAAGGATAAAAAAGAACATCTGTCCGAAGGCGGGCGCGACGTAATAGCTGCTGAGCGACTGCACGATTCCGACGCAAATCCCCCCGATCAAGGCCCCGCTAATACTTCCCATCCCTCCGAGCACTACGATTACGAAGGCGATCAGAACGAAATTGAGTCCGACTGTCGGGAATACCGAAAACAAAGGCATCATCACGCAAGCAGCGAGGCCGACCAGCGCGGAACCGCCTGCGAACGTGATGAGAAATATGCGCGGCACCGGGATGCCCATGAGCATCGCAGCCTCACGGTCTTGCACGGTGGCGCGGATCGCTTTGCCCAGGTACGTCGACTTGAGTGCCCACTGCAGAACGAGCGTACAGATGACCGTAATCACGAATCCGACGACCAACTCGGCTTTGAAGTAGAGCGGTCCGATCGTCACGGCATGTCCGAACACCGGCGGAATGTCGAACAGGTCGGCGGACATCAGCATTAGGGCGGCGTTCTGCATAAAGATCGAAAGCCCCATGGTCGCGAACACAACGACGAGATGGGGCTTGTCAAGCGCCGGGCTGACAATCAACCGATACACAAGGCCACCGAACAAAAACATCGCCGGAACGACCGCGATCATAGCAAGGTAGGGGTTAAGCCCAAGGAGCCGGGTCATCGCCCAGGCACCGTACATGCCGAGCATTAGAAATTCGCCGTGCGCAAAATTGACGATGCGCAGGACGCCAAAAATCAATGTCAGTCCGATACTCATCAAGGCATATATCGCCCCGATGAAAATACCGGACAGTACAAGTTGCCCGAGGGTTGTCACGAAAATGGTCCGCGCATATAGCGGCGGCGCGGAAAAACTCCGCGCCGCTCACGCATTCAACGTTTGTCCCACGAGGGCAATGGCACCATGATCGGCTCGTGCGTGGCGAGCTTCGGCGGAAAAACTTCTTCGTTTCCGCCCTTGGTCCACTGCCACACGCCTATGGAGGCTCGCAGATTTTGCCCTGCGTCCTTCGGATTGTCCGGCCAGTCGAAGTTGGTGAACTTTATCCCGCTGCCATTGACCAGAGAACCTTCCGGCAGATCGAGCTTGAGCGCTATGTCGCGCAATTCATCGGGCTCAAAGGTCTTGGCCTTCGGCAGAACGTCGGTGAACAGGGCCCAGATTGCAGAAAAACCTGCTGTCGCATGTCCTGCCGGCGGCCGGCCCATCTTTTTCTCATACCGCTTGTAAAACTCGTCGGCGATCTTGCGAACCTCCGGCTTCAGCACATTGGGATTTACCTTCGGCGGAAAGTCCGCAACGAAAATACCATTCACCATGTTTCCAATCGAAGCGCGAAGATCGGGAGACGAGTAGCCTGCGCTCACGCCGATAAATGCAGAAACGTTGAAGTTAAGTTCCTTCGCCTTGCGCTGGAACAGAATCGCATCGTTAGGAAACGAGATGGCGATCACGATGTCAGGCTTAGAGTCCTTCAGCTTCTGGACGATGGGCGTCATGTCGGTGGAGAACTGATCGTATCCCTCGTCGTAGACGAGCTTGATCCCTTTCTTACCGGTATATGCGCGGATGCCGTCGCCGACGGATTTGCCGAACGCGCGGTTTTCCCAAAGCAATGCGATACGAAGGCTGGAGACCGGCTTGTTCAGACGCTTTGCCAGGTCGTCAATGATGAAATCGACCGCCGCCTGCCCGTATTTGCGCGCTGGCGCGCCGACCTGAAACGTATGTTTGAATCCGCGGCGGGTGATAATCTCGGCCGCGCCGGTCGTTTCCCAATGGAACACACCATGCCGTTCGGCCGCCTGACTAACCGCAATCGCGAGCGGCGATGCAAAGGAACCGGTTGTGATCTTGATCCCCTCCTTTGTAATCAAGCGCTCCGTTTCGCTGATGGCGGCGGCTGGGCTGGTGGCGTCGCCTTCAAGGTACTCGATTTTGCGGCCGTTAATTCCTCCGCGCTCATTGATCATGTCGCGTGCAATTTTCATAGCCTCCCAGTTTTCGATGCCGTTCTTCGCGAAAGGACCCGTGAGAGGCAGCAATACGCCGATCCGGATCGGCGTCTGTGCGAAGCCGGCGGCCGCGAACATCGTCGCGGCGAGAACGCCGACAAGTAATTTCAGCCAATAGTGCATGATTGCTCTCCATTACCCCGAGCTCCGGCACGGGACATCAAACGCTATCAACCTCCGCCACATGCAGCAATCGCATTATATCTATACGAGCTATACAGGATCCGTATAATAGTCCCGCTGTACCAGCGGCTGGTGGCCCAATGGATCTTCAAAGAATCGACTATTTCTTCGCTGTCATGGAGCACCGCAATCTAAGCCTTGCGGCTCAAGCATTACGCGTGTCCCAACCGACGCTGAGCCGGCAAGTGCAGGCGCTCGAGCAGGAGTTCGAAACGCCCCTTTTTGTCCGTCACGGTCGCGGCGTCGCGCCGACTGAAGCGGCTAGACGTCTGCATGAAGGCTTGCGCGGCCTGGAAAGGCAGTTTCGCTCGCTTAGAGACGAGGTGTCGGCAGCCTCCGCCGAACCGACCGGCGAAATCGCCTTTGGCATCCCGCCATCACCACGGACTTTGCTCGCACCAGATTTAATCGGACGCTTCTGCAAAATGTATCCGCGTGTATCGGTACGTGTTACCGAGGAGACAAGCGGCGAATTGCGCGACCTGGTTGCCGCCGGCGTGCTCGATCTCGCGGTTACAAATATTCACGAGCCGATGCGTGGCGTCACGGCCGAACCGCTTGGCACAGAGCCAATGCTATTAGTCGGACCACCGCGCGCGATCTACGGATCGACCAGAGAAGTATCGATTGAAAAAGTCGCGGAGCTGCCGCTGATACTTACAACACGACCAAACAGCCTGCGGCTTACCGTCGAATCCAGATTGAGTCAGTTTGGTATGCGAGCAAACGTTCGGGTCGAGGCAAACACCCTTCCGCTGATGACCGATCTGGTTTTGGCGGGGCTGGGTTATACCGTGCTGCCATCGTGCGGTGTGCGCGCGCTTATCAAAGAAAAGAAGCTCAGCTTTCGACGTATTTCGGACTTCAACATCACGTGGCTAATTGCCAAGCCAAAATCACGTTCGCTCAGCTTCGCCGCAAATCGTTTTTGCGATCTTTTGCACGTAATTGCGCAGGAAAAAATTGCACAACGCGTGTGGCATTCCCCTCGTCATGCCATTGCTGCTTCAGCGGATTAGTCAAAATTCGCGCCGATCACAAGTTGATACGTTACCAGTCGGGTCCAGCTCGCGTATTTTTAGACCGCTGCAGTGGTTGGGGCGGCGCGATTCCTCGGCGATGTCGATGTGGAAGTAGCCGATCGGGTAGCTCTTGAACTTCTTCTTTGCCGGCTTGTCACCCTCGACATCGGGCAAGCGGCCAATGCCATGGCGTTGCAGGCAGCGGTGCAACGTCGATCGCGTCAACTGTG
>JAICMO010000097.1 GCA_025929185.1 Pseudolabrys sp.
ACGAATATCGTGCTTGTAGGCTTGGCGACGCTAACGCTCGCGGTCCCGTCAAGGGCGGTTCAACTGATCGCGCTGACGGTCGGCGCAGCGCTCGTTGCCGCGCTGCTTTTCACTTTCAATCGCGTGCCTCCGCGAACGCTGACGCATTAACAGCTCTGTTCGCGGGCCTTCCAGCCTTTCAGCGCCTCATCGACCGCCTCGATCACGTGCGCCGGGGCAAGTTCATCAAGACACGCGCTGTAGCTGTCCAGCCTGCGCTCGCAACCTTCGAGCTGGCACGGCGTGCAGGGAAAGGCGTGTTGAACCAGCCAGACATTGCCGCGATTCTGGATGCGCCCGATATCCGCCCACATTGCATCGACGCCGTCCAACGGCCACGGGGCCCATAGACGCGGATCGGTCGGACCATAAAGAGCAACTGTGGGACATCCCGCTGCTGCCGCCAGATGCGTAACGGACGTATCCGGACCGACATAAATGCGCGCTTTCGCAAGCAAAGCGGCAAGCTGCGGCCAGCTCAGCTTGCCGTCGCAGCGCTGCACCTGTAGTCCGCTCCACACCGCGTCGAGATAACGGCGCTCTTGCTCGGCCGGACCGCCGGTTGCGATCAAGGTCAACCCGCGTGCGGCAAGCGCCTTCGCCAGTTCGCGCCAGCCGTTCGTTGTCCACTGCTTGTAGCGAAACATCGGCGCGGCATGGATCACGGCATAGTCGTCGGCAGGCGTTTGCGTTGATGTCGCCGAGGCGGGGCAAACGACTTCCGCCGCGCGCTTGATGCCGATGAGGTCACAAAGCCGCAAATTTTCCTCAACCCGGTGAAGCCCACCCACGCGCGGAAAGCTGCGGTTGTACACCGTCCGCTTCAAACGGCCGTTGAAATCGCTTTCGACCGGCCCCACACGCACGCGCCCGGCGGCAAAGGCGAAAAACGTGGGACGATCGCCGGGCTGCGTCGACACAGCGAGGTCGTAGCGCCGCCAGAGCCGGCGCGCGAGCGCGGCGCTCTGCAACGTCGTGCGACTCGCCGGCATGGCAACAATGCCGTTAAGATCGGGATTGCCTTCCAGAATGCCGGCGGTATCCGCGAACACGAGCGCGTCGATTGTCGCCTCAGGCCAGGCGCGCCGCAAGCTGCGGATCAGTGGCGTGGTCAGCAGCACGTCGCCCAGACGCCTCAGGGCAATCACGAGAATGCGCGGTCGCTCTGGGAGCTTGATCCGGTCCATGGCAATTCAAGTGAACTGTGCCGTTGCGACAAATGCCGCAGGCGATGGTACTTTAGACGGAAAGCGCCGCCGCCGTTGCACCCCCAAAATAGCATGCAGAAAATATCCGCCTATATCATCACGTATAACGAGGCCGAGAAGATCGAGGCGGCGGTCTCGAGCGTGCTGTGGGCCGACGAGGTCGTGGTGGCCGATTCGGCCAGCACCGACCGGACGGTGGAGATTGCCGAGGCGCTCGGCGCGCGCGTGGTGCAGGTGCCTTTCCATGGCTTCGGGGATTTGCGCAATCGCGCGATCGAAGCATGTCGGCACGAATGGATTTTCAGCCTCGATGCCGATGAACGCTGCACCGAAGCCTTGCGTGATGAAATCCTGGCATTGCTGGCGGGCGAGTCGCCCTTCGACGTTTATCGCGTGCCGCGGCGCAACTACTTTATGGGCCGCTGGATCAGAGGCTCGGGGTGGTATCCGAATTTCCGCCAACCGCAGCTCTTCCGTAAAGGCGCGATGCGCTACACGCTTGAGCCGGTGCACGAGGGCTACGAAAACCTGAGCGGCAAGCCGATCGGCACGCTGCGCAATGCCGTCTGGCAAATGCCCTTCCACAACATGGAGGAAGTGATCCGCAAGTTCGACCGCTACTCGACGCTCGGCGCGCCCAAGCTCGCGCACAAGCGCGTGTCGATGGGAAGCGCGTTCGGCCACGCGGTCTGGGCTTTCATCAAGCACTACTTTTTCAAGCGTGGCTTTATCGATGGCTGGGCGGGCTTCGTCATCGCAATGCAAAGTTTCGAAGGCACGTTCTATCGCTACGCGAAGCGATACGAGGAAGTGCAAGGCTGGAAGCCGCCGCCGAGCCCTCCGCTGCGGCGCGAATCAAAGAGCTGAATCGCTTTCGCTTTCAGGATGCCTTCTGCGAGCGCGTGCGCGCGACCATGGCGCTGGTCGAATGCCCGGGCACGAGGTCGATCAGGATGACTTCGCCGCCCTGCGCCTCCACAATATCGGCGCCGACCACGCCTTCGCGCGTATAATCGCCACCCTTCACCAAAACCATCGGCTTGATCCGCGCGATCAGTTTTTCCGGCGTATCTTCGTCAAACACGACCACCAGATCGGCCGCCTCGAGCGCGGCCAGCACCTCGGCACGCGCATGCACGTCCTGCACGGGACGCCCCTTCCCTTTCAGCCGCGTGACCGAAGCATCACCGTTCAGACCCACAACCAGCCGGTCGCAGGCCGCGCGCGCGCCGGCGAGCACCTTGATGTGGCCGGGATGCAGTAAGTCGAAGCAGCCATTGGTGAAACCGATGCGCAACCCGGAGCGCCGCCACTCCGCCAGACGCTCGTCCAATATCTTCCAGTCGAAGATGATCTTTTCTTCCGGCGCGAGCGACGCCGCCGGTAAGATGCGTCCGCGCAGCTCGGTGAGCGAGAGCGTCGCGGTCCCTCGTTTTCCCACCACCACCGCGGCGGCCGCATTGGCGGCACGCATGGCCGATTCAAAATCGGCATTCATCGCAAGCATCGCCGCAGCGACGGCGACAACCGTGTCGCCTGCGCCGGAAACGTCGCGCACACGCACGGGATAAGCCGGCACATGCACCGGTTTGCCGTCGCTGACCAGCGTCATGCCGGCCTCGCTGCGCGTCACCAGCGCGGCTTTCATGTCGAGCGCGCGGCAGAGCGCGGCCGCGGCTTCCGCGATCTCGTCGTCGGTGCGCGCCGCGCTGCGGGTTGCATGCGCCAATTCCTGCCGGTTCGGCGTAATGAGCGTGGTGCCCCGATAAATGCTGTAATCGTGGCCTTTCGGATCGACCACGACCGGCTTGCCGAGCCTTTTCGCCTCATCGATCACGGCGCGAATGACGCGCTTGGTCAGTACACCCTTCGCATAGTCCGACAGCACGACCGCGGCGGCGTGCGGCAGCGCCTTTCGCGCATAGTCAATCAACGCACCTTCGCTTGTCGGATCGACCGGCTCCGCAACTTCCCAATCGGCGCGCAACATGTGAGTCGAGTAGTGTTCGGACACGAAACGCACTTTGCGCGTGGTCTGCCGCGTTGCGTTGACAACGAGATGAGCCTCGATGCGCGGCTCGGCGGAAAGCGCCTCTTTTAGGGCCCGGCCTGACTCGTCGTCGCCGACCATGCTCACAAAAATGCAGCGCGCACCGAGCGAAACGATGTTGCGCGCCACGTTACCCGCGCCGCCGATCAACGTCTCGCTGCGTTTGACCGCGATCACCGGCGCCGGCGCCTCGGGCGAAACACGCGCCACTTCGCCGTAGACGAATTCATCGAGCATCAGGTCGCCGATGCACAGCACCGTCTGCGCGGTAAGGCCGGAAAGCTGCTTGTCAAAATCGAACATGCCCTATTCCTGGCGCGCTATCCTGCTTCTGAACCGGTCCACGTTCGGCATCATGTCTTATCGATAGCGGTCGGTGCGATCGAGATAGCCCTTCACGTAGTTGCCTACAGCTTCTTCGAGCGACGTGAAGCCGACGTTATAGCCTGCCCGGCGCAGATTCTCGACACGGCTTTGCGTGAAGTACTGATATTGGCCGCGAATGTTCTCCGGCATATCGACATACTCGATATTGGCCGGGCGGCCGAGCGCCTTGAACATGGCGCCGATCATGTCGCGAAAGCTTTCTGCTTTGCCGGTGCCGACATTGAAAATACCGTTGATCGAGCGCGCGCTCAGCAGCCAGCGCACGACCGCGACCGCGTCATCGACATAAATGAAGTCGCGGCGCTGGTCGCCGTCCGCGATTCCCTCGCGATGCGACTTGAACAGGCGCACCGGCTTGCCGGATTTTGCGCCGTCGAACACCTTGGCGAGCACGCTTGCCATAGGCCCTTTGTGATATTCGTTCGGCCCGAACACGTTGAAGAACTTCAAGCCGGCCCAGTGCGGCGGCAGATTCTCTTTTTTGACGTAACGGTCGACCACGACGAGGTCGAACAGATGCTTGCTCCAGCCGTAAAGATTTAGAGGCTGAAGCTTGCGCAGAGCTTCCGGCGACCAGTCATCGTCAAAGCCTTGCGTACCGTCGCCATAGGTCGCGGCGGAAGACGCGTAAATGAACGGTGTGCGCGTGACCGTGCACCAATCGAGCAGCCGCAGCGAGAGGCGGAAGTTGGTTTCCAGCACCAGATCGGCATCACGCGCGGTGGTGTCGGAAATTGCGCCCATATGGATGACGGCGTCGAGCTTGCGCGAATCCAGCCAGGCCATGAGATCGGCGGGCGGCACGATGTCGGCAATCTGGCGCTTGGCCAGATTGCGCCATTTGTCATCGTCGCGCCCGAGCAGATCGTTGACCACGACATCGGTATGGCCGGCCTCGTTCAGGCTTGCCACGATGTTCGAGCCAATGAACCCGGCCCCACCGGTAACCAGAAACATCCCGCCCTCATCATTGGACAGCGCGCCTTCGGCATCCTTTGCCCCACTCCAGGCACCGGCGCAACTTTCAACCTTTGTGGCGCGCCACGGCCTACGGATAGGGTAAAGGATTGCGGTTGGAGCCGGCGATTCCGTCCGTTAATGCCTTTCCCGCAGCGCCGGACACGCTATTTTCACGCGCACGATGCCCGATCCGTCATCCCGCGAAACTGCGCCGGTGCTGCTGATCCCTTACGTGTGGATCGGCGATTTCGTGCGCTGCCATTCGGTGGTCAAGCTCCTGCGCGCGCAGGCGCCGGAGCGGCCGGTGGACATCGTCAGCAGCACCTTGTGCGCGCCGCTCGCCGACTACATGCCCGGCATTCGCAAATGCATCGTGTTCGATCTGCCGCGCGGGCGCATCGCGCTTTCGCGCCAGCGCGCGCTCGCTGCGAAACTGCGCGCCGAGCATTATGGCCAGGCGCTCATCATGTTGCGCACCTGGAAGTCGGCACTGGCGCCGTTTCTCGCTGGCATTCCAAGGCGTACGGGCTTTGCCGGCGAGGTCCGCTTCGGTTTGCTTAACGACGTCCGCTGGGGCGAGCGCAAGCTGCCGCGCATGATCGACCGCATGGGTGCGCTTGCATTGCCCAAAAATGCTGCGCTTCCCTCCGAATGGTCCTTGCCTGAATTGGTCGTACCGCCCGATGAAATCAAAGCATGGCGCGAGCGGCACGGGCTTGCCGACGACCGGCGGCCGATCGTTACGCTCTCGCCCGGCGCGGTCGGCGCCGGAAAGGCTTGGCCCGTTACTTACTACGCGGAACTTGCGCGGCGGCTTGCAGTTGACGGCGCCTCGGTTTGGATCCTCGGCGGACCGAATGAAATTCCGCTGGCGAAAGAGATCGTCGCGGCTGGCGGAAAACGTGTTCGCGATTTGACCGGCAACGATCTGCGCAACGCTATCCTCGCGCATGCCGCCGCCGACGTGGCCGTCACCAACGACTCCGGCCTCATGCACGTCGCAGCGGCGATCGGCACGCCGACGGTCGCCATTTTCGGCCCGACCAGCCCGTGGCACTGGGCGCCGCTCAATCCTCTTGCCGCCATCCTTGAACCGCCCGGAGACGAGTCCGCGCGCGAGCGCGCGCGAACGCAGGGAAATCCCGCGGTCGCGCATCGACGCACCGGCGATGTCGCAGTGGAAACCGTATTAGGCGCGGTTCGCAACGTGCTCGCAAAGACGCGCGCCTGATGCGCTCGCAACGCTTATAAAGGGCAAAATCGGAAACTGACGGGTCGGCCGTTCTGTGCTATCAAATCCCTTAAACGTCACGGCAAATCGATGAACAAACCCGAGCCCAGCGCAAAGATCAGCAAGCGCGTCGAAAACGCGATCGATTCCGCGCTGCGTACGCTAGAAGCGGAAGGCAGCGGCATCGATGCACTCGCGGCGGCGCTGCGTAACTCTCTCGGCTCGGCCTTTATTAGCGCGGTCGAACTCATCCGCACCGCGCGCGGCCGCGTGATCGTAAGCGGCATGGGAAAGTCCGGGCACGTCGGCAACAAGATCGCCGCGACGCTGGCCTCGACCGGCACGCCGGCGTTTTTCGTTCATCCGGGTGAAGCAAGCCACGGCGATCTCGGCATGATCACGCCGGAAGACGTGATCCTCGCGCTGTCCTGGTCAGGCGAGACCGCGGAGCTCAAGAACCTCACCGACTATTCGCGGCGATTCAAGATCGCCCTTGTCGCCCTCACCGCCAATTCCGACAGTACGCTGGCCAAAGCGGCCGACGTGGTGCTGGCCATGCCGCAGGCGCGCGAGGCTTGCCCGCACAATCTCGCACCGACAACGTCCTCGCTGATGCAGCTCGCCTTGGGCGATGCGCTTGCGATCGCACTGCTTGAAAGCCGCGGTTTCACGGCGAACGATTTCGGCTTGCTGCATCCGGCCGGCAGGCTCGGTGCGCTGCTCAAGTTCGCGCGCGACCTCATGCACACGGGCGAGGCCGTTCCGCTTGCGCCGCTCGGCACACGAATGTCGGCCGCGATCATCGAGATGTCAGCCAAGCGGCTGGGTTGCGTCGGCATCGTCGATGCGCGCGGCGCGCTCGTCGGCATCATCACCGACGGCGATCTTCGCCGTCACATGCGAGCCGACTTGCTGCATGCAACGGTCGAAGATGTGATGACGCACCGGCCGAAGACAATTCGGCCAGACCAGTTGGCAAGCGAAACGCTCGAAATTCTCAATTCGGCGAAAGTGACCGCGCTGTTCGTGGTCGAGGGCACGAAGCCCGTCGGCATCGTCCATATCCACGATTTGCTGCGCGCCGGCGTCGCGTAACAAACCGCAATTTCAGCGGACTAGGACGCAATACGCTCAACGGCGCGCACGACCTCATCGACAGATGGCGGTCCTGCTTCACTCCCAACGACGGCGATTGAGCCGCTGCCGCGCGGACCCGTTAGGCCCGGCTTCGTATCCGTAAAGATCGCCACCAGCGGAACGCCGAGCGCGGCGGCAAGATGCAGGAGCCCGGTATCGACGCCGACAACAAGGGAGGCACCGGCAATCAAACGCGCAACATCATCGAGCGGCCTATGTTCGCCGACTTTCGCATGCGTTAGCGCGGATGCGAGCCGCTCGCTGCGCACGCGCTCGGCATCACTTCCCCACGGCAAGATCAGTTCGAGGCCGCGCTGATCGAGCTTCTTGCCGAGCGCAATCCAGTTTTCTTCCGGCCACTCCTTTTCGCGACGCGCCGTCGCGTGAAGCAATACCGCATAACTTGGTGCTGTGGGCGTGTGCCGCAAATGATTGAGCCCATAGTTAGGCTCGCCTTCCGCCGAATAGCCAAGCGCTTTGCCGACCAAAATGCGATTTCGCTCAATCGCGTGCAGGTCACGACTGACGGCGTGACGCACGTCATAGAACAGAGATGCGGCGGGCTCGCGGATGCTGCCGCGGTCGTAACCATGGCGGCGCCCTCTTGCGAGGCGCGCGATCAAGGCCGAGCGCAGCAGGCCCTGGCTGTCGACAATCTCGTCATACGCGCGAGCGCGAATGGCACGCAGGCCGTTGCCGATCTCGGTAAGCGTTGCCGGCGTGTAAAGCGACTTGCGCCAGCGCCGCGAGGCAACCGGAATTACATCCTTGACGCCGGGATGCAAGCGTACCAGCGGCGCGAATGCCTCCTCCACCACCCATGCGATTCGGGCCTCAGGAAGGCAGCGGAGCGCATCGCTCAAAGCCGGCAAATGATGGATGACATCGCCGAGCGACGATGTTTTTATGAAAAGAATATCGGCCATGAAGAAATTTCAGTGCCCTTAAAGAACCATTAAGCATGCAACCCAAAACCATGGCCGGCGCCACTGCATTCAAAGCCCGCTTTTACATTCATCCGGCGAAAACTACGAACAATCGAGAGCATTTGCCATGACCATTCTGGTGACCGGCGGAGCCGGATATATCGGCAGCCACATGGTGCACGAGCTTGTCGATGCCGGCGAATCGGTGGTCGTGCTCGACAATCTTTCCACCGGATTTCGCTTTCTCATTCCAGGCTCGGTCCCTTTTGTCGCCGGCAGCACCGGCGACCGCGAGCTGGTCGCCAGGACAATCGAAAAGCACCGGGTCGAAGCGATCATTCATTTCGCCGCCTCGATCGTCGTGCCGGATTCGATTCGCGATCCGCTCGGATATTATCGCAACAATACGATGAACACCTGCGCGCTGCTCAATGCCGCCGTCGAAGGCGGCGTGAAGCAGTTTATATTTTCGTCCACCGCCGCGGTTTATGGGAACGCCGGCGACGAGCCGGTGCGCGAAGATGCGCCGACGCCGCCGATCTCGCCTTATGGCAGCTCCAAGCTCATGTCTGAAATCGTGTTGCATGACACGTCGCGCGCACACGACCTGCGTTTCGTCATTCTGCGTTACTTCAACGTTGCCGGCGCCGATCCGAAGCGGCGCACCGGCCAATCGACACCCGCCGCAACTCACCTCATCAAGGTCGCGTGCGAGGCCGCGCTGGGCAAGCGCGCCAGGCTCGATGTGTTCGGCACCGACTATCCGACGGCGGACGGCACCTGTGTGCGCGACTACATCCACGTGACGGATCTCGTGCGCGCGCATTCCGCCGCGCTCGCATATCTGCGCCGCGGCGGCCCAAGCATGACGTTCAACTGCGGTTACGGCCACGGTCATTCCGTTTTGGAGGTCGTCGAAGCCGTTCGTCGGGCGAGCGGACGGAACTTTCCGGTGAATATTGCCGGCCGCCGCGCCGGCGATCCCGTTTCGCTAGTCGCGAACGTCGACCGCATCCGGAGCCTACTCAAATGGCGGCCGCAATTCGACAATCTCGATACCATCGTGCGCCATGCCTATGCGTGGGAAGAGCGGCTGCCCGGCAAACGCGAACCGGTCGCCACCTGACGTTTGAAAATCACTGTTTGACGTTGTTCTAAACAGCTTTTGGCTTGAAAAATAAGCTCCGCACGGGCATGCAGGCGCCCGCGGTCGCATGGCGTCCGCGCTACTCCGCAGCTAAAATCGGGCGTTCGGCAAAGAGGGCGAATGAGGGACTCTGTCATTCCGGCTGGTAGCGATGCGCACTATAGCGCCGGGGCGTTGATCCGCCGCCTGCTCGCCGAGCAGGGTCTCGTCCATTGGAAGAAATACGCCGTCGCTTTTGTGCTGATGGCGATCGCCGCCGGCTGCACGGCCCTCAGCGCTTACCTGATCGGCGACGTGATCAATCAAGCCTATGTCAATCACAATCTGGCCGGCATCATCACCCTCGGTTTCATAACCGCCGCTTTATTCGCCGGCAAGGGCGTGGCGACGTACGGCCACACCGTGCTGCTGTCGTATATCGGCAACCGCATCGTGGCCGACAACCAGCGCCGCGTTTTCGACAAGCTGCTCAACGAAGGGCTCGGCTTCTTCGCCGACCGGCACTCGTCTGAATTTATCGCGCGGCTGACCGCCGGCGCCGCCGCCGCCACGCAGATGATCAATCTGCTCATCACGTCGGTCGGGCGCGACCTGCTGTCGCTGATCGGCCTCGTGACGGTGATGGTGGTGCAGGATCCGCTGATGTCATTCTTCAGCTTTGTGGTGGCGCCGCCGGCCTTTCTCGTTTTGCGCAAGCTGATCCGCCGTATCTATTCCATCGCCCGCAGCCAATTCGATGGCGGCGCGCGCATTATGGAGACGATGCAGGAAACCCTGCAGGGTATTCGCATCGTCAAGGCGTTCACGCTTGAAGAAACCATGCGCGAGCGCTTCGATCGGAACGTCGCCGCGGTCGAACGCGACGCGAACAAAATGGCCCGCGTATCTGCGCGTGCGAGCCCGCTGATGGAGACGCTGGGCGGCTGCGCGATTGCGATCGCGATTACCTACGGCGGCTATCGGGTAATCGAAACCGGCGCCACGCCCGGGCAATTCTTTTCGTTCATCACCGCTTTCCTGCTCGCTTACGAACCGGCAAAGCGCCTCGCGCGGCTCAACATCCAGCTCAACAGCGGGCTGGTCGGCGTGCGCGTGCTCTTCGAGATTCTCGACAGCCCGCCCACGGAGGCGGTCGACGACCAGAAGCCGGCGCTGCAAATCGCGGCTCCGAGCCTCGAGTTTTCCGACGTGCACTTCTCCTACCGGAGCGACGAGGCGGTTTTGCACGGGATGTCGTTTGCCGCGGAGGCCGGAAAGATGACCGCGCTCGTCGGGCCTTCCGGCGGCGGCAAATCGACCGTGCTCAATCTGATCCTCCGCTTCTATGACATTGAGCGCGGCAAAATCGCCATCGGTGGGCAGGACATCAGCCAGGTTTCGCGCCGTTCCCTGCGCCGCCACATTGCCTATGTCGGGCAGGACGTCTTTCTGTTTCGCGGCACGGTGCGCGACAACATCGCCTTCGGCAAACCCGATGCGACCGACGACGAAATCGCCGCAGCGGCAAAAGCGGCCTATGCGCACGACTTCATTCTCGGATTTCCGCGCGGCTACGATACTCCAGTCGGCGAGCACGGGTTGCAGTTGTCCGGCGGACAGCGCCAGCGCATCTCGATCGCGCGCGCGCTGATCAAGAACGCGCCGATCATTCTGCTCGACGAGGCGACGGCGGCGCTCGATTCCGAATCCGAGCTTCAGGTGCGCGAAGCCATGGAGCACTTGTGTCAGGGGCGTACAACCCTCGTCATTGCCCACCGGCTGCACACCGTCGCGCACGCCGACCGCATCCATGTGATTGAGGACGGCGCCGTGGTCGAGTCGGGGCGTCACGACGAACTGCTACGCAAGGGCGGCCGTTACGCTTCCTTCTACCGGCTTCAGTTGAAAGAGCAGGAGCTGCGCCCGCCGCTTGCGGCGGTGGCTTCATCTTGACCGCGTCGCCCGTTGACGGCGCCGCCGCCCACCTGATAACCCCACGCCCGTTCCCCTCTCGTTGATAGACCCTCATAACCATCGGTACATCATGGCTTCCGACGACCGTTACGTCATTCCGCCGCCCCCGCAGGCAACCATTGCGGTTCAGGGGACCAGCAAAACTTTTCCCGTTCGCCGCATCTGGTGCGTGGGGCGCAACTACGTCGAGCACATCCGCGAGATGGGCCAGGACGAGCGGCTGCCGCCGTTCTATTTCGCCAAGCCTGCCGATGCGATCGTGCCGGACGGCGGAACGGTGCCTTACCCGTCGCTGACGAAGGACATGCATCACGAAGTCGAGCTTGTCGTTGTCCTGAAAAGCGGCGGCCGCAACATTCCGGTCGATAAGGCCAACGATTGCATTTACGGCTACGCAGTCGGCATCGATTTGACACGCCGCGATTTGCAGATCGCCTCGCGCGACCTCAAGCGCCCGTGGGAGATCGGCAAGGCCTTCGATCATTCGGCGCCCTGCGGCGCGATCAAGCCGGCCTCCGAAACCGGGCATCCCAAAAGCGGCAAGATCACGTTGAAGTGCAACGGCAAGGTTCGGCAGGACGGCGATCTCAATCAGCTGATCTGGAACGTGCCGGAAATCATTTCCAACCTTTCTGAAATCGTGGCGCTTGAAGCGGGCGACATCATTATGACGGGAACGCCGTCCGGCGTCGCCGCGACGGTTGCCGGCGACAAGCTCGAGTGCGAGGTCGAAGGCATCGGCAAGTTGACGGTCACGATCGGGCAGCCGCTGAAGTAAAATTCTCCGTCACCTGAGGCGCTCGCGCCAACGGCTCCACGCGAAGCGCGGCCCGATGGCGCGGGCCTCGAAGGAGACGGCCCGGGCCGATCATCCTTCGAGGCTCGTGGAGTTTACCATCGGGCCGGCGAAGCCAGACCCGCTGGCTCGCACCTCAGCGATGACCGGTTTGGCGCGGCGTTTGCCGAATGCAGATGTCATTTTAAGCAAACAGACGCTCAATCGCCGCCGCCATTCTGAACAGGCGGCGGTCGTGGCCGTTCCGCGCCAAGAGCATCAGCCCGGTCGGCAAGCCGCCGTCGCGCGGTAGCGGCAGCGAGATGCCGCAAAGATCGAAGAAATTTCCAATGGTCGTGTTTCGCAACAGTTTGGCGTTGCGGATCATGAATTCCTTCGGCTCTTTGACTTCGTCCATGCGCGGCGCGACGGTGGCAGTCGTCGGCAAAACAAGCGCATCCACATCGGCAATCCGCGCATCCATTTCGCGTATGAGCGCATTGCGCTCGCGCACCGCAGCGATGTAATCCGCCGCGGAGATATCGCGTCCTTTCTCGATGCGCGAGCGCACAATCGGATCGACGCCGTCGCCGCGCCGCGCCAGCAAGTCGCGATGGATGTAATAAACCTCCGCGACGAGAATGCTGGTGCGCGCGAGCAGTTTTGTCATGTCGTCGAGCAACGGCAGCTTTTCATCCGTCAAACGGACGCCGGCTTTTTGCAGCCTACTGAATGCTTCCGAAAAAGTTTTTCCGACGGTCTGGTCGAGATTTTCGAGCGGCATGCCCTGGGGGATGCCGAGGCGCAAGCCCGCAAGCGGCGCGGGCGCGAGGGAGCACGGCTCCTCGCCCGCCATCACCGCGTCGGCATCAGCGCACGCGGCCACGCTGCGCGCAATCGGCCCGATCGAATCGAGCGAGTAAGACAGCGGAAATGCCCCTTCCGTCGGGATGCGCTGCCGGCTCGGCTTGTAGCCGACGATCCCGCAGATCGCCGCCGGGATGCGGCAGGAGCCGCCGGTGTCGCTGCCGATCGCGATCTCGCACATGCCGTCGGCGGCTGCGACAGCCGCGCCGGCCGACGAGCCACCCGGCACCCGCGCGCGGTCGGCCGGATTACCCGGGGTGCCGAAATGCGGATTGGCGCCGATACCGGTGAAGGCGAATTCGGACATGTTGGTTTTGGCGACAATCGCCGCGCCCGCCTTGCGCAGCCGGCGGACAACGGGAGCATCGGCCGTGGCCGGCCTGCCCTCTTCCGCCAGCACTTTCGAGCCGGCGCGCGTCACCTCGCCGGCGACATCGAACAGGTCCTTGATGCTGACGATGGCGCCGTCCAATGGACCGAGCGAGATGCCATTTCGCGCGCGAGCATCCGCCGCATCGGCCTCTGCTTTCGCGCGCTCGCGATAGATGGTGAGGCAGGCGCGCGCACCCTCGCCTTGCGGATCGTCGATTTTTTCGAGCGCTTGTTCGAGCCGCTCGCGCGATGATTGTCGAGTCATGGCACTAGTGTCAGGTTCGGGTGTTGCGGTGTCATTTGTATCTGAAGCTGGGAAGAAATCATCCGTCATCCTGCGCGGTCGGTCGATGCGCCATATCCGTCATGCTGAGGAGCGAGGCGTAAGCGCCGCGCCTCGAAGC
>JAICMO010000121.1 GCA_025929185.1 Pseudolabrys sp.
GTATATTTTCGAAGCACGAAACGACCTCGACACGGCGACTGTTTTCTCGGGCCTGCTCACCGTGATCCTGATCGGCTTGCTGGTCGAATCGGTTATTTTCCGTACCATCGAGACGCGCACGGTGAATCTATGGGGCATGCAGCGATGAGCATCAGCCGCATGCTCGATGTCGACGTGTGGCGCGGGACTGAGACGGGAAAATTTCAGCTGTTTTCTATTCCGCGCCGCGAGCACCAGACCGTGCTCGACGTGGTCACTGAAATCCAGCGTGACCACGACGCCACTCTTTCCTATCGCTTTGCCTGCCGTGTCGGAATGTGCGGCTCCTGCGCCATGGTCGTGAACGGGCGGCCGCGCTGGACCTGCCGCGCGCGCGTGAATGAGGTCGTCCGCGACGGCGAGCGTCTGCGGCTCGAGCCCCTGCGAAATTTCACCGTCGTCAAGGACCTCGCGGTCGAGATGACGCAATTTTTCGAGAAATGGCAGCAGGCGCGCGGCTATTTCGAACCCGGACCGCAGCCCGGCAACGATTTCGCGGTCGTCCCGCCGTCGACGCCGGAGCGGCAGGCCGCGGATGCCGGCATCGAATGCATCAATTGCGGCGTCTGCTATTCCGCTTGCGATGTGGTGGCGTGGGACAAAGACTATCTCGGGCCGGCCGCGCTTAACCGCGCCTGGACTCTCGCCAATGACGTTCGCGACAAAGGCAACGCCGAGCGCCTGAAGGCTGTATCGCACGCTTCCGGCTGCCACGCCTGCCACACGCACATGAGCTGCACGCAGTTCTGCCCGAAGGCAATCGCGCCGACCTATTCAATTGCTGGCCTCAAACGCGCCGTTCTGCGCCGCAACCTGGGCTTCACGCGATGAGCGCCGCCCTTTTTATCGCGCAGCGGTTCACGGCCTTTGTGCTGGCGTGCGCCGTCGCGGTGCATCTTGCGACTATTCTCTATGCCGTTCGTGGCGGGCTGACAGCGGCTGATATTTTGAGCCGCACACACGGCAATATCGGGTTTGCCGTTTTCTACGGTGTATTTGTTGTCGCTGTGGCGATCCACGCCCCCATCGGATTGCGCAATATCCTGCGCGAGTGGACGCCTTGGCGCGGAGCCACGCTCGATATTGCACTCGGGCTGTTTTCCATCCTGCTGCTCGTGCTCGGGTTTCGGGCGGTACTTGCGGTGTTCACCGCATGAGGGCCTCTCACAAACAGCGCGGCTTCATCGCGGCGATGATCCATCGCATCGCCGGTATTGCGTTGGCGGTCTTTTTGCCGTTGCATTTTCTTGCCCTCGCAACGGCGCTGAATGGAGCCAAAGGTTTGGAGTCCTTTCTGCAAGTTACACGCCAGCCGTTGGTGCAATTTGCCGAATTCGGGATCGTCGTCGCACTGGCCGCCCATTTGGCGCTCGGGCTGCGCGTGCTCGCGATCGAGTTTTTCGATTTTCGCGAGAAGACATTGGTTGCCCTATCAGCCTGCGCTGCCGCGATATGTGCGGTGGGCCTGATCTTCGTTTTGAATTCCGGCTGAACATGATCGCCGGAATTTCCCTTGAAACGCTTGCCTTCCTGTGGCTCGGCGCGCTGATCGGCGGAATCGCCGCCGGCGGGACCGGGTTCGCATTCGGGCTGGCCGCGTCCTCCATATGGCTGCACCGCATCGATCCGCTGCACTCGGCGATTCTCATTACCGGCTGCGGCGTCTTGCTACATACGACGACCATTTGGCAGCAGCGCCAGCATATTGAAGTTGGACGTCTGTGGCCGTTCATCGTCGGCGGCGTCATCGGCATTCCGGTCGGCATTCATTTTCTCGCGCACACGAATGCCGGTACATTGAAAGTCGCGCTTGGAATTTTCCTGACAGTGTTCGGTGCCTACGCGCTGATCGCGCCGCGGCTGCCGATGTTCAAGGCCGGCGGGCGCACAGCGGACGGCATCATCGGCTTCATTGGAGGCGTATTGGGCGGCCTCGGCGGCTATTCCGGCGTGTTGCCGACGATCTGGACCCAATTGCGCGGTTGGCCCAAAGAGGCGGCGCGCGCCGTGTACCAGCCGTTCGTGATCGTCGTACAAGCTGTCACCATTGTCGGCCTGATCCTCGTCGCATTCGACCGCGCCGGGCTTATATTGCTCATTGCCGTGCTGCCGCCGATGTTCCTGGGAACTTGGATCGGATGGCAGCTCTACGGTAGGCTCGACGACAGGCGGTTCCGCCAGGCGCTGGCGGTGCTGCTGATCGGGTCAGGCCTGACGCTCGTGCTTTAGGAACAAACGATGCAGCTCGATATCAAGGAAGTCGAGGAGCTGAGCAAGACGCTTTACATCCGCGCGCTCAAGCTGCTGCCGCGCGACATCAAACAAGGCTTCGAGCGGCTGATGGCGCAGGAGACCGACGCGACCGGCCGCGCCGTGCTCGGCACCATGGTCGAGAACATCCAGGTCGCCGAGCGCACCAAGAACCTGCTCTGCCAAGATACCGGCATTCCCATTTACAACGTGACGATCGGCCGCAACGTCGATTTCGATGGCGTAGCGATGAAGGAAGCGATCCGCCGCGGCTGCGAGCGCGCCACCAAGGAACACCCGCTCCGCTCCTCGGTCGTGCATCCGATCACGCGCAAGAACGAGCAGACTTCCTGCGGTGTCGGCGTCCCGCTGATCAACGTCGATTTCGATACACGCGATGAGACGGTTGAGATCGAGATGATCCCGAAGGGCTCTGGCTCGGAGAACGGCTCTTTCCTGCAAATGCTGGTGCCGGCCGACGGCGTTTCTGCCGTCAAACGCTTCGTCATCGACAAAGTCATCGAATGCGGCGGCCGCGTCTGCCCGCCGACCATCGTCGGCGTTGGCATCGGCGGCACATCCGATCTCTGCATGCATCTGGCCAAGATCGCCGCCACGCGTGCGCTCGGCACAACGTGCAAAGATGCGGAAGGCGCCAAGATCGAGGCGCAACTCAGCGGTGCGGTCAACGAGCTCGGCATCGGCCCGCAGGGTCTGGGTGGACGTTCAACGTCGTTCCGCGTGCATGTGGAAGTCGCGGCAACGCACATCACCATGAATCCGGTGGCAGTAAACATCCAATGCCATTCCGCCCGCCGTGCGTCGGCAATCATCACACCGGGCGGCATTGCGTTCGAGTAAGGCGGCGAAAATGACGCATCACGTCCTCGAAATGCCGATTACGGAACAGCAGGCGCGCAGCTTGCGCCTCGGCGACACGGTGACAATAGAGAAGACGCTGTTCGGCATTCGCGACGCCACGCTGATTGCGATGTTCGACCAGGGCCGCACGACGCGCCTCAATCTTAAGGGCCATGCGGTCGTTCACACCGCGCCGAATGTGAAGAAGGTTGATCCGCGCCCGACGAATTCATCGGGCTACGAGCCGGTCTGCATCGGCACCACAACATCGATGCGCATGGAACGTTTTACGCGCCCTCTCATGGAGCGCGATGGCGTGCGGCTGATCATCGGCAAGGGCGGCATGGGACAAGGTACGCTCGATGCGCTGGGTGATATCGGCGGCGCGTATCTCGCGGTGATTGGCGGCGCAGCTGCGTTGCAAACCACGTGGATCGAAGCGATCGAAGACGTCGACTTCGACGATCTCAATCCCGAAAGCCTCTGGAAATTCCGTATCAAGGGCTTTGGCCCGCTGCTTGTGACGATGGATTCGCATGGCGGCTCGACCTATGCACAGATCAATGCGGAAGCCGCGGCGCGCCGCGCGGCGGTGCTCGCCAGCATCGGCAGCGCATAAGTGCATCAACTCGAAACCGATGTCCTTATTCTCGGCGCGGGCGGCGCAGGATTATTCGCAGCGCTGCACGCCAAGAAAGCCAATCCCGATCTCGATGTGACCGTTGCCGTGAAGGGCCTGCTCGGCAAATGCGGCTGCACGCGCATGGTGCAGGGCGGCTACAACGTCGCACTCTCGCCGCAAGATTCGGTCGAGCGCCATTTCATGGATACGATCGAAGGCGGGGCCTGGCTCAACGACCAAGAGCTGGCCTGGATTCTGGTGTCGACCGCGCCCAAGCGCATCCGAGAACTGGAAAACGAACTCGGCTGCTTCTTCGACCGCAATCCCGACGGCACCGTGCATCAGAAAGCGTTTGCCGGACAGACATTCGACCGCACGGTGCACAAGGGTGACTTAACGGGCATCGAGATCATCAACCGGTTGGCCGAGCAGGTGTGGCGGCGCAACGTGCGCCGGCTCGAGGACTTCCGTGCTCTCGACTTGGTCCCGAACAGCGACGGCGGCGAACTTGCCGGCGTGCTGATGCTCGACATACGCTCCGGCGAACTGCTGATGGTGCGGGCACGCGCGACGCTGCTTGCCACCGGCGGCGGGCCGACGATGTATCGCTATCACACGCCGTCCGGCGACAAGTCCTGCGACGGCCTGGCAATGGCGCTGCGCGCCGGTCTGCCGCTGCGCGACATCGAGATGGTGCAATTCCACCCGACCGGCTTGCTCGCCGGCGAAGGCACGCGCATGACCGGCACCGTGCTGGAAGAAGGCCTGCGCGGCTCTGGCGGCTATCTCACCGACGCCAAGGGCGAGCGCTTCATGTTCCACTACGACAAGCGCGGCGAGCGCGCGACGCGCGACATCGTCAGCCGCTCGATCATGGATCGTATCCGCAAGGGCTTCGCCAGTCCGCATGGCGGCGTCTATATCGAGATGACGCACCTCGGCCCGGACCGCGTGCGCAAGGAGTTCAAAGGCATGGTCGAGCGCTGCGCCGACTGCGGCTTCGATCTTGCCGCCGGGCGCGTGGAGGTGATTCCGACCGCGCACTACATGATGGGCGGCGTGGTGTTCGCGCCCGATTGCACAACGCCGCTGCCGCGCCTCTATGCAGCGGGCGAAGACACCGGTGGCGTGCACGGCGCCAACCGCCTCGGCGGCAACGGCGTTGCCAACTCCACCGTATTCGGCGGGCTCGCCGGCGATTCAATGGGCGCGCAAACGAAGCGCTCAGGTCCTTTGGCAGAACCCGATCGTCATGCGATTGACGCCGCGCGTGAGCGCGCATTCGCGCCGTTCGGCAAGCGCGGCGGCGACCTGCCGGCCATGCGCGAAAAGCTCTACAGCATCATGTGGGACGATGTCGGCATCCTCCGGTCACCCGAGAATCTTGCGCGCGGCAAGGCGGCACTGGACGCGCTCGCGCGCGAAATTGCGGAATGCGGCGTGGCCGATACCGACCGGCGTTACAACTTGACCTGGATGGATCGGCTTAATCTGGAAAATCTTACGCTGGTAAGCCGCGCGATTGCGGCCGCCGCCGAATTCCGGCGCGACAGCCGCGGTGCGCATTTCCGCGAAGATCATCCAACGGCCTCCGATCTTGCCACATCGGCCTACACAGTGACACAGATGACGGGCGACAAGATTGCCGTGAGCGAAAAGCCAGTGATGTTCACGCGCGTTCGGCCGGGCGAAAGTCTGCTCACACAGATGGCAGCTGCCAGCTGATCACTTGCGCTTTGGTTTGGGCGGCGGCTTGCGCAGCGGCGGATCGTAACTCTCCGTTGCGCGCGGTACGTCGCGTTTCTTGCGTGTTGCCTCGATGTCGACTTCCAGATCGTCCGTTAGCACGACGCCATAGTCGCGCTCGGCAGCGGTGCGGCTGACATAACCGTCGATCACGTCATTGCGCACGCGCTCGACATCGCGGTCGAACGGATCGCCGTAACCGCCGCCACCGTCCGCAAGATAGGAAATGACATCGCCCGGCCCGAACTCGCCGCGAAACATGCCGCAATAGATCACGTTCTCCGGCTTGTCGTCGTAAAGGTAGCTGTTGTCCGCGTACGAAATGATGTCGCGCTCGAAATGCTCCTTCCAGTCCGGCCGTTCAGTGTTGGGAATGAGAATACTAAGATTGAGAGGCCCCGGCTTGCCGCCCTTCAATCCCCAGCCCGGCGTGCGCGACTTCTTCAAAATCGTGAGCGCGCCAAACGGCGCAAGGAAGCGATAATCGCGCACCGAGCCGAGCCCGCCACGGAAGCGCCCTGGCCCACCCGAGTCCTGCCGGAAGCGCGCGCGATCGACCATCACCGGCAGGCGCGATTCGACGACCTCGACCGGAATGTTCTTCACCGTGCACATCGACACATGCTGCGTCGTATTGATGCCGTCGCGGTCGATGCGCGCGCCCCAGCCGACGCCGGCGTTGGTTTGATGCCACACCTGTCGTCCGGTGTAGGGCTCCTTGCCATAAAAACCGGGATCGCCGAGATCACCGCCGGTGCCCGCCCACATCCGCTCCGGCACCGCTTTCGCCAGCGCCTTGTAGATCGTCTCGACGGCGCTCACGCCGGCCCAGATCGTGAAGACCGGCGACGGATAGACCGCGTTGAACAGGCTGCCTTCCGGCGCGACGATATTCAGCGGCCGGAATTGGCCGCCGTTCGATGGCTCGTTCGGCGTCGTCAGGCTTTTGAAGCAGATGCGCGCCGCCGAGCGCGCCATGCCGAGGCCGAGATTGATCGGCCCGTCCACCTTCTGGCTCGAGCCGGAATAGTCGACGGTCATCTCGTCGTCCTCAATCACGATGCGCACATGCACACGCACGAGATCGTCGTTGACGCCGTCGTTGTCCATCCAGTCTTCGGCTTCCCACTCGCCGTTCGGCATCGCACGGACCGCCGCACGCGCCTTTTCCTCGCCGGCGGAGAGGATACGTTCGATCGACGCCTCCACCGTCTCGGTGCCGTATTTCTGGTAGAGCTCGTTCACGCGCTTGACACCGACGCGCAGGCAGGCGACCTCGGCGTTGAAATCGCCCATCACGGTCGCCGGCGCACGCGAATTGGCGCGAATGATGCGCAGCAGTTCCTCGTTCGGCTCACCCCGGCGCACGATCTTTTCGCCGGGGATCATGATCCCTTCTTGATGCACCGTCGTTGAATCGAGGATGTAACCGGGGTCCTTGCCGCCCATGTCTGTCCAGTGCGCGCGCACCACGGTATAAGCGGCAATTGCGTTATCGACGAATACCGGCGCGACCAGCACGCCGTCGTTGGTGTGTGCGCCGCTCCAGTACGGCACGTTCATGTGGACGACGTCGCCGGGCTCGAGCGGACCGCATTGACTGTTCTTCAGCACCTGTCGGATGGCATATTCGTTGGCGCCGAGAAACAGCGGCAGACCGGTGGCGTCGGCGAGCAGATTGAGATTGCGGTCGAAGATCGACAGACCGAAATCATTGATCTCGTAGATGATCGTCGAATAAGCGGTGCGCACTAGCGTGCGCTCCATTTCGGTCGCAGCCGACGAGAGATAATGCCGGATGACTTCAGCCGTGGCCGGATCGGTCGCCTTGCGCGCGCTCATGCTTTCACCGTGATGAACAGGTGACCGTATTCATCGACGCGCGCTTGCTGGTCGGAGAAATAGACGAGCGTGGTGGTGGGTTCTTCGACAATGGCAGGCCCCGGCACAGCATCACCATCGCGCAATGTCTCACGATCGTAGACCGAAAAATCGACCATCGCGCGTCTCGCGAAGCAAAACGCTTTGCGTCTGGTGCGCGGAACTAGTGTGCCCTTCTCGCGGCGTGGAATTTTCTTCAACGCGGGCCGCGGCGTGCGGCCGATGCCGCGCACGCGCACGTGCACGAGCTGAACCGGATCGGTCATGGTATGGCCGTAGCGCTGCTTGTGCACGGCATCGAAACGCTTGGCGAGACTTTCGAGTGTGTCGTTTTCTTCGAGCGGCGTTTCCAGCGTGTGCTCCTGGCCGAAATAGCGCAGCGCGGCGGCGTATTCGAAGGCGCGGTCCTTCGGCGCAAAGCCACCACGCTCCAGATCGGCGGCCGCCTGTGCCGACAGCCTTTTTGTGATTTCGCGCAGCCGCTCGAGCCCGACATGTTCGAGCAGGCCCACTGCCGTTTCGGAATATTCCTGCACAAGGTCTGTCATCAACATGCCCCACGCCGAAAAGCCGGCCGGCGCCTGCGGCACGATCACTTCGCGCACCCCCATTTCGCGCGCAACCAGCGGCACGAACATCGGCCCTGCGCCGCCGTAGGCGAGCATGCTGAACTCGCGCGGATCGAGGCCCTCCTCGACCGTGATCTCGCGGATGGCGCTCACAGTTCGCGCGAGCAGCACGTCGAGCACGCCACGGCCCGCTTCGATATCGCTTAGCTTCAACGGCTCGCCGACGTGAGTCATCAGCCCGGCGCGCGCACCTTCCTCATCGAGCTTCACCTCGCCGCCGAGAAAATTGTCCGGATCGATATAGCCGAGCACGACCGCCGCGTCCGTGAACGTGGGCTGCGTGCCGCCGCGCCGGTAGCAGATGGGACCCGGCTCGGCGCCGGCCGATTGCGGCCCGACTTTGAGCAAGCCGCCCTCGACGCGGGCAATCGAGCCGCCCCCCGCGCCAATGGTTGAAATGTTGTAAGCCGGAATCATCAGCGGCAGCTTTTCAAGCTCCGCCTGATATCTCAGCGTCGGCGTGCCTTCGCGTACGACGCAGGCGTCGGTGCTGGTGCCGCCGATGTCGACGGCGATGATATTGGGGCGGTTGACGATCTCGCTGAGGCGTACCGCGCCGATCAACCCACCCGCCGGTCCCGAAAAGATCGTATGCACGGGCATCGCGATCGCGTCGTGCGCGAGCAACGCGCCACCGCCCGAACGCGTAATGTAGAACGATCCGGCGAAGCGCTGATCCTTCAAGCCGCCCTCGAGCCTGCCGATATAGCGGCGGAAGATCGGTTGGATGTAAGCGTTGATGACCGTCGTGCTGGTGCGTTCGTACTCGCGGTACTCGCGCACGATCTCGCTGGAAATCGAGACGGAAACATCCGGCCACTCCTTGCGGATAATCCCTGCCGTGCGCTGCTCGTGCTTGGGATTGCGATACGCGTGCAGATAGCAGACGGCGATCGACGTGACCTTCCATTTCTCGACCAGCGTACGCGCCGCCTCGCGCACAGCGTCTTCGTCAAGCGGTTGCAATTCCTCGCCCTGCGCGTTCAAGCGGCCGGGAACGCCGAGCCTCATGCGCTTGGGCACCAGCGGCGGACGCACGTCGTATTCGAGCGAATACATCTGCGCGCGGTCGCGGTTATAGCGGCCCATCTCGAAAACATCTTCGAAACCGGCATTGGTGATGATGCCGGTGACGACCCCCTTGTGTTCAAGGACGGTGTTCAAGCCGAGCGTCGTGCCGTGGATGAAGGAATCGAGCGCACTGCCGTCGATGCCGAGGCGCTTGATCGCGGCGTTGACACCGGCGGCGGCATTGGTCGGCGTGGTGAAGCTCTTCTCAAGCTTCCACGCGCCGCTGCTTACGTCGAACAGCACGGCATCGACGAAGGTGCCGCCAATATCGACGGCGAGACGATAGCTCACTACATCACTCCCAACATCGTCATGCCTGGCTTTATGCCGGGATCCACGCCTTCCTAGCCGCGCAACAGGAGTGAGGCGTGGATGGCCGGGACAAGCCCGGCCATGACAGAAAACGAAACAGACTGGGATGTTACCGGCTGGGCAGCTCCATCAAAAATCGATAGTATCGATAGCAGCGATATAATCTCAGCATACACCCATGAACCTGCGCACCCTCTCCAATTTCCTGAGCGTAGCGGAGATCGGCAGCCTCAAAGGCGCCGCCGACGCGGTGAACATCGCGCAGCCCGCGCTAACACGGCAAATCGCGTTGTTGGAGGAGGAATTCGGCGCGCGACTTTTTCTGCGCCACCACCGCGGCGTCACGCTGACGGAAGCCGGCGAGGAATTGCGCGCGCATGCGGAACGTATCCTCGCCGAAGTCGCAAAAGCGCGGATCGCGATGTCTGCGGCGGCCGCGACGCCCGCTGGCGCGGTATCGCTCGGCCTGCCGACCGCAATGCGCTACGTGCTCTCCAGTGCGGTCGTTTCCGCCTACCGCAAAGCTTTTCCAAACGTATCGCTGACGGTGCATGAGGCCTTTGTGCACGTGATCGAAGATCTGCTCGCGGCGCGGCAGATCGATGTCGCGATCCTCATGGCAGGCGCGCGCGGTCTCGACAATTTCGACATCACGCCGCTAGTTACGGAAGACGTTTATCTCGCCGGGCCGCGCACCGCCGGCTTGCGGCTCGACCAGCCGGTGCCCCTCAAGAAATTGGCCGAGCTTCCGATCATCTTGTTTTCGAAACGAAACCAGCTTCGTGTCGCCGTCGAAAACGCGCTCGCGCGCGATAAGCTCGCGCTCCGACCCTACCTCGAAGTCGAAGGCCAGCCGCTGACGCTCGATCTGATGAGGAATGGCGCCGGCTACACCATCATGCCCTATTGCGCAGTGCAGAGCGAAATCGCAGCGGGCGAGATTTCCGGCGCACCGGTCCGCGGCTTGCAGACGACATGGGCTCTCGCAGTCAACCGAACACGCGCGCACGCGCCGGCGCTGCGCGAATTAATTACGCTCATCCGCCAATCGGTTGACGAGCACGTGAAGCGCGGAACGTGGCGCGCGGTGCGGGTGCCAGGGCAAAGGCCGCGGCCATCCCGCTCATTCGCGCGACCCCGCCTACGCTCGCTTCGCGAGTTTCGGCGGGTTTGAGTCCGCCGAAGCGCGAAGCGGAAAGCGGGGACCCAGGATTTAAAGAACTGGATTCCCGCTTAGGCGGGAATGAGCGGAGGCGTGTCACGCCGTGTAGCTCAACGTCTCGATCTTCTTGTCCTTGACGAACTGATCGAGACCCCAGCGGCCGACCTGATCGAAAACTTCATCGAAGTCCTTCTGCGACAGCGGCTGGCGCACGAATTTTTCGCCGCGGCCGAATTTGCTGTAGTCCCATTTGCGGTCCGCGAATTCCGGCGGCACCGCCATCTCCCACAGCGGCAGATATTTCTCGAGGTCCGCGTCGAGCGCCTTTTCGGCGCGCTCGAGTGCATTGATGTAGCCGGTAACGACCTCCGGCGGCGCCGAGTCCGGCACCCACCACAGCGTACGGAAGCGGTCCTCGATGATCTTGCGCAAGCCGAGTTGTTCGGCCATCGCGATCTGCGGCGGCAAGAGGCTCGCCGCCTCCACTTCGCCGTCGAGCAGCGCCTTCAGGCGCGCGCCGAAACCGCCGGTGTTCACCGTCTTGATGTTTTCGAGCGGCAGATATTTTTCGAGCCGGTACGGCACATTAAAGTGACTGCCGGCGCGCATGCCGACCGA
>JAICMO010000067.1 GCA_025929185.1 Pseudolabrys sp.
GCCGATGCGACGGCACAAGCTGATGTCATGAATAAGAAAACTGTCGGTATCGAGCACGGCCTGACCAATTATGGCGACCGCGACTTTTCCCTCTACTTGCGGCGTTCGTTCGCGCAGTCCATGGGCTATTCGCGCGAGATGCTTTCAAAGCCGGTGGTTGGGGTCGCTTATACCCATTCGGGTTTCAATAATTGTCACCGCCACTTTCCCGAACTCCTGGAAGCGGTAAAGCGAGGAGTGCTTTCGGCCGGCGCGCTGCCGCTGGAATTTCCGACCATCTCGCTCGGCGAAGTGTTTCTGTCGCCGACCAGCTTGAAGTTTCGCAACCTGATGTCGATGGACACGGAGGAAATGATCCGCGCCCAACCGATGGACGCAGTGGTGCTGATGGGCGGTTGCGACAAGACAGTTCCGGCTCAACTCATGGGCGCCGTTTCCGCCGGGCGTCCGGCAATCATGCTGGTTGCAGGTCCCATGATGACCGGACGGCATCGCGGCGAGCGGCTTGGCGCCTGCACTGACTGCCGCCGGTTCTGGGCGCAATACCGGGCCGGCAAAGTCGACGATCAGGAAATCTCGGACGTGGAAGGACGCCTTGCGACCACCGCCGGCACCTGCGCCGTTATGGGAACGGCGTCAACGATGGCGTGCCTCGCAGAGGCGCTCGGCATGATTTTGCCGGGCACTGCGGCTATTCCCGCGGTACACGCCGACCGGTTGCGCGCGGCCGAGGCGACCGGAGCTGCCGCGGTAAAAATGATCGGGTCTCAACTCACGCCGGAGCGAATCGTCAATGCGAAATCGGTCGAGAACGCGTTACGTGTTCTGCTCGCGCTCGGCGGCTCGACCAACGCCATCATTCACTTGACCGCGATCGCCGGGCGTGCCGGTGTTCACGTCTCACTCGACCAACTCAACAAACTTTCGGACACGACGCCTGTGCTGGTTAATCTCAAGCCCGGCGGCAACGGCTACATGGAGGATTTCTTTGCCGCCGGCGGCATGGGGGCGCTGCTGCGCGAACTGAAAGACCTCTTGCACTTGGATTGCATGACGGCGACCGGCGAGACGTTGGGTGAGAGGCTTGGAGCGAACGGCGATTCATGGATCGATCGCACGATCATCGCCGAGCGCAAAAAACCGCTCGAAGAGCAGGGCGGGTTAATCGCGTTGTTCGGCAACATCGCGCCGCAAGGCGCGATCCTGAAGCGCTCGGCCGCCGACTCGAAGCTGTTCGAACACGAGGGTAAGGCGGTCGTCTTCTCCTCGCTCGAAGACCTCGCGGCGCGCATCGATGATCCTGATCTCGATGTTGCGCCTGAAGACATTCTCGTGTTGCAAAACGCCGGGCCACATTCGGCGGCAGCCATGCCGGAAGCTGGTTATCTTCCAATTCCGAAGAAGCTTGCAGCAAAAGGCGTAAAAGACATGGTGCGTGTTTCGGATGCGCGCATGAGCGGCACTGCGTTCGGGACCATTGTTCTGCATGTGACGCCGGACAGCGCGTCCGGTGGTCCGCTTGCGCTGGCGCGGCACGGCGATCGAATCCGCCTCTCGATCAAGCAACGCCGCATCGACCTCCTTGTCGAGGAGGGCGAACTTAAGCGGCGGGCGGCGGCAGCCAAGCCGGTGGCGCCGACGCCCGCGCGCGGCTATGCCAAGCTCTATGCCGATGAAATTCTTGGCGCAGATCAAGGCTGCGATTTCCGGTTTCTGCGCTTGTTTTAGTTAACGTGTCGCCACTCTTCCGAAGCGCATCGTTTACATCTGCATAGGCCTAACGGGCGATTAACCAACGGCATTACGCGAAATTAACGTGACAAACAAAACATTGCCGTAGCTTCGCAAAGATCGGGTGCGGAACGCGCTTGATCGGACGGCGGCGACGCAATGTTACGAGTATTCAACTGCATTGGCAGTCAGCACGATTGGCGGCTCGTGATTCTGGCCGGCCTCGTCTGTTTCCTGACTTGCATCGCGGCAGTCAGTTTATTTCAGCGCGCGCGTGCGTCGGGCGGACGTTCGCGTGCCCTTTGGCTCGCAACCGCCGGCTTCGCAACCGGCGTCGGCATATGGGCTACTCACTTCATCGGCATACTCGCCTTTAACCCAAGCATTCCCATAGCCTATGGTATTTTCCTGACGATCGCTTCCCTTCTTGTCGCCATCGCGGTCGTCACGATTGGCCTTGCCGTTGCGGTTTACGGAAATCGCGACTGGAGCGCGGCCGTGGCCGGCATAATTGTCGGACTTGGCATCGTGTTCATGCATTATGTCGGCATGGCGGCGCTCGAAATGTCCGGCACCATCATTTGGGCCGCCGATCTGGTGGTGCTTTCGATCATTCTTGCAGTTTCCCTCGGCGCCGCCGCGCTCGAGCTTTTGACTCGCAGTGTCGGTACGCGCGGGCTGCTTGGCGGCGCGGTGCTGCTGACGATTTCGATTGTCTCCATGCACTTCACCGGCATGGCGGCGGTCGGCATCATTCCCGACACGATCACTCGCGTCGACGCTTCCTCTTTTTCGGACACTTCGCTTTCGCTTGCCGTCGCTGGGGTCACCGCCTCGGTCCTCGCGATGTGCATTGTGGGCGCATGGTCCGAACGTCGGACGAAAGACAAGCTTGATGAGCAGAACAGGCTGCTCGACGGCGCTGTCAATAACATGTCGCAAGGGCTCTGCATGTTCGACCCGGACAGCAGGCTGCTCGTTTGGAATCAACGCTATCTCGATATGTACAGCATCGATTCCTCGCGCGTCCGGCGCGGTTCTACGGTTCGCGAGCTACTCGATGCGAGGCTTGCCGCCGGCAGTTTTCCGCTCGATCCGGAGTCCTATGAGCACGATTTGCGCACCTCGCTGATGGAAGGCAAGGCGTTTGCGCGAAATGTGGAATTGAGCGATGGGCGAATTATCGCCGTCATCAATCAGCCGATAACCGGCGGCGGCTGGGTCGCGACGCACGAAGACATCACGGTCAGGAAAAAAGCCGAGCGCGAGCTCGAACATACCAGGGCGTTTCTCGACACCATCATCGAGAATGTTCCATCTCCGGTCATCGTGAAATCAGTACCAAACCTCCGCTGCTTGCTGATCAACCGCGCCGCCGAGGCGGTTCTCGGCATCGATCGCAACACGATCCTCGGCAAGCGCACCGCGGAAATCATGCCGCCGGGAGCGGCCGATCTGATCGATGCCGAAGACCGCAAGGCGATCGCGTCCGATCGCCCGGTTTTCTTCGATGAACATACAATCCATACACCGGGCAACGGCGCGCGTATCGTTACCTCGACGCGGCTGTCCGTCACCGGTCCGGACGGCAAGTCGCGTTATCTGATCACGATGATCCGCGACCGCACCACGCGCAAGCAGCACGAAGCGCAGATTGCGCACCTTGCGCATCACGATCCTTTGACGGATCTGCCGAACCGCTCCGCCTTCAACGAACACCTCGCCGACATGTTCGAGCAGGCGCAGTTCACTGAAAATGGCTTTGCCGTGCTGTCCGCTGACCTCGACCGCTTCAAGGAGATCAATGACGTATTCGGCGGCATGATCGGCGACGAATTGCTCGGTAAAGTCGCGCGCCGGTTACAGGATGCGTGTGACGGCGCGTTCCTCGCCCGCGTCGGCGGCGATGAATTCGCCATGATCACGCCGGCAGGGCCGCAACCGGCCACCGCCGCCGCGCTGGTCGACCGTGTCAGTTCGGCATTCGCCTCCGAGGTGGAGGTTAAGGGCCACTCGCTCAAGGTAGGGCTCACGATAGGTGTCGCGGTCTATCCGACCGACGGCGTCGACGCAGCTTCGCTTACCGCGAATGCTGATGCCGCTCTTTACCGGGCCAAAAGCGAGGCGCGAGGATCGATTCGATTCTTCGAACTGTCGATGGACAAGCAGCTGCGCGAAAAGCGCGTGCTCCAGCAAGACCTGCGCACCGCCATTATGCGCGATGAACTGGAGCTTTATTATCAACCGCAGGCGAAAATCGGTGGCGGCATCACCGGCTTCGAAGCTCTGGTGCGGTGGCACCATCCGCGCCTCGGACTTATTCCGCCGAGCAAGTTCATTCCGCTCGCCGAAGAGAGCGGCATGATCTGGGCGCTCGGGCAATGGATATTGCGCACCGCGTGCCGTGAAGCGGCGGCTTGGCCGCACCCGCTGGGCATCGCGGTCAACCTGTCACCGGCGCAGTTCCACAACGGGGACCTGACAAATTTCGTGCATGAGACGCTGCTGGCGACGGGCCTTCCAGCCAACCGCCTTGAACTGGAGATCACGGAAGGCGTGCTGATCGGCGATTTCAGCCGCGCGGTTGCGACTTTGCGCCGCCTCAAGAGCTTTGGCGTGCGCATCGCCATGGACGACTTCGGCACAGGTTACTCGTCATTGTCGTACTTGCAGTCGTTCCCCTTCGACAAGATCAAGATCGATCAAGCCTTTATCGCGAACCTAAGCCATCGCGAGCAGTCGGCGGCGATCATTCGCGCGGTGATCGGCCTTGGCCGCGGTCTTAACCTGCCTGTGCTCGCGGAAGGCGTGGAAACCGAAGAGCAACGCGCGTTCCTCGCCGCGGAATCTTGCGACGAAATTCAGGGCTTCCTCGTCGGCAAGCCGCAGCCGATCGACTTTTATGCCGAGGCTGTCGGGCGGGTAGCGAAGAGGAAGCGAAAGACGCCGGTCGCCCGCGCGAGTTGAGCGCCGCACTTGATCGGCCGATTCAAAGGTGGTGCTGCCGGAGTGGATTGAACACTCGACCTCCCCCTTACCAAGGGGGTGCTCTACCACTGAGCTACGGCAGCAAGTTGATTGCAGCGCTGCTATTCCGCAAACGCGGCGGAAACTGCCATACGCGACCTCGTGAGGCAAGAAAAACGGCTGTCGGCGGCCTTGCCCGCGTGTAGTTTCGGCGGATAATCCTTTTGTGCCGCGGACACATGAAGAACAGCGCAATCCGAAGTCGGCTGCGAGGACGAGGCGGCTGGCGGCGGCGTTGCGCGAAAACCTTCGCCGGCGCAAGGCACAGGCGCGCGGCCGCAATTCGCGATCAAGCGAACAGACAAGCGAGAACGCGAAAAGCGAAACAAAGCGCGATCCATAAGCCTGTTCCGCGCGGTAAGCCGGATTTCCGCCGCATTCGGGCAGCGAAGGTAAATTATCCAGGGCTGATCTGAAGGCTTTGCAACAGGCTGGGGCTGGTCCATAAAGCCGTCGGCAGGACAAAGCGGGGCGAGGATGGATCGCATACGGATCGTCGGCGGTGCGCGCCTGAGCGGGACAATTCCAATCTCCGGCGCGAAAAACGCAACGCTTCCGCTGATGATCGCGAGCCTGCTTACCGAGGGCACGCTAATTCTGGAAAACGTGCCGCGGCTCGTCGACGTCGTTCAATTGCAACGCATTCTCGGCAATCACGGCGTCGATATCATGATTGCCGGGAAGCGGCCGGGCGATGCACCGAACAGCGGGCGCACGCTGCACATCTCGGCCAAGCACATCGTCGACACCACAGCGCCCTACGAGCTTGTTTCCAAGATGCGGGCAAGCTTTTGGGTCTTGGCGCCGCTCGTCGCGCGCAGGGGTGAAGCGCGCGTTTCGATGCCCGGCGGCTGCGCCATCGGCACACGGCCCGTTGATTTGCTGATCATGGCCATGGAGAAGCTCGGCGCGCAGATCGATATTGAAGGCGGCTATGTCGTGGCGCGCGCCCCGAGAGGCTTGCGCGGCGGCGAGATCGAATTCCCTAAGATCACCGTCGGCGGTACGCACACCGCCGTGATGGCGGCAACGCTCGCCAACGGAACGACCGTGATTGAAAATGCCGCGCGCGAGCCGGAGATCGGCGATGTCGCCGACTGCCTCAACAAAATGGGCGCAAAGATTTCCGGCGCCGGCACGCCGCGCATCGTCATAGAGGGCGTCGCCAAGCTCGACGGCGCGCGCCATTCCGTCTTGCCGGATCGAATTGAGACCGGCACCTATGCCATGGCAGTGGCGATGGCCGGCGGCGACGTGCTGTTGCAAAACGCGCGGCCCGAACTGCTGCAAGCGGCGCTCGACGTCTTGGGAGAAACCGGCGTAGCCGTGACGCCGACGAACGAGGGTATCCGCATCACGCGTAACGGCGCGGCGCTTGCGCCGGTCGAGGTGACGACGGCGCCATTTCCCGGATTTCCGACGGACTTGCAGGCCCAGTTGATGGCGCTGATGACGCGGGCCAATGGCGTGTCGCGCATCACAGAGACGATCTTCGAGAATCGCTTTATGCACGTGCAAGAACTGGCGCGGTTCGGTGCTCACATTCATCTCGACGGCCAGACCGCCACCGTCGAAGGCGTCAAGCGCCTGAGAGGCGCTCCGGTCATGGCGACAGATTTGCGCGCATCCGTATCGCTGGTCATCGCGGCGCTTGCGGCCGAAGGCGAGACAATGGTCAACCGCGTCTATCATCTTGATCGGGGATTCGAACGGCTTGAGGAAAAGCTCTCACACTGCGGCGCGACCATCGAAAGATTGAGCGCATAATTTCCAAGGATTGTGGTGCCCGAAATCAAAGTATTGAGCGCCGGCGCGGTGCAGCCGATGGTGGAGAGCCTCGGCCGCGAATTCGAGCGCGAGAGCGGTCACAAGCTCAATGTGAATTTCGGTACCGCGGGCGCTTTGCGCGATCGGCTAAAGGCGGGCGAAAAAGCGGATCTCGCCATATTGTCTGCCGCCGCTATCGAAGCGCTTGAGAAGCTCGGGCTGTTCGTTGACGGCAGCAAGACCGACCTAGGCCGCACGGTCACCGGCGTCGCGGTCCGCGAAGGTGCGCCACTTCCGGATATTTCCACGGTTGAAGCTTTCAAGAAGGCGCTGCTTGCCGCACGCAAGGTGTCGTACACGGATCCGAAAGCAGGCGGCTCATCCGGCAATTTCTTCGCCGGCCTGCTGGAGCGGCTGGGCATCGCCGAGACCGTCAATGCGAAAGCGTTGTTGCTTGGGCGCGGCTACGAGGTTGCGCAGGCAGTCGCGAACGGCGACGCCGATTTCGGTACCACATTCGTCAGCGAGATCCTGACGGTGAAAGGTGCCAAGGTGGTCGGTCCGCTGCCGGGCGAGATTGCCAATGTGAACACCTACACCGGCGCGGTTCTCGCGGGCAGCGACAGGCGCGAGGCGGCGGCCGCATTCTTGCGGAAGCTCGTTGATCCCGTGACCCGCGACCGCTGGACGGCGGCCGGCCTGGAGCCCGCTTTCCCGGCCCAGAGTGGTGGTCCCCGCTGACTTGCGCGGCCGTTTGGGCTTTCCTACGTAGGCGGAAACGGAAAGCCCGAACACCATGGACTTGCTCAAGTTCATCGCCCTCGATGAAGAGGATCTGGAGGTGGTCTCGACCCACCTGCAGGACGCAATCCTCAAGGTTTCCGAGGTTTTATGGCGTCCGCAGGAAAAAAGGGTCATCATCGCCCTCAATCGGTTCGATTGGGAAGGAGCACAAGGGGAGGCCCCCCAAAACCGTCGTCGGCGCGCGGCCCTGCGTTTCGAGCGTGTAATGTCATGCAAGTGCCGTGGCGTTGATTGTGCCGGCAAGGATCAGGTGCTCAATCTGCTGGCTGTCGAGTTCGCAGCAACCTCTGCGCCGTCGGGCATCGTGACCCTGACGTTTTCAGGCGGCGGGGCTATACGCCTGGAGGTCGAATGCCTGGAGGCGGAACTGGCCGATCTTGGTCCCACCTGGATAACGGCGAACTGTCCGCATCATGTGCCCGTTACGGCCGAGCCGCTGAGGCGCTAGATTTTTTCGGCGTGACTGAGGCTTCCGCCGACAAAGCGCGCATTGCATGTCGTTAGCGCTTCGGCCGCTAAAGGGTTGACGCGACCTTCCGCATAACCCATTGACCTTGTCATTCGGGCTTGCGCCCGGCGGGATTGATCATGCCGTTTCGGTTGGACAGCAAAGCCGCCGATTTCGCCGAACGCTTCCGCGCGCTGCTTTTGGTCAAGCGTGAAGCGGCCGCCGATGTCGAGCAGGCGGTGCGCGCGATCGTCGACGATGTCGTCGCGCGTGGCGACAAGGCCGTGATCGAGCTGTCGGCGAAATTCGACCGCGTCGATCTCGGCAAAACGGGAATGCGGGTCACCGCGGATGACATTACCGCCGCATCCAAAGCCTGCGACCAAGAAGCAGTCGAGGCGCTCAAGCTCGCGCGCGCACGTATCGAAAGCTATCACCGGCGGCAGCTTCCAGCCGACGATCGGTTCATCGATGTGCTCGGCGTTGAAATGGGCGGGCGCTGGACGGCTATTGACGCCGTCGGGCTCTATGTTCCCGGCGGCACCGCAGCTTACCCATCCTCCGTGCTGATGAATGCGGTGCCGGCGAAGGTCGCAGGCGTCCAGCGGTTGGCAATGGTCGTGCCGTCGCCTCATGGCAAGCTCAATCCGCTTGTGCTCGTCGCAGCGAACCTTGCAGGCGTGGATGAAATCTATCGCATCGGCGGCGCGCAAGCCGTTGCTGCCCTCGCTTACGGGACTGAGTCGATCGCGCCGGTGAGCAAGATTGTCGGTCCGGGCAATGCCTATGTCGCGGCAGCGAAGCGAATAGTGTTCGGCAAGGTCGGCATCGACATGATCGCCGGCCCTTCCGAGGTTTTGATAGTAGCGGATAAGACCGGCAATCCTGATTGGATTGCCGCCGATCTGCTGGCGCAAGCCGAGCATGACGCGAGTGCGCAATCGATTCTGATTACGGACGATGTCGGCCTCGCAGGTGCCGTCGAGAGAGCGGTTGAAGCGCAGTTGAAAACGCTTCCGCGCGCCGACGTGGCGGGAGCCTCATGGCGGCACTTCGGCGCCATCATCACCGTTGCAAAGCTCGGTGACGCGGTTGCGCTCGTCGACCGGCTCGCGCCCGAGCATCTCGAGATTGCCGCGGCCGACGCGGAAAAGTTGGCGGCGCGCATCCGCAATGCAGGCGCAATCTTCATCGGCGCACACACGCCGGAGGCCATCGGCGATTATGTCGCCGGCTCCAATCACGTGCTGCCGACTGCGCGCTCTGCGCGCTTTTCCTCAGGGCTCGGCGTTCTCGACTTTATGAAACGCACTTCGCTGCTCAAATGCGGTCCCGAGCAACTGCGGGCACTCGGCCCTCCTGCAATCGCGCTTGCTGAAGCGGAAGGCTTGGCCGCGCACGCCCGCTCGGTAGCCATCCGTCTTAACAAGCGATGAGCCGCGCGAAATCACCGCCGAAATCCGCCAAACGTCTTGTCAGCGTCAAGCTCGACGAGAAATCGATCGGCCGCTCGAATCCCGACGTCGAGCACGAGCGCGAAGTCGCGATCTACGATCTGCTCGAACAGAACTCATTCGCCCCGGTCAGTCACGACGGAGGTCCCTACACGCTCCACCTCAGCATTTCGGGAAATCGCCTTCTTTTCGATATTCGCCAGGAGGACGGGACGCCCGTCGTCAGGCACTTCTTTTCATTGTCGCCGCTGCGCCGGATCGTGAAGGACTACTATTTGATCTGCGACAGCTATTACCAGGCGATCCGCACCGCGACTCCCGACAAGATCGAGGCGCTGGATATGGGCCGGCGCAGCGTTCACAACGACGGTTCGACGATTCTGATGGAACGGCTCAAGGGCAAGGTTGCGATCGACCTCGACACCGCGCGGCGCCTGTTCACCCTGGTCTGCGTGCTGCACTGGAAGGGCTAAGGCCGATGGCTTGGCCGGAGCGTCCGTCGCGTCCTCGCACGATCTTGTTCGCCTGCGGGCTCAACGCCGTGCGCTCGCCGATGGCGGCGGGCCTTTTTCAGCAGATGATCGGGAAAGCCGTTCCCTCGGAGTCCGCCGGTGTGCAGAAAGGCGAGCTCGATCCGTTCGCAGTCGCCGCCATGGACGAGATCGGAATCGATATCGCGCGCCATAAGCCGGTCACGTTCGAGGAGCTCGTCGATCTCGGCGAGTTCGACTTCGATTTGATCGTGACGTTATCGCCGCCGGCACATCATCGTGCGCTGGAACTGACGCGAGCGCATCCGGCGAATGTCGAATACTGGCCGACCATCGATCCGACCGGCATTGAAGGAAATCGTGAGCAGCGACTCGACGCCTACCGCGAACTGCGCGATCAGCTTTTGGCGCGAATCCAGGAACGATTCGGGAAAAGCGCCGCCGGCAACGAGTAGCCGCTCTATGCTGCCGCGGCGCCGATTACTCTTGCCACTTCACCCAAGAGCGTGTCCGGCCGGAATGGCTTGTAGAGCGTCGAGACGGCTCCGGCCTCCGCCGCCATGCTGTCGAAATCCGGCATTTCGGGGCATGCCCCACCGTTGCCGAACATAAATCCCGATGCTGCGATCATCGGAAGCTGCGGATTCGATTGACGAATCGCTCCGATAACTTGAAGGCCATCAATGTCCGGCATGAAGAGATCGACGATGGCAACGTCAAACGAACGCGACCGGGCGATCTCAATTCCGGCTTTCCCGCTTTCCGCCATGACGACTTCGTATCCGTTAGCACTCAGCAAGATTCGCGTCGTCTCGCGAACCAGTTTGTCGTCGTCGATGACGAGAACGCGTGGCATCGTGCGTACTCCACGACTTGCAGCGCCCGAACAAGGAAGCCGGTCGAAGTTTCTTTTTGGCAGCCATTCGTGAATGCTTGCTTACCGGCAGTTGTACAAAAGTCAGTTGATAACGGAACCCTTGTGCGCCGGTGCGCCATTCTGAATCGCAAGGGCCTGCCGGATCATGCGCGCGAGGTCCGATTTGCGGTATGGCTTCGCCAAAAGCAAAACGCCGCGCGCGAGCCTGCCGTGATGAATCGCCGCGTCTTGGGTGTATCCCGACGTAAACAAGACCTTAAGGGATGGACGACGTTTTGCTGCTTCTTCCGCCAATTGTCGGCCGTTCATCGGCCCCGGCATCACGAGATCGGTGAACAGCAGGTCGAATTGCTCGCCGGCGTCGATCTTCGCAAGCGCTTCCTGCGCATTTGCGGCCGTGATGGTGGTGTAGCCGAGGCTCTTGAGTTGCGTCGTGACGGAAACCTGGACCGTGGGATCGTCTTCGACGACCAGGATTGTTTCCTTGCCAATATCGAGCGACGGCGCTGCCGTTTCAGCCGCGGCCCCCACATCCTTGTCGGCTCGCGGCAGATAGATCTTGAACGTGGTGCCTTGTCCTTCCTCGCTGTAGAGCTTGATGTGCCCGCCCGACTGCTTGACAAAGCCGTATATCATCGCAAGGCCGAGGCCGGTCCCTTTGCCGACTTCCTTGGTGGTGAAAAACGGCTCGAATATTTTTTCGCGGAGCGCAACCGGAATGCCGGGTCCGGTATCGCTCACCGCGAACATCACGTAAGGACCAGCCGTCACTTCGCTGTGCTGGCTGGCGTATTCGTCGTCTAAGAGCACGTTGGCTGTTTCGAACGTGAGCTTGCCGCCTTGCTCCATGGCGTCGCGCGCGTTGACGGCAAGATTCAAAATCGCGGTGACGAGTTGCGCCGGATCGACGAGCGCCGGCCAAGCGTCCGGATTGAGTTTCCATTCTACCTCGATTTGCTCGCCCAGCGTCGGTCGCAACAAATTTGCCGCCTCCTGCGCGACTTCGTTGACGTTGGTCTTTTGCGGCTGCAGCGGCTGCTTGCGCGCAAAGGCCAGCAGGTGCGCAGTGAGCTCCGCGCCGCGGTCGGCCGCTTCGCTGATGAGCTTGGCAATCGCGACAAGCTCTGGCCGGTCGGCGACGCCCTCGGCGAGAATATCGATCGTCCCAGTGATGACCGTGAGCATGTTGTTGAAGTCGTGCGCCACGCCGCCGGTCAGCTGGCCGATAGCGTCCATCTTTTGCGAATGACGCAACTGCTGTTCCAGTTGCTTGCTTTCCGTAATGTCGGTCAGCGCGTACGCGATTGCATTGACCCCGTCCGGACCGCGCATTGCCGCTGCATCGAAGCTGATGTCGACGATCTTGCCGTCCTTGCGCCGTCGCTGCACTCTGATGTCGCGCAAGGTTTCGCCTGCCATCGCGCGCGAGAACAGCTTGTCGTATTCCGCTTCCGGCTCCGGCCCCGGCGGCACCAGCGCGTAGGGGCGGCCGAGAACTTCCTCGGCCTTGTAGCCGAAAATCTTTTCGGCGGCTCGGCTCCAGACGGTCACGGTTCGGTCGGCGGCAAGGCACAGGATCGCCACCGGCGATGCGTCGATCACCGCGGTGAGCATTTCCTTCGAGGCGCGTTCCGCGGCGGCGAGGCGCTTCTGCTCGGTCATGTCGCGGCCGATAAAGAAGTGAAGTTGCTCGGACTCGGACCAGACGCCGGTCCAGGTCAGTGTCACCGCGTGGCCGTCCTTGTGCACGTAGCGCGATTCGAAATTCCGCGTTTCGCGGCCCCGCCGCGCGAGTCTCATCTCGTTGCGCGTCGATTCCAGGTCGTCAGGGTGGATGAAATCGACTCCGATGTGGCTGACCATCTCCTCGGGACGATAGCCCAGGATCGCTTCGGCGCTCGGGCTTACGCGAACGAATTGCCCGCGGCGGTCCGTTACCAGAATCAAGTCGAGAGAGGTGTTAAAAATTCCGCGCAGCAGTGCAAGCTCGTGCGCCGACTCGGATTGATGGCTGCGCGCGAGTGCCGAAGCGTGCATTTCGCGAACAACGAGCGCGAAGGCAAGCGCGAGCGTGATGAGCAGTCCGGCCGCGAGGAAATCATAACGCCGGTACCAGAAGCTGATCGCGCACATGAACTGCGCGGCAATCAGCAACTCGAACAAGAACGCAGGAATACCGGCAAAGAGCCGTCCGACGGCGGCTTTGGCGCGCGGTGCTGATGGTGTTTGACCCTGCATTGTGCTTCGCGAGATTGGCATGGCCGGCTGCAAGCCCGAATTACGCGATGCAACAAATACGGCCGAATCAACAAGCCAATCTTGCCCGATTCGATCGAGTTGAAGCGATTTTTCAGGAAGTTTTACGGGATCGCCGGCACCCGCTTTGCGCTCGAGTCCGCGGCCATAGCGGCTGGTTGTGAAAAATCGCGCCTTCCGCTAGTGACTTGATAACCGCGCGTTCTGGCCTCCTTTGCGTTCCCGTCACGCCCAATCCTGCGCCCACCCATGATCGGCCGGCCCAAATTTGTCCTCGCCTCAGGTTCGCCGCGCCGGCTCGCCCTGCTCAATCAGGCGGGAATCGAGCCGGATGCGCTCAAGCCAGCGGACATCGACGAGACGCCGAAGCGCGGGGAGCTGCCGCGTGCCTATGCCAATCGGCTGGCGCACACAAAGGCGGAAACGGCACTGGCATCGGTCAAGCTAGACGATGAATTACGCGGCGCGTTCATTCTCGCTGCAGATACGGTCGTCGCAGTAGGCCGGCGCATTTTGCCGAAAGCCAACCTGCTGGATGAAGCGGCGCAGTGCCTCCGCCTGCTGTCCGGGCGCAACCACCGTGTCTATACCGCGATCTGTTTGGTAACTCCCAAGGAGTCGTTCCGGCAGCGGCTGGTCGAAACGCGGGTTCGCTTCAAGCGTTTATCGAGCGAAGATATCGAGTCCTATCTCGCTTCCGGTGAGTGGCAGGGCAAGGCAGGCGGCTATGCTGCGCAGGGCATCGCGGGCACCTTCATGGTGAAGATCGTGGGCTCGTATTCGAACGTCGTCGGCCTGCCGCTCTATGAATCGCTGGCACTGCTCGGCGGCGAGGGTTATCCGATCCGGCTCGGCTGGCTCAATGCGATGTAGGCGTCGCGATGAATATCGCGCGATGGCTTGAAAGCACGGGCAAGGCTTATCCGAGTTTGCCGGCAATCGGCCTGGGGACTCGCGTTGAGCATGATTACGGCACGCTCGCAGGCCGCGTTGCACGGATTGCCGGCGCGCTGCGCAACGATCTATCGCTTCAGCCCGGCGCCCGCGTTGCCATAGTCGCGCGCAACTGCGCCGAATACGTGGAACTGCTGTTCGCGATCTGGCACGCAGGACTGGCGGCGGTGCCGGCGAATGCGAAGCTGCACGGCGCCGAGCTCGGCTATATCCTCGAGCATTCCGGAGCCCGTGTGTGCTTTGCCTCGCGCGGGATCGGCGACGCGATTGTGCCGCACGCGCCGAAAAGCCTCGAGCATCTCATTCAGATCGGCAGTCCGCCCTATCGCTCGCTGCTTGAGGGTGACGCGATCAGTGTGGCGCCGCGCGCGCCGGACGATCTCGCCTGGCTTTTCTATACATCCGGCACCACAGGCAGGCCGAAAGGCGCGATGCTCAGCCACCGCTCGCTGAAAGAGGCAACCTATGCCTACGCCGCCGAGGTCGATCCGGTGAGCGCAGGCGATGCCATCCTGCACGGCGCGCCGATGAGCCACGGCTCCGGCATCTACATCATGGCGCACGTGGCGCTCGGCGGCATCAACGTGATGCCGGAGTCGGGCGGCTTTCAGCCGGACGAAATCTTCGCGCTCATCTCACGCTGGCCGCGCGCCTCGATGTTCGCCGCGCCGACGATGATCAAGCGGCTGGTGGACGGCCCGGCGGATTGCGATCCAACGCGCATTCGCACGCTGATCTGGGGCGGTGCGCCGATGTACGTCGAGGATGCGTTCAAGGCGCTCGATCGCTTCGGCCCATGCCTTGCGCAGATTTACGGCCAGGGCGAGTGCCCGATGACGATCGCCACGCTTTCGAAGCACGACATCGCCAACCGCGGCCATCCGCGCTGGCGCGACCGGCTCGCGTCCGCGGGACGGCCTTATGCATGCGTCGACGTGATCGTGGCAGGTGAAAATGGACAGCCGCTGCCGGCTGGTGAACCCGGTGAAATCCTCTGCGGCGGCGATGTCCTGATGAGCGGGTACTGGGAAAATCCTCAGGCAAGCATGGAGGCGCTCAAGGACTGCTTGCTTCATACCGGCGATGTCGGCGTGTTCGACGCCGACGGCTATCTGACGCTTAAGGACCGCTCTAAGGACCTGATCATTTCCGGTGGCGCCAACGTCTATCCGCGCGAAGTCGAAGAAGTCCTGCTCATGCATGAACAGGTGCGCGAGGTTTCCGTAATCGGACGGCCGGACGCCGAATGGGGCGAGATTGTTGTGGCCTATGTTGTAGGCAACGCCCAAGCCGCAGAGCTCGATGCGCTTTGTCTCTCGCGGATCGCGCGTTTCAAGCGGCCGAAAGACTATGTCTTCGTCGACGCATTGCCGAAGAACAACTACGGCAAGATACTCAAGACCGAGCTGCGCACCCGCGACGCGGAGCACACAAAGAAGAAGGCATGATCGGCACGCGTCTTATGCTATCGTCAAACGGGCACAGCGTGCGGAACAGTGACGTGAACGATAATGCTAAAAAGTCAGCGAAATCCTGCCCGATCTGCGGCAAGCCGTCAGACGAAAAATTCCGCCCGTTCTGCTCCCGGCGTTGCGCGGACGTCGATCTCAACCGCTGGCTTTCCGGGGCTTACGCCATCCCGGTCAAGGAGGTCGAAGACGAAGACGGCGAGCGCGAGACGCCAAAACCGCCGGATGATGCTGCATGAACGCGCCCGTTAACGCGCCGGTCTGGCCGGATCGGATATTTGCCGCGCTTCAGCGCGCCGGCATTCGTCAGGTCGGCTACGTGCCCGATGCCGGTCACTCGCGGCTGATCGAATGCTGCCGCGCCGACGACAAAATGCACGCCGTTGCGCTGACCACGGAGGAGGAAGGAGTCGCGCTCGCCGCCGGCGCGTGGCTCGGCGGCGACCGCTGCGTGCTGCTGATGCAGTCGAGCGGCGTCGGCAATTGCATCAACATGCTCTCGCTGATCCGCACCTGCAAATTCCCGATGCTGATGCTGGTGACCATGCGCGGCGAATGGGAAGAGTTCAACCCGTGGCAAGTGCCGATGGGCGCCATTGTTGAGCCGGTGCTCAAATTATGCGACGCCGAGGTGTACCGGGCGCGCAAGCCGGAGGAAGTTGCGCCGACCGTCGAGCGTGCGCTTGAGCAAGCTTTCGGCGGAGGCCGCATCGTCGCCATGCTGCTGTCGCAGGAGCTGATCGGCAAGAAGGTATGGGTCAAATGACGCTGCAACGCCGCGCCGCCATGGCCGCGCTGCTCGAGGATCGCAAGGATGATCTCTTGGTCGTGCCCGGGCTCGGCTCTACGACGTGGGACCTCGCCGCGCTGGGCGACGACGACCGCAACTTTTATCTCTGGGGCGCCATGGGCGGCGCGGCGATGATCGGCCTCGGCCTTGCGCTGGCGCAGCCGAAGCGGCGCGTCGCCGTGATCACCGGCGACGGCGAAATGCTGATGGGCCTCGGCAGCCTCGCCACCATCGGCATGCAGAAGCCGGCCAATCTCGCTGTGATCGTGTTCGACAATGGCGTTTACGGCGAAACCGGCATGCAGCCGAGCCATACGCAAGGCGGCGCCGATCTCGTTTCGGTCGCGCGCGGCTGCGGCTTTGCAACATCGCTCGACGTGACCGGCGAATCCGGCCTACGCGCGGTCGCCGGACGCCTGGCAAGCTTCACCGACTTGTTCTTCGCCCGCGTGCACATCGTCGCGGACGATCCGCCGCGCGTGCTGCCACTGCGCGATGGCGTCGCGCTGAAAGACCGGTTCCGCGCGGCCGTCGGCGTCGGTTGACGAGTAACAAGATTAAGCCGTTCTTCTCCGCTCATTCCCGCGTAAGCGGGAATCCAGCGTTTTAGCTCTGGGTCCCCGCGTTCGCGGGGACGAGCGGAGAATTCCCTTCGGCTTTCCGAATGTTACAGGACTGCCGTTCTGGACAGCGCGGAATCGAGCCTTTATAACGCCCGCGCTCTGCTTAGTTCTGACAAGCAAAATCTAGAGCCCAGGTAGCTCAGTTGGTAGAGCACGTGACTGAAAATCACGGTGTCGGTGGTTCGATTCCGCCCCTGGGCACCATGACCCCGTTCGCAGATGTTCGCGGTCGTCCAGAAACGCCTTGAATTTCAAGTGTTTATCGCATAATTTCGGTCGCGAGCGTCCGCGGCCAATCGTCGAAAGCCAACAAATTTGTTGGCCCTTTTGTTGGCCCACGACGAGGCCAACAGAAAATGGGCCAACAGAAATGCCGCTCACCGATACCGCTATTCGAAAGGCCAAACC
>JAICMO010000233.1 GCA_025929185.1 Pseudolabrys sp.
CAGCAAGACGGGCTTCTTGCGCACAATCGAGGCCGGCCGCAAGCATCACCGCGAGACCTGCGAGCACGGCGTTTCAGCGCCGCAGCTTGTGCCCGACGATCTCGCCAATGAACCCTGCTTGAGCGCAGGTGAGGCGGTCACGCTGGGCCGTCTGCTGCGCAAGGCCGAAGCCGCCATTGGTTGCCCCGCGGAAATCGAATGGGCGATGGACGAAGGCGGTTTCAAGCTGCTGCAAGCGCGGCCGCTGCATGTCGAGCCGGCGCACGTGCCGGACGACATCTGGCTCGCGCATCCCGGCCTGAGCGGGCATCCGGCCGGCATCGGCTGGGGCTCGGGCCGGGCGGTGGTGGTCAACTGCGAATGCGAGTTGTCGCGCGTCGCGCCCGGCGACATTCTGGTGACCAAGGTCGCAGGTCCCGCGCTCAGTCAAATTCTGCCGCGCGTATCGGGCGTCGTCGCCGAGCTCGGCGGCTCGACCTCGCATCTTGCCTCGCTCGCGCGCGAGCGCGGCATTCCGATGGTGCTCGGCGTTCTCGACGCGACCCGCAAAATCCCGGACGGCACGCAGTGCGCCGTTGACGGCGTCGCCGGCATCGTGCGGTGGATGCGTTGACAGCACGCCCGCGCGTCTTTGTCAGCCAGCCGATCACGCCGCGCGCTCTCGAGCGTCTGCGTGCGATCGCCGAGGTCAAGATCAACACGGATTCGAGCAGGATCATCGCCAAGCCGAAGCTGATCGCGGCGGTGAAGAAGTGCGACATTCTCTTTTCGCTGCTGCACGACAAGATTGATCGCGCCGTGCTTGCCGCCAACAAGAATTTGCGCGCCGTCGCCTCCATGTCGATCACGCCCGACAACATCGACGTGGCGGAGGCAACCAAGCGGGGCATTCCGGTGACGGTCGTGCCGCCGATTGTGGCGGAGGCAACCGCTGACATCCATTTCGGGCTGATGCTGGCGCTCGCGCGCAACATGATCGTCGGCGATCGCATGGTACGCGCCGCAAAATTCCCCGGTTCGCAGTCCAATCACCTCGCCGGCACGGCCGTGTACGGCAAGACCATCGGCCTGGTCGGCGGCGGCGGCCGCATCGGCAAAGCGACCGCGCGGCGCGCGCGCGGCTTCGGCATGAAGCTCATCTACTGGAGCCCGCGGCCAAAGCCCGAGGCCGAGGCTGAGCTGGGCATGGTGCGCGTTTCGCTTGACGAATTGTTGCGCGAATCCGATTTCGTTTCGCTGCATCCGCCGCTCAACGCCGAGACGCGACACATGATCAGCGACAAGCAGTTCGCGCTGATGAAGCCGACGGCGTTTATCATCAACACCGCGCGCGGCCCGATCATCGACGAGGCAGCACTGGTGCGCGCGCTCAAGAAAAAGAAGATCGCCGGCGCAGGGCTCGACGTGTTCGAAAACGAGCCGAAGCTGCCGCCGGCGCTGCGCGCGATGAAGAACGTCGTGCTTACGCCCCATCTCGGTAGCGGCGTGCTCGAGGTGCGTGACCAGATGGCGAATATCGTGGTCGATAATATCGAAGCCTTGATCGAAGGCCGCACGCCGTCGAATTGCGTCAATCCGGAAGTGCTCGAACCGTCATCGTGAAATGCGAGCGCGGGGCGCGCACTTCAGGTTTTAACGGTAGCGCGGAATTGAGAGTTATTCGTCGTGGCCGGGCTTGTCCCGGCCATCCACGCCTTTCTTGCTGAAGCATTGCGAAGACGTGGGTGCCCGGCACAAGGTTTACACTCGGGCCGGCCTTTGGCCGGACCCGTTTGCCGGGCATGACGGCACTACGAACAGGTCTCGCTGTTCCTGCTTGTACTTCCGGCCAGGCTCTCACGACGACGGCGTTGGCCGCATTGCAAATCGCTTCTCGCGAGCCTTCAATGACGTGGCGTTCGCTTAGCCCTATGCCGCAGGGGGAGGTCGTTATGGCGGAGTTACCCAGGCTCGACGTGGTGATTGCCAACAATTTCGGCCATTTGCCGATGTTCGTCGGCGCCGAGAAAGGTTTCTTCAAAACGCATGGTGTCGACGCCAACTTCAGGGTGGTCGATACCGGCACCGACATGGTCAATGCCTTGCACAACGGCGAGGCGCAGGTCGGCGACATGAGCACCACGACCTATCTGAAGGCGGTGCATGCCGGCAATCCGTTCCAGGTCATCGGCCTGATCATGAACGACGCCACGGACGATCGTTGTGATACGCCGCTCGCCATTGTCACCAAGGAGGGCAGGGGCGTCGAGGTCGGCAAGATCGGCGACCTCAGAGGCAAAACAGTCGGCCTCGCGCGCGGGCAGACTTCCGACGAATATTTCAAGATGGTGCTGCGCCGCGCCGGCGTGAGGTACGAAGATGTCAGCATCGAGAACATCTGGTCGCAATTCGGGCTGGCGCCGGCGCTGAGGGAAGGCAAGGTCGACGCGATCGTGACCTGGGAGCCCTACGTGACGCAGGCCCTGACCCAGGTGCCCAATTCCTATCTCGTCATCCGCGGCGGGCAGCACATGTCCTACGTGATGGTCGCGGTCGCGCACGGCCCGACGGTCGAGTCGAAACCGGCGGTGATCAAGAGCATCGCCGCTGGCCTTGCCCACTCGTCGTATTTCACACGCAACAACCGCGACGAAGCCGTCGAGATCTTCGCCAAATGGGTACCGGGCACCGACGTCGGCATCGGCAAGCAGGCGATCAAGCACATCAGCTTCGATCCGCGCATGTCGCCGAACGTGCTGCGCGCCTTCGAGAACGCCGAGGATGAGGTGCTCACCAACACGCTCAAAGGCGCGCCGCGACTCAACGTGCCGAGCTTGTTCCGGCCTGAATTCATGCGGCAGGTCGAGAAGGAGCACCCGGAGTATTTTGCGGATTTGCCGAAGTTGAAGTGACGTGCGTCACCATGCATCTGCTGTCATGCCCGCGAAAGCGGGCATCCAGTAAACGCCGGCGTCTGTGATTGAGCCGAGACGTTCGCGATTACTGGATCGCCCGCATGCGCGGGCGATGACACGTTTGTTTGTTTCGCACGCTCTGTGCTCACTCCGCCGTCCAGCCGCCGTCGAGCACCAGCGCCGAGCCGGTCATCAGCGAGGAGGCGTCCGACGCGAGGAACACGATCGCGCCGGTCAGTTCGTCGAGCTGGCCGAGGCGGCCGAGCTTGATCTTGCCGAGCACCTCGTCGCGGAACGCCTTGTTCTCGAAGAACGGTTTCGTCATCGGCGTTTCGATGAACGTGGCCCCGAGCGAATTGACGCGGATGTTGTGCGGCGCGAGCTCGATCGCCATCGCCTTGGTGAAGCCCTCCATCGCGTGCTTGGACGCGCAATAGACCGTGCGCCGCGCGGCGCCGACATGGCCCATCTGCGAGGAGATATTGATGATCGAGCCGGGCTGCCGCGCCGCGAGCAGCTTGCGCGCCACCGCCTGCGCGACGAAATAGGCCGCGCGCACGTTGAGCGACATGATGACGTCGAAATCCTCGACCGTTACTTCGGTGAGCATCTTCGGCCGGTTGGTGCCGGCGTTGTTGACCAGGATATTGAACGGCGGCGCTGCGCCGACAGCCTTTTGCACCGCGTCGATATCGGTGACGTCGAGCGTCAGCGGCTCGGCCTTCTGCCCGCGCTGGCGGATGGCCCGCGCCGCTTCCTCGACCTCCTTCGTCGTGCGCGCGGCAAGCGTCACATGCGCGCCGGCGTCTGCCAGCGCACTTGCTGCCGTCAGCCCGATGCCGCGGCCCGCGCCGGTCACCAGCGCGCGTTTGCCATCGAGGCTGAAGGAGGTGGTGGGGGTGAGGGTGATGGTCATTTTGCTCTTGTCATTGCCGGGCTTGATGTTTAGCCCGGGGAGATGACCGACAGCTGTTCGGAGACATCACCGACACATTTTGGTTTGGTCAAGTCGATTAAAGCGATCTGATGGGGCAGCGAAGAAAACGCCATAGTGGCCGTCCGTCGAGAGTGGCCGGATGGCCAGATTCTCGCCGCAGAAGGCCTGCGGGACCTTCCATAGGCGCCCCTTGAAGCTGACATAGGC
>JAICMO010000266.1 GCA_025929185.1 Pseudolabrys sp.
CTGAAAAAGCGCAAGCTCGTCCTGCGCGACAAGATTCGGCAAATCGAGGATCAGCTCACGCCGGATATTATTGCGTAGTCCGTCACCCTGAGGCGGCCGCGCCCAGCGCGGCCCACGAAGGGTGACGTCCAGGGGCTCGTTCGCCGTCATCCTTCGAGGCTCACTGCTACGCAGTTCGCACCTCAGGACGACGGCGATAGCCGCCTCTCCTTCTTGCGAGCATACATCGCCTTGTCGGCGGCGGCGATCATCGCGGTTGTTGAGCCGTCCGGCTGGAGCGGCGCGCTGCCGGCACTGGCGCCCACCGACAAGCGGGCCTTGCCGCGAGCGACGCCTGCCCGCGCCACAATGGTCTCGAGATTGCGCGCTTTCGCGGCTGCGTGCGGCGCGCTCACGTTCCACAGCAGCACGGCGAATTCGTCGCCGCCAAGCCGGGCTACCACGTCCGAGGCGCGCACGTGGCGCGTGAGCGCGGCGGCGACCGCCTTGAGCAGCGCATCGCCGGCGGCATGACCGTGCCGATCATTGACGGACTTAAAACCGTCGAGGTCGATGTAAATCAGCGCGGCGCCGGTCCCGTACCGCTTGACATAGGCAATCGCGCGCGCAAGCACGCGGGCGAAGCCGCGCCGGTTGAAAATGCCGAGCAAAGGATCGATGTCCTCGCGCGCCTTGAGCTCGCGGATGCGCTTGCGCGCCGCGGCAAGCTCGGCCTTGAGTCGCGTGATTTCGGCGCGCAGCGCCGCCGCCCCGCCCACGCTCTTTGCATTGCGCGTCTTTTGCGCGCGCGGCTTTGTCGTCGCCACCTCGGCCCTCGTGGAATCACTCAATCGAAACGGCAGCATATACCCCGTTTCGCCTTGCCACGGGGGCATCGCAACCTATAATTCGCCGCTTCCTTTCGGGTGGGGCCCGAATCGGGGCACGCATGGTTTCTGCAAAACCGGTCGCCATCATCATGGGCAGCCAGTCCGACTGGCAGACCATGAAGCACGCCGCCGACACACTCGACGCGCTCAGAATCGGCCATGAAGCGCTGATCGTTTCCGCTCACCGCACGCCAAAACGGCTTTATGACTTCGCGCACTCGGCGCGCGAGAAAGGCTTCAAGGTGGTGATCGCCGGCGCCGGCGGCGCCGCCCACCTTCCCGGCATGGCGGCTTCGATGACGCCGTTGCCGGTGTTCGGCGTGCCGATGAACACGCAGGCGCTGGAAGGCAAGGATTCGCTGCTGTCGATCATGCAGATGCCCGGCGGCGTGCCGGTCGGCACGCTTGCGATCGGCAAACCGGGCGCAATCAACGCCGCACTGCTTGCCGCCGCCGTGCTGGCGCTCTCCGACGACAAGATCGCCAAACGGCTCGACGCCTGGCGCGCGCGGCAAACCAGGGCCGTGGCAAAGCGGCCGAAAAATTGATGATAGTCGGTGCAGCTTGCCGCAGCACGTTCCCCTCCCCCTTGCCGGGAGGGGATAGGGGTGGGGGTCGCCAAGCTTCGGCGCTATTCGAAGCACCCCCCTCCCCAACCCTCCCCCGCAAGGGGGGAGGGAGCAGTCCGCGGCAAACGGCTTGCGCGGTTGTCATTACGCGCGCGAGAGAGTTCGCGCGATGCTAAAGGCAGGGGCCACCATCGGCATTCTCGGCGGCGGGCAGCTTGGCCGCATGCTCGCGCTCGCGGCAGTCCCGCTCGGCTTCAAGTGTCATGTTTTCGCACCCGACCGCGATTCCTGTGCTTTCGAAGTGGCCCGGCAAAGCACGTGCGCGCCCTACGACAACGAGATGGCGCTGAATCGCTTCGCGCGCTCGGTCGATGTCGTCACCTATGAATTCGAGAACGTGCCGGCGGCGACCGCCGCCTACCTCGCCGCGCGCAAACAGGTATTGCCCGACCCGAAGGTGCTCGAGACGACGCAGGATCGGCTGATCGAAAAAGATTTCGTCAGAGACTTGAGGATCGCGACCGCGCCCTACGCGCCGGTGCACAGCGCCATGCAGCTCGCCGAAGGGATCGCGGCCGTCGGACTGCCGGCCGTGCTGAAGACGCGGCGGCTCGGCTACGACGGCAAGGGACAGGCCAAAATCGGCAAGAACGACGAAGCCGCCGCGGCCTGGCGCAACCTAAAAAACGCGCCCTCCATTCTGGAAGGCTTTGTCGATTTCGACTGCGAGGTGTCCGTCGTCGCTGCGCGCTCGCGCGAAGGTAAAGTCGAATGCTTCGACGTGACCGAAAACGAGCATCGCGATCACATTCTGAAGATTTCGCGCGCGCCGGCGAGAATCCCGCCTGCACTCGCCGCCGAGGCGCGCAGCATCGCGCAACGCATCGCCAAGGCGTTCGACTATGTGGGTGTGCTGGCGGTGGAGATGTTCGTGGTGCGCAACGGCAAGCAGCGCAAGCTGCTGGTCAACGAAATCGCGCCGCGCGTGCACAATTCC
>JAICMO010000010.1 GCA_025929185.1 Pseudolabrys sp.
GGGTCGCGATTGCGTGCCGGCATGTGCGACAGCGCGCGCACCAGTTCCTCCATGGACTCCAGATTGTGAATGGGCCGCAATTCGTCAACGTGCGGCATAATGGTCTTCACGCCCCTGGCGCGCGCCTCGAAACCCTCGAAGCGCAACAGCGGATTGAGCCAGATCAGGCGGCGGCACGAGCGGTGCAGCCGATCGATTTCGAAGGCAAGCGTGTCGTCGGCATCGCGCTCGAGCCCGTCGGTGATTAGCAGCACGATCGCGCCCTGCGTCAGCACGCGACGCGCCCACTGTTTGTTGAACGTGTGCAGGGATGTGCCGATGCGCGTGCCGCCCGACCAGTCCGCGACGTTGGCCGAGCAAGCGGCCAGCGCCTCGTCCGGATCGCGCTCCTTTAAGGCGCGCGTTACGTTGGTCAGCCGCGTGCCGAACAGGAACGTGGTCACGCGCTTTCTCGCGTCGGTCACCGCGTGCAGGAAATGCAGGAACAGCCGCGTGTACTGGCTCATCGAGCCGGAAATGTCGAGCAGCGCGACGATCGGCGGCTCCTTTGTTTTTGGTCCGAGATATCTGAGATCGATTACCGCGCCGCCCGCCTTCATGCTGGCGCGCAGCGTCCGGCGGATGTCGATGATGTGGCCGCGCCGGTTGGGTGCGAGGCGTCGCGTGCGTATTTCATCGAGCGGAAGCACAAGCCGCGCAATCGCGTCTTTCGCCGCCGCAATCTCGGCAGCGGTCATCTGCGCGAAATCTTTTTTTCGCAACAGTTCGCGGTCCGACACGGTAAAGCGCGCGTCGACTTCGATCTCGGATTTGTCGCGATCCTGCGCGCCCAATCCCGCGACCAGCGCGTCCTGCACGCGCTGCGCACCGGGCGGCGGAGCTTTCGTTTGCTGCGCCGGCGTGACCGGCAGCATCGAGGCGATCAGCTTTTCGATATAGGCGCGCTTGCGGAAGAAAATCTTGAACGCCTGATCGAATAGCACCGAATGCTCGTGCCGTTTCACGAACACGGAATGCAGTGTCCAGTAAAAGTCCTCGCGCGAGCCGACCCGCGCGACCTTTACCGCTTCCAATGCGTCCAGCACCGCCCCCGGCCCGACCGGAATGCCGGCCGCGCGCAGCGCACGCGCGAAATAGACGATGTTTTCGGCGAGCTTGCCTTCCTTGTTTTCACCTGCCCCGCTTGCCACGGGATTACCTCCCCCCTTGAGGGGGAGGTCGGCGCGCGCAACGCGCCGGGAGGGGGGTAATTCTTCAACCATTCCGAACTTGAGATGCACACAAAGCGCACCTCCCTCCCCAACCCTGCCCCGCAAGGGGGGAAGGAGAACGCCGGTGCAAGCGGTGAGGCAGCAGACGCAGCATCATTCCGCCGCCCTCAATTCCGACTTCACCTCGTCGAGCAACGCTTTCACTTTCGTACCGTCGAGGCGCGCGATATCGTCCTGATACTTCAAAAGCGCGCCAAGCGTGTCGCTCACCGTCGCCGGATCGAGCGCAACAACGTCGAGCTCGGTGAGTGCACCGGCCCAGTCGAGCGTCTCGGCGACGCCGGGCGACTTGAACAAATCTTCCTTTCGCAACGCCTGCACGAAGGAGACCACCTGCTCGGATAGTTTCTTTCCGATGCCGGGCACTTTCGCGCGCAAAATCTTCAGTTCGCGCTCGGCACTCGGATAGCCGACCCAGTGATAAAGACAGCGCCGCTTGAGCGCATCATGCACCTCGCGCGTGCGGTTGGAGGTAACGACAACGATCGGCGGATGCTCGGCTTTAACCGTGCCGAGCTCCGGCACGGTGACCTGGAAGTCGGCGAGCACTTCCAAAAGGAATGCCTCAAACGCCTCGTCGGTGCGGTCAATCTCGTCGATCAGCAGAACCGGAGGTCCGGCCGGATCGGGCTCGAGCGCCTGCAACAGTGGCCGCTTGATGAGGAAGCGTTCGGAAAAAACATCATGCTCGATGCGCTCGCGATCGCCCTCGCCTTCCGCTTCCGCCAACCGGATCGTGATCATCTGCGCGCCGTAATTCCACTCGTAGACGGTGGCGGCGACATCGAGCCCTTCGTAACATTGCAAACGGATCAGCCGCCGCCCCAGCGCCTGCGCGAGCACCTTGGCAATTTCGGTCTTGCCGACCCCCGCTTCGCCTTCAAGGAAAAGCGGCCGGCTCATGCGCAGCGCGAGGAACAGAACCGTCGCGAGTGAGCGGTCCGCGATGTAGTTGGCCCCGGTCAGCAGATTAAGCGTGTCGTCAATCGAGGCCGGTACAGACTTGCCAGTCATTTTCTTCCCTTGTGGACGGGACTTTATCCTACCCCGCGCAGGTCTTACATGTGGGGAGTCATGACCCTAGAAGCCACCGGGGATGCGTCCATGTCAAAGCCCGACAGCCTCGAAAAAGAAGCCCTGCGCCTGCCCACCATCGATCCGGGCGTGCGGATCGGTCACGTTCACCTGAAGGTCGCCGATCTCAAGCGCGCGCTCGACTTCTACTGCGGCGTGCTCGGTTTCGAGATGACGACCAGCCGCCCCGGCGCCGCCTTCATCTCGGCCGGCGGTTACCATCATCATATTGGGCTGAACACATGGGAAAGCCTCGGTGGCTCACCGCCGCCTCCCGGCACCACCGGTCTCTATCACACGGCCATTCTTTACCCGACGCGGCGGCTTCTGGCGGACGCGCTCAAGCGCCTGATCGCGGCGAAAATTCCGCTCGAAGGCGCGAGTGACCACGGCGTGAGCGAAGCGCTTTATCTGCGCGACCCGGACGACAATGGCGTCGAGCTCTACCGCGACCGGCCGAAGGAAGAATGGCCCAAGCGCCCCGACGGCGGCTTGCAGATGTTCACGCGCCCGCTCGATCTGCACGATCTGCTCGCGGAATTGGATCGGGAGCCCTCATAACGGCTCCGTCATTCCGGCCGCGAGCAAGCCAGGCGTGGAACGACGGCTGTCGCGCAATTCGCGGTGCCGCCCCCGTCCGACACGGTTAGCACGGCGTTAACCCTTCGCATTCCGGCAACACCAGTGCATTGCTCCAACGCGGCTATCGAAATGTTAATCCTGCGCCCCGTAATTTCGACGCCGTACACACGGCAAATTCACGTCGGCACGCATGGGAATGGCGCACGGGCTTCGAAACGCAAACGCATTGCGCGATCGCGTCGCGGAGATCGATCCTTTCTCCCACGAATCCACCACGGCTGCCGTCCAGCGGCTGACGGCCCTGGTCGAAGCGCAAGCGCGCGTGATCCGCGACTACGAAGCCGCCCTCACGCGCAGCAAGGAAATTTTCGAGCGTGCGTCGGCCGCCGCGCGCCTCGGCATGTGGGAATGCGATCTGACCACTGAAACATTGCAATGGTCGGACGGCACCTATGACATGTTCGACATTCCGCGCGACATGCCGCTGGTGCGAAACCAGACGCTGACATGCTATCCGGCGGAATCGCTCGAAAAGCTCGAGGCCATCAGGAGCCGCGCAATCGCGCAGCGAAAGGATTTCAATCTGGATGCCGAAATTGTCACGCCGAAGGGAAAACATCGATGGATTCGGATCACGGCGGTCGTGGACTGCGCGGGCCACCATCCGATCCGGCTGTTTGGCTTCAAGCAGGACATCACAGAAGAGAAGGCAAAGTGGGACCGGCTGCGCTATCTCGCCGAGTTCGACGAATTGACGGGGCTCGCCAACCGGCGCCGCTTCGAGGGCAAGCTGTGGGACTTCTGCGAAGCTCCCGCCGCGGCGCGGACCGACGGCGCCCTGCTGCTGATCGACCTTGACGGCTTCAAGGACGTCAACGATTCACTCGGCCATGCGGCGGGCGACGCTTGTCTGCAACAAGCGGCGCGCCGGCTCACCGAAGCATGCCTGGATGCGATCGTCGTCGCGAGAATTGGCGGCGATGAATTTGCCGTCCTGTTCGGGCCCGGCGGAGCCCAGCGGATCGCGACAGTCGCAGCGCAGATTGTTCAGGCGATGAATCGGCCGGTCACCCATAATGGCCGACAGTTCAAGATCGGCGCGTCGGTTGGCATCGCGTGGGCGTGCGGCTGCACCCCAATGGAGCTTTTCCAGCGCGCCGATGCCGCGCTTTACGCGGCCAAATCCCACGGACGGAACACGTTCCGCTGGTTCGATCCGCGGCGCATGCAGGCGCTGGCCGACGCGTAGGTTACAAAACCAAATTCCTACGCGCCCGAATAATTAAACTCGATCGGCACGCCATTCGGATCGCGGACAAAAATCCGCTTGATGCCGTCGGCCGTCACCTCGCGCGCGTCAAACCAGGCGCCGTTTCGTATCAGCCGGTGCTTCATGGCATCGAAGCCGCGGCTGGAAAACGCGACATGGTGCAGCGCGCCTTTGCCAAACGCTTGCGGCACGTTCTCCACCGAAGCATCGAAGAGATGGAGCGCCGGGTGCCCATCGCTAAAGATCCACGCGCCAGGAAAGCTGAAATTCGGACGCGGTCCGTTTTCGAGGCCGAGCACCGTCTCATAGAATCGGATTGTTTCGTCCATCCTCGATGTGCGAATGGCCACGTGATCAAGAACACCGATGCCAGGATCATCGTTCATCCTGTCCTCCTGCCTTTACCGCAAGCCATGTGCATTCCTTTCAGTGCAAAGCCGGCTCGTTCGCCTTGATGATAGGCTTCCATTTCGCAATCTCCGCGCGCTGTTGCGCGGCAAGCGCTTCCGGAGTCTGCCGATCGCGTGGTGGAATTTGCTGGCCGAGACTTGTCAGGCGCTGGCGCACGGCGGGATCGGCCAGCGCATCCACAACGGCGGCATTTAGTTTCGCCACGATGGCTTTTGGGGTGCCTTTCGGGACCCAAAGGCCGTGCCAGGCGGACATGTAAAATCCAGGCAGGCCCGCTTCGTCGACCGTCGGAATGTCGGGAGCGACCGCCAGGCGAGTCTTCGCGGTCACCGCGTAGGCTCTGATCCCGCCGGCGCGCACTTGCGGCAGCGAGCTGGCGATCTGATCGAACATCAAATCGATATGGCCGCCGATCAAGTCGGCCATCGAACCGCCGACGCCCGCCCGATAGGCGACGAATTGGAAGCTGGTGCCGGTCGCTTTTTTGAATTGTGAACCGATGAGATAGCCCGCGCTGCCTACGCCATTGGTCGCGGATGTGGCTTTCGTCTTATCCGACTTCAGCCAGGCGATCAGGCCCTTGAGATCGTGCGCCGGCACGGCATCGGTCGACAGGATGAGATACGGATTGCTCGCCACGAGTGCGATCGGCTGCAAGTCGCGCAGTAGGTCGTAATGCAGTTTATAGATCAGGCTGTTGACCGCGTGCGTGCCCCAATGGCCGATGCTGAGCGTGTAGCCGTCCGGCGCCGCGGCGGCGGCGCGGCCGACGCCGATTGAGCCCGCGGCTCCGCCGACGTTCTCGACAACAATAGGCTGTCCAAGCGAAACCTTCATGCGGTCGGCGAGAATACGGGCGATCGTGTCGGTCGGGCCTCCCGCGCCAAACGGCACAATCAACGTGATCGGGCGCGATGGATACGTTTGGGCACTTGCCGCGCCGACCGCCATCGTGAATGCGCACGCTGCGGCAACGATTGTCTTCCTCATGCGGGAACTCCCTTATCTCATGACGATCCGGAATCGACTGTGCCATGGCCGCTGACGGCTCAGCGTCGAAACGGCGTCGAAAAAATGACTGCCGGCCAGCAATGCGCTATTTTCCAAATTTAACGCGGGCAACAGCGTGCCGGATATCTGCCGATGCACGAGGAGGGACCTATTTCCGGCCCGGAGGCGTCACAGTCAGCCACGCTCAGCCCGGGGTTAACCCAGCAGTGACCAAAGAAAACCTGCAACTCAGGCTGTTGGGCAATTTTGGGCTGACTACCGGCTCCGGTCCAATGGCGCCGCTCCCGAAAAAGGCCCGGGCGCTCCTGTCTTATCTCGCGATGCAGCCCGGGCGGCCTGTCCCCCGGGAACAGCTTTCGAACTTGCTTTGGGGCGCCAGCGGAAACGAGCAAGCCAAGCGCAGCTTGCGCGAATGCCTGATGGCGGTTCGAGCAACGCTTGGACCGACGGCAGCTGGCCTCCTTATCAGTGATGGCGCGACACTTCGTTTCGATGCCGGGCGAGTCGAGATTGACGTGCAGCGGTTCGAGACATTGAGCCAATCGACCATGGTAGGCGACTTGCGTGCGGCCAACGAACTCTACCGCGGCGAATTTTTATCCGACCTGCAGATTGCTTCGGAACCATTCGCGGAGTGGCTGGAACGCGAACGGCGGCGCTTAACGTCGCTGCTGTCCGACGTCGTGTATCGCCTTGCCATAGCACTGACGAATACGGGCGACGTCGGCAATGCTATGGCCGTCGCAACGCGCCTGACGAGCGTCGACCCCCTGCGCGAGGACGGCCACCGTCTTTTAATCCGGCTGCTCGCAACGGCGGGCCAGCGTACCGCAGCGCTCAGGCACTATGCGCAGTTCGCCGACTTGCTGCGCCGCGAACTTGGCGTCGCGCCGGAGCCCGAGACGACCGATCTCGCCGATGCCGTTCGCGAAGGACGCGTAAGCAGCACACCGACCGCCGAGGAAATTAAGCAAGTCCCTGCCGCAGCCTCCGGCAGCATTCCGTCGGCGATGACGAACAAGACCTCGCTCGCAGTTATTCCATTTTCAAATCTCAGCGGTGACGGAAGGCAAGACTATTTTGCCGACGGTGTCGCCGAAGAGATCACAACGATGCTTGGCCGCGTGCCGTGGCTGTTCGTTATCGGAAGCGGCGCAGCTCAGCCCTACCGCGGCGGCACCGCCGACGTACGCCAAATCGGCAGCGAACTAAGAGTCCGCTACGTTCTGCGCGGTAGCGTCCGCCGGAACGCCGATCGCGTGCGCATCGTCGCTCAGTTGCTGGATGCAGCTGCAGGCGGCCAAGTCTGGGCCGAGCGGTTCGACGGAGAGTTGAGCGATATCTTCGCCATTCAGGATCAGGTCGCCGCCCAGGCCAGCGCGAAGTTGGCGCCGGCGCTTCAGTCGATCGAGATCGAACGTTCGCTGCGCAAGCATACCGCCAACTTAAGCGCTTACGATCTTTACCTCCGGGCTTTGCCCAAATTTCGGACAACCTTCGAAGAGAACAAAGAAGCGGTGCGACTGCTTACAAAAGCACTCGAGATCGATCCTCAGTATGGCTCGGCCTACGGCCTGGCGGCGCGCTGCTATCAATTCCAACGGCTTTTCGGCTGGCTGATCGCGTCCGACCCGCGGCTTCAGGAGGGCGTGCGGCTTGCGCGTCTAGCCGCTGAAATCGGCAAAAACGATTCGGAGGCATTGTGGATGGCGGGCATCGCGCTGGCGCAGTTGGCGGGGGAAATGGAGCATGGTCTTGCTTTGATCGAGCGTTCATTGTCTCTCAATCCCAATTCGGCCAGCGCGTGGATTTCAAGCTCGTTTGTACGCGGCGAGATTGGCGATGCCGATGCAGCGCTTGCCGACTTCCACCGCGCACAGCGTCTCAATCCGCTCGACTCCACGCACCACGTCCAATGGCTGGCCGCCGGATTTGCGCACATGGCCGCGGGCCGCTATCACGAGGCTGCCGAGGCCGTCGACAAGACTCTCAACACGCGTCCGACTTACACACCGGCCATGCGCCTGAAAATCTCCGTGTGCGGCTTGCTAGGGCAAAAGGAAGATGCGAGCAAATGGGTGCACCGTTTGCTCGCTGTCAATCCCGACGCCAGTGTTTCCTGGTTTCGCATCTTCTGGCAGGTCCCGCTGCACCGGAATCCTGAGTTGCTTGCCAAATTCCTTGAGGGCGCAAGACTGGCGGGGCTGCCAGACGGGCAGCAGTCATTTCAAAAGATCAGGTAGAGAGCTGCTTAGTCCTTAGGGTCTGCCGGAAATGCGGCCAACGAAATCAGCGCTTTCGCCCCAGCCCGTCATGCCCGGCACTCGGGTCCGGCCATTGGCCGGCCCGAGCACATGCCTTGTGCCGGGCATCCACGCCTTCACTCAACAAACAAGAAAGACGTGGATGGCCGGGACGAAGCCCGGCCATGACGATGGAGAGGGCCTTGTGCACCTCATTGAAAGGACTCGAGGCATTTCCGGCCCGACTCTTAGGCGGTTGCCTTCGCCACCGCGCGACGCGCGAGCACGCCCACAAGGTGCGCGCGGTATTCGGCGCTGGCATGAATATCGCTGTTCATGCCGGTCGCCGGGATCGTCATGCCCTCGAGCGATTTCGCCGCGAAACGCCTTTTGAGCGCCTCTTCGAAGGATTTGACGCGGAAGACGCCGTTCGCGCCAGCCCCGGTCACCGCCACGCGGATTTCCGGGCCGCGCTTCGACACGAACACGCCGACCAGCGCGAAACCGGACGCCGGGTGCTTGAATTTTTCGTAGGCCGCTTTCTTTGCAATCGGGAAAGACACTTTCGTGATGATCTCGCCGTCCTCGAGCGCGGTCGAAAACATGCCGGTGAAGAAATCGTCGGCGGCAATCTTGCGCTTGTTGGTGATGATCGTCGCACCGAGCCCGAGGCACGCGGCCGGATAGTCCGCGTTCGGATCGTTGTTGGCGATCGAGCCGCCGATCGTGCCCATGTGACGCACCTGCGGATCGCCGATCGCGGCCGGCACGGCGGCGAGGCCCGGCAGCGCCTGCTGCATGATGGGCGAATTGGCGACGTCCGAATGCGTCGTCATCGCGCCGACCACGACCGAGCGGCCCTTGAGCTCGACGCCATGGAGGCCCTCGACCTTGGCGAGATCGATCAAGGCGGACGGCTGCGCGAGGCGCTGCTTCATGACGGGGATCAGCGAATGCCCGCCCGCGAGCAGCTTCGCGTCCGGATTTTTCGCCAGCAGGCCCGCCGCCTGGCGGACCGTGGTCGGACGGTGGAACGTGAAATTGTACATGTCGTCTCTCCTTATTCCGCCGCCTGGCGCGCAACGTTCGCGCGCTCAAGCGCCGCCCATACGGTGCTCGCCGTCGCCGGCATTAAAACTTGCTCGCTTCCAATCGCGTCGGTGATGGCGTTGATGACCGCGGCCGGCGCTGCGATCGCGCCGGCCTCGCCGCAGCCCTTGATGCCGAGCGGATTGGATGGCGATTTCGTTTCCGTCAACCCGATCGTGAACGACGGCAAATTATGCGCGCGCGGCATGGAGTAGTCCATGAACGAGCCGGAGACGAGCTGCCCGTCCTTGTCGTAGACCGCGCCCTCGAGCAGCGCCTGTCCGACACCCTGCGCGATACCGCCATGCACCTGACCCTCGACGATCATCGGATTGATCACGGTGCCGAAATCATCGACTGCCGTCCAGTTCACGATCTCGGTGTTGCCGGTATCGGCATCCACTTCGACTTCGCAAATATGACAGCCGGCCGGGAACGTGAAGTTGGTCGGATCGTAAAATGAGGTTTCCTTCAGTCCGGGCTCAAGCTCCTGGCCGGAAAACTTGTGCGCGATGTAAGCGTTCAACGCCACGTCGCCCCACGCCGCCGACTTGTCGGTGCCGGCGACCGTAAATTTCCCATCCTTGAACTCGATGTCGTTTTCCGCGGCCTCCATCATATGCGCGGCGACTTTTTTTGCCTTGGCCTCGATCTTGTCGAGGGCCTTGACGATCGCCGACATGCCGACCGCGCCGGAGCGTGAGCCATAAGTGCCCATGCCGAACTGCACTTTGTCGGTATCGCCATGCACGATGCTGACGTTTTCGAACGGAATGCCGAGACGCTCCGAGACGAGCTGCGCGAACGTCGTCTCGTGACCCTGCCCGTGCGCATGCGAGCCGGTGAGCACTTCCACGGTGCCGGTCGGATTGACGCGCACTTCCGCGGATTCCCACAAGCCCACGCCCGCGCCGAGCGAGCCGACCGCCTGCGACGGCGCGATGCCGCAGGCTTCGATGTAGGTCGAATAGCCGATCCCGCGCAGCTTGCCGTGCCGCGCCGCTTCGCGCTTGCGTCTGCCAAAGCCTTTCACGTCGGCAAGCTCCATCGCCTTCCTGAGCGAGGCCTGATAATCGCCGGCGTCGTAATTCATGATCACCGGCGTCTGGTGCGGGAACGACTTGATGAAGTTGCGCTTGCGCAACTCCGGCGGGTCGATGCCCATCTCGCGCGCGGCGACTTCGACCAGCCGCTCGACAACGAACGTTGCCTCAGGCCGCCCCGCGCCGCGATACGCGTCGACGGGCACTGTGTTCGTGTAGACGGCGTCCACTTCGCAATAGATCTGCGGAATATTGTACTGGCCCGACAGCAGCGTGCCGTAGAGATAGGTCGGGATCGACGACGAGAACGTCGACATATAGGCGCCGAGGTTCGCAATCGTTTTGACCCGCAACGCGAGAATTTTGCCCTCGCCATCAAGCGCGAGCTCCGCATGTGTGACGTGATCGCGCCCATGCGCATCGGTCAGGAATGACTCGCTGCGCTCGGCGGTCCATTTCACCGGACGGCCCACTTTGCGCGCGGCCCACAGGCAGATAACCTCCTCCGGGTAGATGAAAATCTTCGAGCCGAAACCGCCGCCAACGTCCGGCGCGATCACGCGCAATTTGTGCTCCGGCGCCATGCCGACGAACGCAGCGATGACGAGCCGTGCGACGTGCGGATTCTGCGACGTATTCCAGAGCGTGAGATGATCGGCGCCGGCGTCATATTCGGCGAGCGCTGCGCGCGGCTCGATCGCATTCGGCACGAGCCGGTTGTTGACGATGTCGAGTCGGGTGACGTGCTTGGCGGACGCGAAGGCCGCGTCCGTCGCTTTGGCGTCACCGAGGTGCCACTGATAAATCGTGTTGTTCGGCGCGACCTCGTGAATCTGCTGCGCGCCATGCTCTTGCGCCTTGGCCGGATCAGCGACGGCCGGCAACGGCTCGTAATCGACCTTCACTTGATCGGCGGCGTCCCGCGCCTGCCCTTTCGTCTCGGCGACGACCACGGCGACCGCATCGCCGACGTGATTGACTGTGCCTGTCGCGAGCGCCGGATGCGGCGCCATCTTCATCGGCGAGCCGTCCTTGGAATGGATCATCCAGCCGCAGATGAGATTGCCGATCTTGTCGTTCGCAAGCTCCGCGCCGGTAAGGACAGCAATCACGCCCGGCATCGACATTGCCGCGCTCACGTCGATGCTTTTTATTCTGGCTCGCGCGTGCGGCGAGCGCACGAACACGGCGCGGGTCTCGCCGGGGCGCACAACGTCGTCGGTATACTGGCCCTTGCCTGTGATGAAGCGGAGGTCTTCCTTGCGGCGCACCGGCGCGCCGATTCCGGTCGCACTCATGGCGGTCTCCTCCCGAACTTTTATGAGCTTATTCGGCGGCCTGACGCGGGGCTCCGCCTTGCGCCATCGCTTTCGCGCCGGCGGCGATCGATTTGACGATGTTGTGGTACCCGGTGCAGCGGCAGATGTTGCCGTCGAGCTCTTCGCGGATGGTGCGTTCGTCGAGCTCATGGCCCTTGCGGCGCACGATGTCGATCGCCGACATGATCATGCCGGGCGTGCAGTAGCCGCATTGGAGGCCGTGGTTCTGCCTGAATGCCTCTTGCATCGGATGCAAGGGGCCGTTCGGTTCGGCCAAGCCTTCGATGGTCAACACGTTGGCGCCTTCCAGCGCCAGCGCCAGCAGCGTACAGGACTTGACCGATTTGCCATCGACATGCACGACGCAAGCGCCGCATTGCGAGGTGTCGCAGCCGACGTGGGTGCCGGTAAGCCGAAGATGCTCGCGCAGGAATTGCACCAGCAGCGTACGCTCCTCGACATTGCCCGACACGGCCTTGCCGTTCACCGTCATCGATACCGATGGCATTTAACTCCCTCCCGATGCCGAGGCCGTTCGGCCTTATTCCAAATTCGGGCCCGACGGCCCGTTTTCGCGGCTGAAATCAAAAACGGCGGAAGCTGTAACGTGGAAATCCGCCGTTTTCCTGTTTCGAACCGGAACAAGTCTGAACCCTGCCCGCGGGCGCGGTCAAGGCGGCGATGGGCGGGATGGCGGTCAAACCATGGTGATTTCGCGCATTTCCCGCCAATACAGATTGGAATTTTAAATTATTTCGCCGTTTCGGCGGCGAATTTCTGGAAAAAGTCATCGGCGATCTTCTTCGCGGCCCCATTGACCAGCCGCTGGCCAAGCTGGGCAAGCTTGCCGCCGATCCGCGCCTCGACATTGTAGGTCAGCAGCGTGCCGCCGTCCTTGTCCGTGAGGGCTACGGTTGCACCACCCTTCGCGAACCCCGCCACCCCACCGTCGCCCTCTCCCGAAATTTTATAACCGTTCGGCGGATCGAGGTCGGTCAGATGCACCCTCCCTTTGAAGCGGGCTTTCACCGGCCCGATCTTGGTGGTAGCGACCGCCTGGAATTCCGTGTCGGAGGTTTTGTTGAGTTCTTCGCAGCCGGGAATGCAAGCCTTGAGCACGTCGGGATCGTTGAGCTTCTGCCATACGGTCTCGCGCGGCGCCGCGAGTTGAACCTCACCGGTCATCGTCATCGCCATGGGTCACACTCTCCTTCAACGCGCGCAAGCGCGGGCGCATGCGTGTGGTTACGCTTAAGCCCTCCCCACGCGACTGAAAAGAGCTTTGCAGGAGGGCTGGTCCGCCTTAATTGTTCGCCATTGCCGCGGTTGTTGAAAAAGCTGCATAGCGAGGGAGAAATTTATGCCGATGATCGATGCCGACGGTTGCCCGATCAACGTCCAGATCGACGGCCGTGACGATGCGCCGGTTTTGATGCTGTCGAATTCGCTCGGCACCAACCTCCACATGTGGGACGCCCAGGTACCCGAATTCACCAAGCACTTCCGCCTCGTGCGATACGACCGTCGCGGCCACGGAAAGTCTGGCGTGCCGAACGGCCCCTATTCCATGGAGCGGTTTGGCCGCGACGTGCTGGCGATCATCGACGCGCTCAAGATCGACAAGATCAACTGGTGCGGCCTGTCGATGGGCGGCATGGTCGGCATGTGGCTGGGTGCCAACGCCGGAAACCGGCTCAACAAAATGGTGCTCTCCAACACCAACTGCCACTATGCCGACAAGTCGCCGTGGGGTGATCGCATCAAGACAATACGCGAGAAAGGCCTCCAATCCTTCGTCGGCACCAACATGGAGCGTTGGTTCACCAAAGGCTTTCGCGAAAGAAGCACACCGGAGATCGCGCGCTTCACCGAAATGTTCGTTGCAACAAATCCCGACGGTTACATCGGCTGCGTCGAAGCGATCCGCGACATGGACCATCGCGACTTACTGCCGAAGACCAAAGTGCCGACGCTGATCATCGCCGGCAAAGACGACCCGGCGACCACCGTCGTGCAAGCGGAATACCTGCGCGACCATATACCAGGGGCGAAAATGGTGGTGGTCAACGCCTCGCACATCTCAAACGTCGAGCAGCCGCAGGAATACACCAAAGCGGTTCTCGACTTCCTGCTGCATTGAGGCGGGCGATGGACGAGAAGGAACGTCACGAAAAAGGCATGGGCCGGCGCCGCAAGGTGCTTGGCGCTGCGTGGGTCGACCGCGCAAACGCACGCAAGAATTCCTTCAACGAGGAATTTCAGGATCTCATCACGCGTTACGCCTGGGGCGAAGTCTGGACGCGGCCGCACTTCGACGAACGCACGCGCCGCGTGCTCGTCATCGGCACCATGGTCGCGCTCGGCCGGTGGGATGAATTCCGCCTGCATGTGCGCGCCGCGCTTCCCGAAGGCGGCTTCAGCGAAGCCGACATCAAGGAAATCATCATGCAGCAGGCGATCTACTGCGGCGTGCCGGCGGCAAATCACGCCTTCAAGGAAGCCGGCGAAATTATCGCCGAACGCGCCAAAACGAAGTAATCCGCGCGATCAGTGTTCGAGCGCGCGCCGCTCTCCGCTTCGCATTTCCTGGATCGATTGTTGCAGGATGCGAATCGACGAATACAGAAATAATCCCGCCATCAGCGCCGCGACGATCAGATCGGGCCAGCGCGTTCCGGTCGCCCACACGGCAAGCGCGGCGACCATCACGGCAACGTTGCCGATCGCATCGTTGCGCGAGCACAGCCAAACCGAGCGCACATTGGCGTCGCCATCCTTGTAGCGCACCAGCAGCAGAACGCTGGCGACGTTCGCCATGAGCGCCAGAATGCCGATGCCGCCCATGATCTCGGCGCGCGGAATGCCGGCGTAGAGAACATAATAGGCGGTCATGCCGAGCACCCAGGTCGCCATGACGATCAGGCCTGCTGCCTTCAGCACGGCAGCGATCGCGCGCGTGCGAATGGGCGCTCCAATAACGGCCAGGCTGACGCCGTAAGTGGTCGAGTCGGCCAGAAAATCGAGCGCATCTGCTTTCAACGCCTGCGATCCGGCGAGCGCGCCGGCGCTCATTTCAAGCACGAACATCGCGGCGTTGATGGCGATGACCAGCCAGAGACGCTGCTTGTAGCTCGCCGAGAGTCCGTCGAAACGAATATCATGTCCGCAGCAATGATCGGCCATGATGAGCCCTCCTCCGCCATTTATATGGTGCGAAGGGCTGCCGTTACACAATCACAGTTCCGGTGAGCTCAGGTCCGATGCTGCGGACGAAAGGGCCTCACGACTGCGGCGCCGCAGCTTCTACGGGCGGCTCGGTGGTTATCCGCTCGACAATGCAAAGCGCCGCCGCAAGCGCAGCGAGCAGCAGCGGAATGGTCTGATCGCGCGCAATGTCGCCGTTATGCGTCCACAGCGCCGGCGCCGCCGCGGCAAGGCTGGCAATGACCAGCAGCGTGAGCGCGGTTTCGAGAATTTCGAGATCGGCGTTCCCGCGGAACAGAGACCGCAGGCGGTCGAGCACATGCAGGCCGAAAAGGCTCGCCACGATTAGCTTGATCGCGCCGAACACCGCCGCGATTCGCAGCAGCATGTCGGGACTCGCATCAAATAGCCGCCCGATGCCAAAAACGAATTGCGAGCGCCAAACGTCTTCAAGTCCATAGCTCGGAGAGGTAAGCGTATGCAGCGCGTCCGCGCCCCACGAATATGTGAAAAAAAGAGCGATTGCGGAAATCACCGTCACGACGGCGGCGGATGCGACGCGCATGGCACTCTCCCCAATGAACGAGAGATCACGCGTAGTCTCATCAAAACCGCGGTTCAAAACAAACCAAAACTTTACCTTACTTGTTAGCCGTTTAACCAAACGGCGCACGAGTTCCACGCATTGTTCGCAAGGCAGAATTCGGGTGGCACCGCGGAACGGGCGCGTTTAGTTGTGCCTTACCAACGAGTGCATCAAGAAACGGCGCCATAAAGGTTGATAATGTCAGTTGCCGCCACACAACAGCACAAAATCGAAGCGCAGTCGCGTAATCATCCGCGGCTCGTCCTGCTCACGGCATCGCTAGCGGTTTTGCTGGCGCAGATCGACACGTCCGTCGTCAATCTGGCGCTGAAAAGCATCGGCGGTGAATTGCGCGCCGGCGTCAGCCAAATGCAATGGGTGATTGATGCCTACAATCTCGTTTATGCCTGCCTGCTATTGACTGCCGGAACGCTTGGAGACCTTTACGGCCACCGCCGCATGTTCATTCTCGGCGTGGCGCTGTTCTCTGCCGGCACACTCACTTGCTCGCTTGCACCTGATGTCACGATCCTGATCGCGGGGCGCGTGATCAGCGGCTTCGGCGCGGCGTTCGCCGTGCCGATGTCGCTCGTGCTGCTGACCGTCGCCTATCCCCGCCGAGAGGAACGCGCACACGCGATGGGCATTTGGGCAAGTTGCAATGGACTTGCGTTTATCATCGGGCCGACGCTCGGCGGTTGGCTGCTCAACAGCATCGGCTGGCGCAGCATCTTTTATTTGGCCCTACCTGTTTGCGCCGTAACATTGGCGCTCACCTACTACGCCGTTCGTGAATCCTCCGCGCCGCAAGGCCGCAAGCTCGATATTCCAGGCCAGGGACTTGGAATTGCCGGTCTCGGCGCCTTTGCCTTTGCCGCCATCGAAGGATCGCATTGGGGTTTTCTGTCGGCGCCGATTATCGCCATCGCCTGCGTTGCGATCGTAGCGCTCGTTCTGTTCGTTTGGGTTGAATCGCGCACGAGCGGACCGCTGCTGCCGATCTCATTTCTTCGCCGGCCCGTGTTTTCGGCTGCGCTCGCTTCGGCCGGGCTGATGACCTTCGGCATGTACGCGTTGCTGTTCATCATGCCGCTCTATTTCCAGATCATGCGCGGTGCGAGCCCCCTCGTCGCCGGGCTCGAACTGCTGCCGATGTCTGCAAGCTTCGTCATTATCTCGCAGCTTGTCGGCTACGCGACCAACGCGTTCGGTCCGCGCATCGTCATGACGACCGGAATGGCCTGCATGGGGATGGGCGAGATCGCGCTTGCTTTCATCGGCGCGGATACGAACATCGCGCTAGTCTCGCTAGCGCTATTCGTCGTCGGCATCGGGCTTGGCTTGAACACGGCGCCGGTGAACGGCGTCGCGGTGGCAGCGCTGCCGCCCGAGCGTTCGGGCACGGCGTCGGGTGTGCTCAACACTGCGCGCATGGTCGGAGCGACGCTCGGCGTTGCCATCCTCGGCGCGGTTTTTGCAACCTATGCCGGCCAGCAACCGACCGGTCCCGGGTTCCTGTCAGGCTTGGGCGCCGCGCTCGGCGCCGGCGGCGTGGCCGAACTCATCGGCGCGGTCGTAACGTTCAGCCTCATCGGCCACGATTCGCTGAAGGCAAAAAGTTAGCCCCCGCGGCCTTCGCGAAACGCCTGCGGCGTCATGCCGGTCTGCTTGCGGAAAAAACGGGTGAAGTGCGAGGGGTCGGAGAACGACAAGTCATAGGCGATCTCATGGATCGCCAGATTGGTGAAAACAAGCTGGCGCTTGGCTTCGGTCAACACGCGCTGGCGGATGAGATGGCCGGCGGTTACGCCCGTCGCGCGCTTGACGTGGTCGTTGAGCCGGTCCGGCGTCATCGCGACCTTGTCGGCATAAAAAGCGATCTGCCGCTGCTTGCGGAAATTTTCCTCCAGCAAGCGACGCAGTTCGTCCACGCGCGGATCGGCAGCGGCGAGTGTGACCGTTCCGGTGCGTGCGCGGCTTGCCGCCAGCCGCACGACTTCGATCGCAATCAGCGCCAGCAGACCGCGCATGGCGAGACGGTAGCCTTCGCGCCCGAGAAAACTCTCCTCGTGCAGTTCGGCGCATAAAGTGGAGAGACGTTTCGCCTCCGCTTCGCCGGCGAGCGGCACTGACGGATTTTGCGCAATCGACCGCAACCGGCTCAATGCTTCGCCCGAACGTTCGCCGAGCGCGGAGGTCACGTCTTCGGTAAAGCTCAGCACCCAGCCATCGGTCACACCGGCTTTAAAACGAAAGCCATGCGCGGTGGTCGCCGGCACCAGAATGGCAGCCGGCGCGGAAAACGGAATGATCGCAGCCTCATAGGTCATTTCGCCCCCGCCTTTTTCGATCAGCAGGATTTGAAACAGGTTGCGGTGGCGATGCGCACGGATCGTCCAGTCGTGCACCGACGAGCGCGACTCGATGGTTTCGATATGGATGAAGTCGAAGGCGGAATCGTCCGGCGGGTCGCCGTAAAGATGAAAAAGCGGAAGCGCCGAGCTCGTTGCCATTGCGCAAGCATAAGCCTCGCCACGGACAAGGCCAACGCGCTGAGACCGCCGGTGGATAGCCGATGAATGGAACCTAAGGCGGCCCGTGCGTGTTTTCCCCCGCCAACAAGAGACCGATCATGGGACGTTATTTATTGCTGTGGCTGCTGGGCGTGCCGATCCCGATTCTCATCCTGATCTGGCTGATCGGTGGCCTCCACTGATAGCGGGACTGTCGCTGCTCTCGGGCCGAGAGTGATCGCGGCGAAACGGCTGCGTGAGCAGCCGATCGAGGCGTAACTCGCCCGGATCGCGGAAGTCCGGCAAGCCGATTTGCACCCCCTGCCCGCCGGCCGCCGGCTGCGCGCGGTAGGTGCCGAACAGCCGATCCCACCAGGGCAGATTAAAGCCAAAGTTGCTGTCGGTTTCCGCTCGCAACGCCGAATGATGGACCTCGTGCATCTGCGGCGTGACCACAATGAGCCGGGCAAGCGCCTCCAGCCGCGGCGGGAGCCTGACGTTGCCGTGATTGAACATCGAAGTGGCGTTGAGCACGACCTCGAACAGCAGCACCGAGAGCGCCGGAACGCCGAGCGCAAGCACCGCCGCGATCTTGATCAGCGCCGACAACACGATCTCGAAGGGATGGAAGCGCACGCCGGTGGTGACATCGATATCGAGGTCGGCGTGATGCATGCGATGGAGCCGCCATAGCACCGGCACGGCATGGAACACGCGGTGTTGCAGGTAGATGATAAGATCCAGCAGCACGAAACCCACGATGTCGGCTGCCCAGAGCGGCGGGCCGAACAGCGGCAACAGGCCCCAGCCGTGCTGCGCCGCGATCAACGCCACGCCGACAGCCGCCGTCGGCACCAGCAGGCGCACCGCGACGATATCCACCGCGAGCACGCCAAGATTATTCGCCCACCGCGGCTTGCGGCCGACCAGGAGCTTCCGGCGCGGGGCGAGCCACTCCCATGCGGCCATTCCCGCGAACACCACGGCATAGCTTGCAACGCGGACCGCGATCTCAACGCTCGGGCTCATATGCCATTCTACTCCTCGCGCGACTTAATAACATGCGACGGTTGCGCCGTTGCCGCCCTGCCAAGGCCCTGTTAAGACTGAATGATCCGCCGTCGGCCGGGCGGCACCCGTGACAGGCGCACCGGACGCATGGAAGTCTTCCTCCAGCAGCTCATCAACGGCATCACGCTCGGCTCGATCTACGGGCTCATCGCCATCGGTTACACGATGGTGTTCGGCATCATCGGCATGGTGAACTTCGCCCACGGCGACGTGTTCATGGTGTCCGCTTTCATCGCGCTGATCGCCTTCCTGATCCTCACGAGCTGGCTCGGCATCGGCTCGATCATGCTGGCGCTGCTGATCGTGCTGATCGTGGCCATGCTGTTCACCTCGCTCGTGAACTGGGTGATCGAGCGGGTCGCCTATCGCCCGTTGCGCGGCTCGTTCCGCCTCGCCCCGCTGATCTCGGCGATCGGCATGTCGATCTTTCTTTCCAATTTCGTGCAGGTCGCGCAGGGACCGCGCAACAAGTCGGTCCCGCCGATGGTGCACGGCGAGTTCGTGCTGATGACGCGGAACGGCTATCCGGTAACGCTGTCGGTCAAGCAGCTCGTGATCTGGGGCGTGACCGCCGTGCTGCTGGTCGCGTTCTGGTACGTCGTCACGCGCACGTCGCTTGGCCGCGCGCAACGCGCCTGCGAGCAGGACCAGAAAATGGCCGCACTGCTCGGCGTCGATGTCGATCGCACGATTTCGATGACATTCGTGATCGCCGCCGCGCTCGCCGCCGTCGCCGGCACCATGTACCTCATGCATTACGGCGTCATCACTTTCTCCGACGGGTTTGTGCCGGGCGTCAAAGCGTTTACCGCGGCGGTGCTCGGCGGCATCGGCTCGCTACCCGGCGCGGTCGTCGGCGGCATTCTCATCGGCCTCATCGAGACGATGTGGTCGGCTTATTTTTCCACCGACTACAAGGACGTGGCGGCGTTCTCGGTATTGGCGATCACGTTGATCTTCCTGCCGCAAGGCCTGTTCGGCCGGCCCGATGTCGAAAAAGTCTGAAATCGCCGCCGCGCAGAGCGAGCGGGTCGATCTGACGCGCGCGTTGCGCGATGCCGGTCTCGCTGCCCTCCTCGCATTCGCTTTGTTCCTGCCGCTGATCGGTTTTTGGGCGCGCAACGTCGGCGAAGGCTTGCTGCTGGTGACGCGTTGGGACGCGTTGGCGCTTGTGGTCCTGATCGTCGCCGCCGCCAGGCTCTTCTATACGCTGGTTGCACAGCCGTGGCTCAAACGGCAGCGCGCGCGCCGCACCGAAATCGCGCCGCCCTGGCGCACGGCTTTGGCGAAATGGTTCATCCCGTTTGCGATCGGATTTGTGGTCGTCTACCCGCTGATCGCGATTGCCGGGGCGGGCATGCGCGGCTCGATCAAATGGGTCGATAATTTCGGCATCCAGATTCTGATCTACGTGATGCTTGGCTTCGGCCTCAACATCGTGGTGGGCCTCGCCGGACTGCTCGACCTCGGCTACGTCGCGTTCTACGCAGTCGGCGCATATTCCTATGCCCTGCTCGCCAAGACCTTCGGCCTGACGTTCTGGATCCTGCTTCCGCTTGCCGGCGTGCTCGCCTCGTTCTGGGGCGTCCTGCTCGGCTTCCCGGTGCTGCGGCTGCGCGGCGATTATCTCGCGATTGTCACCCTCGCGTTCGGCGAGATCATCCGCATCGTCATCGTCAACTGGGTCGATCTCACCAACGGCTATGCCGGCATCACCAGCATCCCGCGGCCGACCTTCTTCGGCATTCCGTTCAACGCTGACGATAACGGGTTCGCCGCGGTCTTCGGCCTCGAATTCACGCCGCTCCACCGCACGCTCTTTCTTTACTACATCATCCTCGGACTCGCGCTGCTCACCGCTTGGGTGACCGTGCGGCTGCGCCGGCTGCCGGTCGGACGCGCGTGGGAAGCGCTGCGCGAGGATGAAATCGCCTGCCGCTCGCTCGGCATCAACACCACCAACACGAAGCTGACGGCATTCGCGATGGGCGCGATGTTCGCCGGCTTTGCCGGCTCTTTCTTCGCCGCGCGGCAGGGATTCATCTCGCCTGAATCCTTCACCTTCATCGAGTCGGCGACAATTCTCTCGATTGTGGTGCTCGGCGGCATGGGTAGTCAGGTCGGCGTCGCCATCGCCGCGATCGTAATGATCGGCGGCACCGAGATCATGCGCGAGCTCGACTTCCTCAAGGAAATCTTCGGCGCCGACTTCGATCCGACCAAATATCGTATGTTGCTGTTCGGCTTTTGCATGGTGCTGATCATGGTCTGGCGGCCGCGCGGATTAATCGCGACGCGCCGCCCCTCGGTCTTCCTGAAGGAGCGGAAGACGATCTCCGCCGATCTGGTGAAGGAAGGACACGGATGACGGAGCTACGCGATACCGTACTCCGCGTCGAGCATCTGACCATGCGGTTCGGTGGCTTGGTGGCAGTTGACGATTTGTCTTTCGATGTCGCCCGTGGCGGCATAACCGCTCTGATCGGGCCGAACGGCGCGGGCAAGACGACCGTGTTCAATTGCATCACCGGTTTCTACAACGCCAGCGAAGGCCGTCTCGCGCTGCTGCACGGCGATCCCGCGCTGTGGAATTTGCTCGACGCGCTGACCGCGGGCGGCAGCCGCAGCCTGCGCCAGGGCAACAGCGCGCTCTTTCTGCTCGAGCGCATGCCCGATTACCTCGTCACCCAGCAGGCGCGCGTCGCGCGCACGTTCCAGAACATCCGTTTGTTTCCCGGCATGACGGTGCTGGAAAACCTGATGGTCGCGCAGCACAACGCGCTGATGGTCGCGTCGGGTTTCACGGTACTCGGCATTCTCGGATTTCCGTCCTATGCGCGTGCCGAACGCGCCGCGATTGAGAAGGCGCGCTCCTGGCTCGACCGCATCGGGCTCACCGCGCGCGCCGACGACCCGGCCGGCGACCTGCCTTACGGCGCGCAGCGTCGGCTCGAAGTCGCGCGCGCGATGTGCACCGATCCGGTGCTCTTGTGCCTCGACGAGCCGGCTGCCGGACTGAACCCGCGCGAAAGCGCGGAGCTCAACGCGCTGCTGCTCGACATTCGCAACGATTTTGGCACGTCCATTCTTCTCATCGAACACGACATGTCCGTGGTGATGGAAATTTCGGATCATATTGTCGTGCTCGACTATGGCGTGAAGATCGCCGACGGCACGCCGCAAGAAGTGCGCAACGATCCGGCCGTCATCGCCGCCTATCTCGGCGTGCAAGATGAAGAGGTCGAAAAAGCCCAAGCGGAGGTGGGATTGTGACTCAATTGTCATTCCGGGGCGCCGCGAAGCGGCGAACCCGGAATCCATATCCCGCAGCGCTGCGGATTATGGATTCCGGGTCCCGCCCGGAGCCTGCCATCGGGCCGCGCTTTGCGCGAACCCGTTGGGGCCGTCCCGGAATGACAGTTGATTGTGCCCTCCCCTTTCAGGAGGAGCGAGCGCGCGCCGCCATGCCTGACCGGAAGGGTGGGGGCACGCCATGACAGAGCCGCTCCTCTCCGTTCGAAGCGTCAAGACCTTCTACGGCCGGGTGATGGCGCTCAAGGGTGTCGATCTCGACGTTAACGAGGGCGAGATCGTCACGCTGATCGGCGCCAATGGGGCCGGCAAATCGACGCTGATGATGACCATTTGCGGCAACCCCCGCGCGCGTGAGGGCATGATCCGTTTCGAGGGCCGCGATATCACGCACCTGCCGACGCACGACATCGCGCATTTGAAGCTCGCGCAGTCGCCGGAAGGCCGCCGCATCTTTCCGCGCATGAGCGTGCTGGAAAATCTCCAGATGGGCGCGATCGTCGCCGACCCGGCGCATTTCGGGCAGGACCTCGAGCGCATTCTTGCCATGTTTCCGCGCCTGAAGCAGCGGCTGCATCAACGCGGCGGAACGCTGTCGGGCGGCGAGCAGCAGATGCTCGCCATCGCCCGCGCGCTGATGAGCCGCCCTCGCCTTCTGCTCCTCGACGAGCCCTCGCTCGGCCTCGCGCCGCTCATCGTGAAGCAGATTTTCGACGCGATCCGCAAGCTCAACAGCCAGGACAAGCTCACCGTGTTCCTGGTCGAGCAGAACGCATTTCACGCACTCAAGCTCGCGCACCGCGGCTATGTGATGGTCAACGGGCTGATCACATTGTCAGGCAGCGGGCGGGAATTGCTCGAGCGGCCCGAAATCAAGTCGGCCTACCTCGAAGGCGGGCGGCAGCAGGCGGCGGCACGATGAACTTCTCGATTCCCGAATTCCTTTACGAAGAAAGCTTGGGCGTTTTCCTGCTCGTCACGCTCCTGCTCGGTGGCGGCGCGGCGGCGCTGGCCGGCCGCGCGATTGCCAAGACCTGGAGGCCGTGGTGGCGCATTCTCGGCTACATGCTGATGCTTGGCGCCGCCGTGCGGTTCTTCCACTATGCCCTGTTCGGCGGCACGCTGCTGTCGCTGCATTATTATTTCGTCGATAGCGCCGTTTGCATCGGCGCCGGATTGCTCGGCTTTCGGGCGACCCGAGCCAATCAAATGATTACGCAATATGGCTGGCTCCACGAGCGCGCGGGGGCAATGCGCTGGCGCCGAAAAACGCCTTGAGGTAGCATCGAGCCTTGTTTCGCCTTGGCGACGAACGTTTTTCAGGGAGAGAACGAATGAAGAAGATAACAATCGCCGGTCTGGCGCTCGGCTTTGCCGTCGCGCTCGCCGCTACTGCGCACGCGCAGGTGATGTTCGGTGTCGCCGGCCCGATCACCGGCCCGAACGCCGCCACCGGCGCGCAGATGAAAAACGGCGTCGAACAGGCCGCGAAGGACATTAATGCCGCCGGCGGCATCATGGGTAAGAAGATCACGGTCGAAATCGGCGACGACGTTTCCGACCCGAAGCAAGGCGTCTCCGTCGCCAACAAGTTCGCGGGCGACGGCGTCAAGTTCGTCATCGGCCACTATAATTCCGGCGTCACCATTCCGGCTTCCGAGGTTTACCAGGAGAACGGCATCCTGGAGATCACGCCGGCTTCGACCAATCCGACGGTCACCGAGCGCAAGATGTGGAACATCTTCCGCGTCTGCGGCCGCGACGATCAGCAGGGCGCGGTTGCCGGCGCGTATATTCTCAAGCACTTCAAGGGCAAGCGCATCGCGATCGTCCACGATAAGACGACCTACGGCAAAGGGCTCGCCGACGAGACGATGAAGACCATCAACAAGGGCGGCATGAAGCAAGTGCTGTATGAGGGCGTCAACACCGGCGAGAAGGACTATTCGGCGCTGGTGTCGAAGATCAAGCAATCGCGCGCCGACCTGGTCTATTGGGGCGGCCTCTACACCGAAGGCGGTTTGATAGTGCGCCAGATGCGCGATCAGGGCGTGACCGCGCCGCTCATGGGCGGCGACGGCATTACCTCGGACGAGTTCGCCGCGGTCGGCGGGCCCGGCGTTGTCGGCACGCTGATGACCTACGGCCCCGATCCGCGCAACCGTCCGGAGGCGAAAAAGGTGGTCGAGGAATTCCGCTCCAATAAGTTCGAGCCGGAAGCCTACACGCTCTATTCATACGCCGGCGTGCAGATCATCAAGCAGGCGGCGGAAGTAGCGAAGTCGCTCGATCCCAAGAAGGTCGCGGCTAAGATGCACTCGGGCATGAAATTCAAGACCGTGCTCGGCGACATCTCCTATGACAAGAAGGGCGACATCACGAAGCTCGACTACGTGATGTACATCTGGAAGAAGAAACCCGATGGCAAGATTACCTACGTCGAGTGCCCCGGCTCCGACTGCTCGAAAGTGAAATGATGCTTGCCGGGTGAACCCGGCAATGACGAAGCGAAAAGCCCGCCGTTGGAACGGCGGGCTTTTTTGCATGTTCCGGGCGCAGCGCAGCATGCCGCGATGCGGCGCAGAACCGAGACCGTCGCGATTCCGGATTTATGCGGTCCCGGATCTGCGGTGCACCGCTTCGCGCTGCACCGCAGTTCTGGGACACAGGATGCTATCCAATCTTCCCCAACGCCGGAAACGTATCCAGCAGCCAGATGCTCATCCAGTTGATGCTGCCGGTGAGAAAGGCAACGCCGGTCAGCACCAGCAGCGCGCCCATCGCCTGCTCGACGCGATGCAGATGCCGCTTGAAGCGCACCAGAAACGCCGCGAACGGCTCGATGGCGAGCGCCGCGATCAGGAACGGAATGCCGAGGCCGAGCGAATAGACGGCAAGCAAGCCGGCGCCGCGCGCGACCGTCTGCTCGGAAGCGGCGACCGCAAGAATGGCCGCGAGGATCGGCCCGATGCACGGCGTCCAGCCGAACGCGAACGCAAGGCCCATGACGTAAGCGCCCCACAAGCCGACCGGCTTGGATACCTCGACCCGCTTTTCCTGCATCAGCAGCGCGATGCGCGTCAGCCCGAGAAAGTGCAGGCCCATCACGATAATGACAACGCCGGCGATCGTCGCGAGCGGACCCGAATAGGCGCGCACAAGTCCGCCGATCACGCTGGCGCTCGCTCCGAGCGCGACGAACACGGTCGCAAAACCGAGCACAAACAGCCCCGCGGCCGAGACCGTCTCGCGCCTCGCGCGCAACGCCGGTGCGGTGCCCAGCCGCTCCAAGGACGCGCCCGCGAGGTAAACGAGATAAGGCGGCACCAGCGGCAGCACGCAAGGCGAAAGGAAACTGACGACGCCGGCAAGAAGGGCGGCAAAGATGGTCACATCGCTGTGCATCGGGACCCTAGATGCGATGCAATGGGTGGCGAGCGCAAGCTTGCGCTGACCAATCTGGCAAGGATGTGATAGGCGGTTGAACGGGCCTTAGCCGCCCGGCCTTTCGGCCGGCTGGTTCGCGGAGGCAGTTTGGCGCAACGGGAGCGCGAGGTTCACGTTGAAAAATCTCATTACGGACGTCGCAGGGGTGCGCGTCGGACATGCCGGGGATGACCGGCTTGGGTCCGGCAGCACGGTGGTCGTGTTCGATGCGCCGGCCACCGCGAGCGTCGACGTGCGCGGCGGCGGTCCCGGCACACGCGAGACCGCCCTGCTCGATCCGGCGCAGACCGTTTCGGGCATCGACGCCATCGCGCTGTCCGGTGGCTCGGCCTTCGGTCTTGATGCAGCCTCCGGCGTCCAGGCGCTGATGCGCGAGATGGGCCGCGGCTTCAAGGTGCGCACGGCGACCGTGCCGATCGTGCCGGCCGCGATTCTCTTCGACCTGCTCAGCGGCGGCGACAAGAACTGGGGGCGCTATCCCGCCTACCGCGAATTCGGCTACGAGGCGGCGAAAAATGCATCGGCCGATTTCGCGCTCGGCAGCGTGGGCGCAGGCCTCGGCGCAACAACGGCGACGCTCAAAGGCGGCGTCGGCTCGGCGTCGGCAAAAACGAAGGGCGGTATCACCGTCGGCGCGCTCGCCGTCGTCAACGGCGTCGGCACGGTGACGGTCGGCGACGGACCGCATTTCTGGGCCGCGCCCTTCGAGCAAAACAACGAATTCGGCGGTCGCGGCCCTGCGGCAAAAATTTCTGCGAACGATCTTGCGATTCGCGCCAAAGGCGGTGCGTTGATGAATACGACCATCGCCGTCATTGCGACCGATGCGAAGCTAACCAAGGCCGAATGCAACCGGCTCGCGGTGATGGCGCAGGACGGCTTCGCGCGCGCGATCTATCCCGTGCATACCCCGCTTGACGGCGACGTCGTGTTCGCGGCCGCGATGGGACAAATCGCGCTTGCCGATCCGATCCTCGGCCTCGCCGAGCTCGGCTTGCACGCCGGCAACGTGATGGCGCGCGCGATTGCGCGCGGCGTCTACGAGGCCAAATCCCTGCCCTTCCCCGGCGCGCTGGCGAGCTGGGAAGACAAATTCGGCAAATAGGGTGGTTGAACCGGCACATGCGTTTGCGCGTTGAAGGAGTGCATCAACGCGCGAGGGCACGATGCCGTCGACCGCAATCAAGGACCACGACTACGATGCCGAGCTTCGCCAGCTCGCCGTCACGTTCATCACGGGCCGCGTCTACGTCTATTTCGACGTGCCGCTGGACGTGGCGGACGCCTTTGAGCACGCAAGCTCCAAAGGAGCGTATTTCAATCGCCACATTCGCGACCGCTATGCTTTTCGTGAAGTAACGCCGGCCGGTCTCAAGTGAACCGCTCGGCTCGAAACGGCGCCGGGTCACAGAACGGCACCGCGCCGGTCATCATTTCGCCGATCAGGCGTCCGGTGACCGGCCCGAGCGTCAAGCCCCAATGCGTGTGGCCGATCGCAAGCCACAGCGTCTCGTATTTCGGCGCGCGGCCGATGACAGGGCGCGAATCCGGAAAGGTCGGGCGCGAGCCCATCCAGGTTTCTCCGATCTGCTCGCCGAGCGGAAACAGGGCACGCGCTTTCGGGAGCAGTCGATCGAATTGCACCGGCGTCGGCGGCGCATCGCGCGAGGCAAATTCGGCGCCGGTCGTCACGCGAATACCCTGCTCCATCGGCGTAATGACATAGCCGTTGTCGGCATCGAGCACCGGCCGCGACAGGCCGGCGTCACCTTGCGCGCGGAAATGGCGGTGATAGCCGCGCTTGTACGTCATCGGCAACCGGATGCCGAGCGGCTCCAGCACATCCGGCGCCCAGGGCCCGAGCGCGATCACCGCTCTGTCGGCATCGATCGGCCCTTCACCCGTTTCTACGCGCCAGCGCGTGCCGTTGCGGTGAAGCGTGCGCGCGTCGCCGGAAAGCGTGATTCCGCCGAGCCCCGCAAAACGCGCGGCGTAAGCACGCGTTACCGCCAGCGGATTGCTGAGACTGACCGCGCTTTGCCAGAACACGGCGTGAGCAAATACCGGCGCAAGTGACGGCTCGAGCGCGCGCGCCGCCGCCACGTCTATGCGCTCAAGCGGAATGCCGAACGACGCAGCCGTCTCAAGCTCCGGCTTCAGCTTCTTGAAACTTTCGTCGCCGCGGTAAAGCTTGAGCCAGCCGGTCTTGCGCAAGTAGCGCGTGGCATTCGCCTCCTGCATTAGCATCTCGTGCTCGTCCACCGCCTGCGCAAACAGCGGCCGAACCAATCGCGCGTGCTCGATAAGTTTCGCCGCCCGCGTCGCGGCACGGAATGCAAGAAGCCAGGGCGCAATCGTGGGCAAAAACGAGAGATGATAGTTCGCTTCCGGTACCTGCTTGAGCGCGACGCGAATCAGGCCGGGCAAATCGGGAAAAGCGGGCGGGAAAACCGTGTTCCCCTCGATGATACCGGAATTGCCGTAGGAAGTTTCCTCGCCCGGCGCGCGCCGGTCGACCAGCGCGACGGAAAGCCCCCGCTTGACGAGTTGAAGCGCCGTCGACACGCCAACGATACCGGCGCCGAGAACGATGGCGTCGGTCCGCGCCATGGGCCCTCTCCTGCTTCACCTGTCCGTTGTTATAGCTGGATTGGCGCGGCGCTTTGCGCAAGCGTGCCCTGCGCCGGACGAAGACTTACATGTCGCCTTTCATATGACCGCGAGCAAGGCGGCCGCGGGCGCGAGCGCCTGGATGCCGTTCGAAACCATTTTCAACAGCTGATCGGCGCCGCTTTGCCCACCGGTGGCGTTCGTTTGCGGCGAGCCGCTGGCTGGCGAAGACGGCGCGGGCGTTGTCGCGGTTGTGACGCTGCCGTCTGCATAAGAGGTTGTGGTCGTAATCGAGCCGTCCGGATTTGTCGTGATCGTCGTGGTCGCGCTCTGCGCGCCGGCGGAATTATCGTTCGGGTCGCCGGCGCCGGAGGCAGGAGCACCGCTTTGCTGGCTTTGCGCCGAAAGCAAGGAGGCCATAGCGCCCGCACTGAAGCGCGCGCCGCTGCCGCTGCCGGCCTGCAATGAGTTCGAAACGGCGTTCGCCTGATCGACGGAAGCGGAACCGAGCTGTAACAACGCGGTCAAAGGATCGGTGGCGCTCGGGTCGCCGCCGCCCGGCGCGTGCGATTGGAACAAAGAAGCGTAAGTTTGCGCACTCGACACTGCGCCGACGGAAATGGACATGGTTTGCGAGCACTCCACAAACGCTCAACCGCGGCCATCCCGCGACGGCCCGCGCCCGCTTATTACGCACGCAAATTTCGCGCCAAAGCCCCGCATTGGAAACTCGTTGATTTTTGGGCAATCTCCGCGGCGCGTCCGCGGGGCAATGCAGCCCCGCGGCAAATTTTGCCGCCCTCGCCCCCGCGATTTGCCCAATTAACAACCCCACCGCAGTCGCGTTGCCCGCCATCCCAGCCCGTGTTAGGCGAACGGCATTCGGAGACCGATATGCGCCCGTTGACCATCGCGCCGTCAATTTTAGCGGCCGACTTCGCCAAATTGGGCGAGCAGGTGCGCGCCGTCGAAGCCGCCGGCGCCGACTGGATCCATGTGGACGTGATGGACGGACATTTCGTCCCCAATATTTCCATCGGTCCCGACGTAGTGAAGGCGATCCGCCCGATCACCAAGAAGACGATTGACGTCCACCTGATGATCGCGCCCTGCGATCCTTATCTCGAAGCCTTCGCCAAGGCCGGCTCCGACATCATCACCGTGCACGTCGAGGCGGGCCCGCACGTCCACCGCTCGCTGCAAGCGATCCGCGCGCTCGGCAAGAAAGCCGGCGTGACGATGAATCCTGCCACGCCCGTTTCCAGCATCGAGCACGTGATCGACATGGTCGACCTCGTTCTCATCATGTCGGTCAATCCCGGCTTCGGCGGACAGAAGTTCATCGCGTCTGCGCTCGACAAGATACGGCAGGCGCGCGCGCTCGCCGGTGCGCGGCCGATCGACATCGAAGTCGACGGCGGCGTGACGGCGCAGAATGCCGCCGAGGTGGTGCGCGCGGGCGCGAATGCCTTGGTCGCCGGCTCCGCCGTGTTCAAAGGAGGCGACCTCAAAGGCAACATCGCGGCGATCCGTCAGACGGCATCGCTGGCGCGCGGGGAAGCGGCGTGAGGAACGTTAGAGGCGGGGATGACGAATGATGCAATTCCCGACGACGTTCGGGATTTCATCTCGCGGCATATCGATTCAATTGCTCAGCTCGAGGCGCTGCTGCTGTTGCGTGCCAATCCTGAGACCGGCCGTGATGTGGCCTACGTGGCGGCCCGGCTCTACAGCAACGACGAGGAAATCAGCAAAGTGCTGACGCGCCTGAGCGAGGACGGGCTTCTTTCCTACCAGGGCGGGCTTTATCGTTACGAAAGCGCAGCGGAAATGGAAGAGAGCGTCCGACGGCTGGCGGAAACCTATCGCCGCCACCTCATTCCCGTAACGAACGTGATCCACGCAAAATCGCGCCGCATCCGCGAATTCGCCGACGCGTTCAAAATTCGCAAGGACCGCTAGAATGGCCGCGGCGATCTATAGCTTGTGCGCACTGACGGCTCTGGTCTGCGCTGTGTTTCTGCTCCAGGCCTATGGACGGGGCCGCTATCGCCTGCTGTTGTGGAGTGGATTGTGCTTCGCGGGCTTGACCATCAACAACTTCCTCCTCGTCATCGATAAAATTGCTCTGCCGCTCATCGATCTTTCGATCTTACGCACATCGGTGGCGCTGGTCTCGATGACGGTGCTTTTGTACGGCTTGATCTGGGATATCGAATGAGCGGAACGATTGGTTCGGTTTTAGCCGGTGCCGTTGCGATGGCGTCATTCGTCGCCACGTTGTTCTTCCTGCGCTTTTGGCGGCAGACTCGCGACACATTCTTTCTGTTGTTTGCGACCGCCTTTGCGATCGAGGCCATCTCCCGCTTCGTGCTGGCGCTGGCGCAAGTCTCGAACGAAAACGAGCCGTTCTTCTATTTGCCGCGGCTCGTCACGTTCATTTTGATTATTATTGCGATCGGGCTGAAGAACCGTCCGAGGAAACAAGGCTAATGTCGCTTGCGAAATACCGAGGCTCCCCTTTGGCGCGCGCTTGCCGCGCGGGAGTGGCTGCATGATCCCGCGCTACTCCCGTCCCGAGATGACGGCGATCTGGGAGCCGCAGGCGCGCTTCCGCATCTGGTTCGAGATCGAGGCGCATGCGGCCGACGCCATGGCCGAGCTCGGTATCGTGCCGAAAGAGGCCGCAAAGAAAATCTGGGAAAAAGGCAAGAACGCCAAATTCGATGTTGCGCGCATCGACGCGATCGAAGCCGAGGTCAAGCACGACGTTATCGCCTTCCTGACTCATCTTGCGGAAATCGTCGGACCGGAGGCGCGCTTCGTGCATTCCGGCATGACGTCGTCGGATGTGCTCGACACCTGTCTCAATGTGCAGCTCGTGCGCGCCGCCGATATTCTCATCGCCGACATCGATCGGCTCCTCGCCGCGCTCAAGAAGCAGGCCTACGGGCACAAGATGACGCCGACGGTCGGGCGCTCGCACGGCATCCATGCGGAGCCGACGACGTTCGGGCTCAAGCTCGCTTATGCCTACGCGGAATTCGCCCGCGCGCGGCGGCGCCTGCATGCCGCGCGCGAGGAAGTGGCGACCTGCGCCATCTCGGGCGCCGTCGGCACGTTCGCCCAGGTCGACCCGCGCGTCGAGGCGCATGTGGCGAAAGCCATGGGGCTGCGCGTCGAGCCGATCTCGACGCAGATCATCCCGCGCGACCGCCACGCGATGTATTTCGCCACGCTTGGCGTCGTCGCCTCCTCGATGGAGCGGCTCGCGGTTGAGGTCAGGCATTTGCAGCGCACGGAAGTTCTGGAAGCGGAAGAGTTCTTTTCCGAGAAGCAGAAGGGCTCCTCCGCCATGCCGCACAAGCGCAACCCGGTGCTGTCGGAAAACATCACCGGCCTTGCGCGCATGGTGCGCGCCTACGCCCTCCCCGCGATGGAAAACGTCGCGCTTTGGCATGAGCGCGACATCTCGCATTCATCGGTCGAGCGCATGATCGGGCCCGACGCGACCGTCACGCTCGACTTCGCGCTCAACCGCCTCGCCGGGATTATCGAGAAGCTCGTCATTTATCCCGCCAACATGCAGAAGAATCTCGACCGACTCGGCGGGCTCGTACATTCACAGCGCGTGCTGATCGCGCTCACGCAAAAAGGCATCGCCCGCGAGGACGCTTACCGCATCGTCCAGCGCAACGCGATGAAGGTCTGGGCCGGCGAAGGCGATTTTTTATCCTTGCTCAAGGCGGACAAGGATGTCACCGCAAAGCTCAGCGCCAAAGAAATCGAAGCCAATTTCGACCTCGATTATCATTTGAAGCACGTCGACAGCATCTTCCAGCGCGTGTTCGGATCAAGCTGACCGCCCCAGCGACAACAGCAAACCGCACCCGTATGGGGCGGGTGCGGTAATGATTGCTCGGCTGCGCGATCAGTGGCGCCCGTGGCCGCCCCTGCCACCAAAGTGGCCGCTGACATGGCCGCTGCCGCTGAAGTGACCGCCGCCGACATGCGCGCCGCCGATATGCATCGCGTGGGTCGCGCCGTGGCTGGCGGCGAAGTTTCCGGCCAGGCGCCCGCTGGCGTGACCCTGGAAGTTGGCACCGCGGAAATGCCGGCCGCCGAAATTACCGAGCGTGACATTGCCTCGCGTCCGCGTTCGCTCAAAACCACTCGGCGCGCTGGCGAAGATGCCGCGATACCGTCCGTTCCCGAAACGCCGATTGCTGAAGTTGCGATCGGCGAAGTGCCGTTCGCCGACATGCCGATTCGCGAAATCGCGGCGGCCGAAATGACGGTAGCCGAAATGCCGATAGTGGTGGCGGTAGAACGGCGCGCCGCCGAAGAACCCAAAGCCGATGGTGGGCCCGTAGTCGTAATAATCGTAATCGTAGGCGTACGGCCCATATCCGTAGTTATCGTAGGCATAGGTCCCGTATTCATATGGGTACGTCGCGTACGTGGTGACCGGCGGCGTCACGTAGGCCGTGGTGGCCCCGCCGAGATAACTGCGGGAGGCATAACCGGTCTCGCCTGCATACGCGACCCGGCACCATCCTCCGGTGCAACTGAGCACGTCGACACTCGAACCGGCCGGCATCACCTCGATGACGGCGTATCCGGTTCCAGGTCCGCTGCGCAGATTGAGGTCGCCTCTCACAACGGCTGCATTCGCGGCTCCCGCGCCCGCCAGCAGTGCGACGCCGGCCAAGATAGCAGATTTGAAAGACATGGTGGTTCCTTCCAAAAAATGGCGTTCGCCCCGCTTTTGCTGAAACAACGGATGACCCCCGCGTTCATGGGCGCGACCCATTGTCACTTCGCCGCGGGCGTGGCTTATCTCGATGCGGACGATTGATTCGCGCACATGCCGCAAACCGCCTCTCCGATCATTCTGGTGTTCGACTCCGGTCTCGGCGGCGTCACTGTTTATCGTGAGATCGCGCGCGCCCGGCCTGACGCACGCCTGGTCTACGTGGCGGACGACGCCGCCTTTCCTTACGGCGCACTGTCCGAAGACAAACTGGTCGGCCGCGTATTGAAGGTCATTGGTGACGCCATCGAGCGCTGCCGACCCGACCTTGTCGTCATCGCCTGCAACACGGCATCGACGCTGGCGCTCGGCGATCTGCGCGCGCGCTTCAGCGTGCCGTTCGTCGGGACGGTGCCGGCGATCAAGCCGGCCTGCGCTCAGTCGCAGTCAAAACATGTCGCCGTGCTGGGAACCCAAGCGACCGTTGGACGCGAGTACACCCGCGCGCTGATCCGCGAATTTGCGGTGGGCTGCAAGGTGACGCTTGTCGGCTCCGCGCGGCTCGCGACCTTGGCCGAAGCCGAGCTCAACGGCCGTCCACCAGCAGACGAAGAGATCGCCGCCGAAATCGCCCCCTGCTTCGTTCTCGATGGAAATCGGCGCGTCGACACCGTCGTTCTCGCCTGCACGCATTATCCGCTGCTGCTGCAACGTTTGCGCGTCAACGCGCCATGGCCCGTCGATTGGATCGATCCGGCCCCGGCAATCGCGCGGCGGGTCGTCGATCTGCTCGGTCCCAGCCTGCCGGGACATGGGGCCGTGCCGACCCGGATGTTGTTGACGTCGGGCCAGCAGCCGTCAATTGCGCTCGCCACCGCCTTGAAGGCGTATGGCTTCAATCTCCTTTAAGGCGGCGGCGGGCGATTTGACCCGCGGCCTTATTCCCCCTAGAAGACCGGCGCTGCGCGGGGGTTCACGCCCCCGCGCAGCGTTTCGCGACCCGCGGCATAGGTCTTGCGCTTTCGAGGCCTTGCCTGTCGGCATCGGGGAGACCCGGCGCAAAGGAGGGCGCGGTTCCTCAACCTATTGTGCAACTTGAAGAGGACGCGATGACCAAGCGCCATGAAGCCAAGTACAAACTCGACCGCCGTATGGGCGAAAACGTCTGGGGCCGCCCGAAGAGCCCCGTCAACCGCCGCGAATATGGCCCCGGCCAGCACGGACAGCGCCGCAAGGGCAAGCTCTCAGACTACGGTGTGCAGCTCAAGGCCAAGCAGAAGCTGCGCGGCTACTACGGCAACATTTCCGAAAAGCAGTTCCGCGGCATTTATCAGGAAGCGCGCCGCCTCAAGGGCGACACCGGCGCGCACATGGTCGGCCTGCTCGAGCGGCGGCTCGATGCGGTCGTCTTCCGCGCGAAGTTCGTGCCGACTGTCTTCGCAGCGCGGCAATTCATCAGTCACGGACACATCAAGGTGAACGGCCGCCGCGTCAACATCCCGAGCTATCGCGTGAAGATCGGCGATACGATCGAGGTGAAGGAGCAATCACGCGAACTGGCGCTGGTGATCGAGGCGCAAGCGCTCGCCGAACGTGACGTGCCCGACTACATCGAACTCGACAGCAGCAAATTGACGGCAAAGCTCACGCGCGTGCCGCTGATCGGTGACGTTCCATACGCGGTGATGATGGAGCCGCACTTGGTCGTCGAGTATTACTCGCGCTGATCGTCAGCGCCGCCGCTTGTTACGCGACGAACCCCGCCTCCTCCTCGGCGGGGTTTTTGTTTTTCGCGCGCAATTCCACGGGAACGCACGTGCTTTCCTCTGAATTCTCCTTTGAAAACAATACCTAATATAGTGGGTCCGTTGCTATTGACGCCTAGATTTAGTAATCTGATTCGGCTCGAGGATCGATTCACGGAGATTCGCTCATGAATGGAATCCAGATGGCAAAACAGTGGGTGGGTGCGTTGACCGAGCTGGCGTTGATGCTGCTTGCACTCGCGATTGTGCTGGCGCTTCTCATCGGCTCGAACCTTCCGTTCTTCGGCACAGTAACCACGAACATCATGGCGTGGGTGAAAGATTTGGGATCGAACGGCCTCGTCGGCCTGATCTCGCTCGGCATCATCATCTGGTTGTTTTCGAAGAGATCGATGACGTAAGCCTCGTTGCGTGCGCCGCTGCGTCAAGCGCGGCGCAAAAAAATTTGGGTGGGGATGAGCCTCCCCACCCATTCGCTCCTTACAGCCAAAGCGCCATCATAGGTGAGCCATGATGGACATTCTGGACAGAACGCGGCGCTACCTGTGGACGTTCGTCGAGCTCGGCTTCGTCAGCGTGCTCGCGATCATGCTGATCTATTTAATTCTCGGACAAAACTCGGGTGTGTTCGTGTTGTCGGTCGCCGACAACGTCATGAAATTCGCCAGCGAGGTGCCGACACCGAGCCTGATCGGGCTCGCGCTGATCCTGGCGATCATTTACCTGATTATGAACCGCTTGAAGTAAAGCGCTTCGCGCTTACGCATTTTAGATTTCGGCGCTCGCGCGCAGCGCGATGCCTTTGTCCTTGAGCGCCTGCTGCAATTCGCCCGCCTGGAACATCTCGCGCACGATGTCGCAGCCGCCGACGAACTCGCCCTTCACGTAAAGCTGCGGAATGGTCGGCCAATTGGAATAGGCTTTGATGCCGTTGCGCAGCTCGTCGGACTCCAGAACATTGAGGCCTTTATAGGCAACGCCGAGGTGGTCGAGGATTTGCACCACTTGTCCGGAAAATCCGCACATCGGGAATTGCGGGGTTCCCTTCATGAACAAAACGACGTCGTTGTTCTGCACTTCGTTTTCGATGAATTGCTCGATGGCCATGATTTCGGTCCTGTCTGGCGCGGGCGACTCGGGGCCCCTTTCAGCGGATAGGATATATATGTAGCGCAGCCGCCGGTGTCACCCCAAGTGGTGGGCAACGCGTCGGCTATGGGCCGGCGGGCGCATAAAATGTGCCCTCAACCTCGACAATATCGTCCCGATTGAGCCGAGCGACCTCGACGATGATACGTGGGGGATAAGCGCCGTCCGGCGAAAACGCCTGCTGCGCGCTGTTAACCATCGGCCGGTGGTGGCCCATGTCGGCAACATAGATGACGAGACGAACGCAATCGGCAAGACTTGCGCCTTCGCCTGCGGCGATCGTCTTCATGTTCTCGAATGCCTGCCGGACACGCGCTTCCTCGTCGGCGACCAATTCATTGGTCGATGGATCGATGCCGCGCATTCCGGCAACAAAGACGAAGTCGCCCGCGCGCGCTCCGACGCTCCGGGTTCCGGTCGGCTCGATCGCGGTCGCAGGCGCGAGCAGCCTGACGCGTCCAGCCATCAGCTTTCCGGCGTGCCGGTTTGCAGCGCCAAGGCGTGCAGCACGCCGCCCATTTGACCTTTGAGGGCTTCGTACACGAGCTGGTGCTGCTGCACCCGCGACTTGCCTTTGAACGCGGCGGAAATGACGGTCGCAGCATAATGATCGCCGTCGCCTGCCAGATCGCGGATAGTCACCGTCGCGTCTGGAAGCCGCGCCTTGATCAGCCGCTCGATCTCGGTTGCATCCATCGCCATCGGCGGAACTCTGCGGCCGGAGTTTCTGCGCCCCCGAATCTTCCGGTCGTGCAAGTAATTTGGTCCGAATTTTTGACGAATGACAATATCGGTCGCGGCACATTGCGGCCCATACAGGGAATATTGATCAGCGCAATGCCGGCCGGAATTCGCATCCTTACGAAATAGCTGCGACGAGCGAGGCGGCCCACTACACAGCCCGATCGTTTCCGTTATACTTTTGACCGGGGACGAGAGCCAGGCTGAGGGGGCGGGCATGTTCGCGCTGTTCAACGGTATTGACGCGGCAGGCAACAAGGGCCTGTGGGTTACGGACGGAACGGCGGCCGGCACGACGGAGCTTTCAATTACCGGCGCCTTTACCACCGGAATCAATCCCTCCGACATCACCGAATTTGGCGCCGGCGCGCTGTTCAGCGGTGAGAATGGCAACGGGCAATTCAATCTCTGGATTACCGACGGGACTTCCGCTGGGACCACCGCAATCTCGGTATCCGGTGTGGGTGGTGTGAGTCTGGACGGTTTGCAGCCATTCGACATAACGGTCAACGGCAGCAGAGCGGTTTTTGATGGCGTCGATAGCACCGGAGCATTCGGCCTCTGGACGACGACCGGATCGACGCCTTTCCTTATCGACCCGGGCAACCCACGACTTGCTCCCAGCGACATCACTGCGGTCGGCAATCGATGGCTGCTCAACGGCAACAGCAATAGCAGCGGCAGCACGGCGCTGTGGACGACGGATGGTAACTCGGCGGGGAATACAAAAAATATCTTTGCCAATGATCCACAAGACATCACTGCGTTTGGCAACAAGGCGCTGTTCTCGGCCTTCGATTCGGACGGGAATGTAGGATTGTGGATATCGGATGGCGTCACCGTCGGCGGCACGTTCGAGATCACGCCGAAATTCCTTGGGTCGGCCGCCGGCGTCTCGCTCAACCCGACGGATCTAACCGTCCTCAACAGCAGCAAGGTGTTGTTCTCCGGCGCCGATGACACCGGCGCCTTTGGCCTTTGTGTTACCGATGGCACAATCGGCGGCACCAAGCTGATCGCCCCTGCGCTCGACCCGAATGACATCACGACGCTGAACCCGAGCCTCGCGCTGTTCAACGGAACGGACGGCTCCGGCACCATGGGCTTGTGGGAAACGAACGGGACCGCCGCCGAGACGGCGCTCGTTTTGGCCGGCACCGCCGCGGTCGGCGGACTCGACCCTCACGAAATCACCGCGATCGGCACCACGAAGGCCGTATTCGAGGGAACCGATGCGTCGGGCCTTTTGAGTCTTTGGGTGACTAACGGAACGGCAGCCGGAACGGTCGAAATCTTCAGCACGAAGTCGGCCGCTTGGGCGCCGTGGGGTGGATTGGATCCGACCGACATCACCGTTTTTGGCACGCATGCCCTCTTCGAGGGCACCGATTCTGCGACGGGCGTACGTGGACTTTGGATCACCGATGGAACCAACGTCGGAACCAAAGAGCTCGTTTCCGGCGCGGCGTGGGGTGGATTAAATCCTCAAGATATTACGGACCCGCCGAGCCATTTTACGGACGTATCCGGAGGCGCCGGCAACGTTATCGAGCAGGGCGATGCGAATACTTTCGACGTCGTTTCAATCAAGGGAAGCGAGGCTCTTGTTCTCAGCAACTTCAACGCGGACGCTTGGTCGATCGACGGTCTCCAAGGAAACGATCAGCCGATCTTCGGCGATGCGCACAACAATACACTCGACTTTGGCGGCCTATCCCTCAGCACCGGTGTTGAATTCATCGACGGCCGAGGTGGCGACGATACCATCAGTGGCACGACCTTCGATGATAGCATTCGCGGAGGCCTTGGCGACGACATCCTGAACGGCGGCCCAGGCGGCAACGATCATCTTTCCGGTGGAGCAGGAGACGACACGCTTCTCGGCGGCGACGGCAATGACATTCTTTGGAGCGGGGCTGGCGCCGACCATCTCGACGGCGGACCGGGCGTGGACCGTGCGGAATACAGCGACTCAGCGGACGGGTTGACCGTCGATCTCGGAAATCCAGCATCCAATACCGGAATCGCGGCGGGCGACACTTATGTCTCGGTCGAGAATCTATACGGTTCGAACCACGACGACGTTCTGCGCGGAAATGGCGAAGCCAATACGATTTGGGGCGCGGACGGAAACGATTTACTGAGCGGCCGCGGCGGCGACGACAAGCTTGTTGGCGGTAACGGCGACGACGTGCTTGCCGGCGGCGCCGGCAATGACACGTTTATTTTCAATACGGCGCCGAA
>JAICMO010000125.1 GCA_025929185.1 Pseudolabrys sp.
CGATATTGGTTGGGCCGCGCCGCCGTTCGGCCTGAAAGAGATCAAAGAAGGCAAGATCCGCATCGTCGCGCATGGCAGCGACGTGCCTTCGCTGCGCGGTCAGACGGTGCGCACTCTCATCGTCAATCTCAACTCGCTGAAGACCAAGCACGACGCCATCATGCGCTTCATGCAGGCTTACCGCGAAGCGGTGGACTGGATGTATTCCGATCCGAAGGCGGTCGAGATGTACTCGAAGAAAGTCCACCTGCCTGTCGATATGCTGAAAGAGTCGATCGCCAAATTCCATCCGAAGGAGGCGTTGCAGACCGACCACTTCGCCGATCTCGACGGGGCGGTGCGCGATGCGGTGAAGCTGAAGTTCTTGCAGAAGCCGCTGACGAAAGAGCAACTCGCGGAGTTAATCCAGACTCCGCCGCGCAAAAAATAGCGTGCGAAATGAAACCGGGCCCTTGCATTGCAGCGGCCCGGTTCCTTTCAAGCGTCTGAAAAGCCGCTGGCGCTTACTTCTTCTTCTTTTTCTTGCTGGCGCTCGCGGTCTTCGTGCTCTTGCAGGCGCTCGAAGACGCGACCTTCGCGCCGTCTTTCATGGCGTAGCAGGAGTTGGCGTAAGTAAACTTCGCGCCACCTTTGCTCGCGCAGACCGGACCGCCTGCATTAAGGCAAATAATTCCCTGAGCGGGCGGGGCGGCCGGCTTTGCCGCAGCCTTTTTCTTGGCGGCTTCACTGGTGCCGGCGGCTGCCATCATAAACGCCGCGGAAACAGCGGCTACTGCGAGAGCGTAGCCGGTCTTCTTGAGTTGAGTTTTCATGAACGGTTCCTCCGAAAACAAGGCCTGTCCAGTAGAGGGGTCGGAACATCGAATTACAAGAACTTTACGCTGAACGGATGTTCAGATTCGCGACGGTCACGCGGAATGCCGCGAGTTCTTTGCGGTGCCGATGGCGTCGAGCATCGCCGCGCGGCCTTCAATGAGTGAGGCGCGCACCTTGTCCTCTCTGCCGATCCGCCCCATCGCGCGCTGATCCTTCACGGTCGCCTCGACCATCAGAGGGTCTAGCCCAAGCTCGCGCAATGTCGCGGCCGACTCTTCCATCTCCGCGGCGCGCCGTTCGCCGTGGCTCGCCATGCGCTCGAGGTTGTATTCCGACATCTTCGCCCAATCGACGCCGGGATAATTGTTCTTCAGCGATGCGGTGACTTCGTCGAGCACGCCGGCGCGGGAGGCGGCGAGGAAACATTCGTATGTCAGCGCTTCGATGCCCTTGATCATGACGCTGCGGATCATCTTGATCGCCGCCGCGGCGCCGATGTCGCCTTTGACGACCGAGACTTTCATTTGAAGCTCTTGTAGCAGCGGCACGATCGGCTCGGCGTGCGGCCCTGCGAGCAGCATCGGCGTGCGGTGGCGCGCCGGGTGAATGGCCGCGATCACCGCGACGTCGACATAGCGCGCGGCCGAACCGAGCAGTTTCGCGCTGTTCTGCTTGCGGCCCGGCGACACCGAGTTGATGTCGAGATAATACGCCGAGCCTTGCAGATGCGGCGCCACCGACTGCGCCGCTTCCGTGCTTGAGGCTGCGGTCACCGCAGCGATAACAACATCCGTGTCACGCATGGCATCGGCCGCGGACGATGCGATGCGCACGCCGATCTTCTCAGCCGCGCCGCGCAGCTTCGCGCCCGCGTTTTCCGGAAAAAGAATGTCCCACGCGGCGATGCACTCGACGCCTGTTTCGCGTAATCCCGCGGCGATCGCCTGTCCAGCCTCGCCGAAACCGATGAATGAAACGCGCGGTGTGTTCTGGCGGGTCATGGTGATTTCTTACAATATTTCTAGTGGCTTTGCCTTCGTCGGCGGAGGAAAGGCGCGGTCGAGCGAGGCGAGGTCGCCGGCGTCGAGTTTCAGATCGAGCGCGGCGATATCTTCCTCCACATGCGCGCGGTTGCCGGCTTTCGGAATGACGATGATGCCATCCTGCTGCATCAGCCAGGCGAGCGCGACTTGCGCCGGTGTCGTGTCGCGACGTTGTGCCACCGATTGCAGGGCGGGATGGCTCAACATGCGGCCTTGCTCGATCGGCGAATAGGCCATAATCGGAACGCCGCGCTTGCGGCACCACGGCACCAGATCGAACTCGATGCCGCGCCGGGTGAGATTGTAGAGCACTTGGTTAGTGGTGGGCTTTTCGTTAGGCGACAGCTTCGCGAGCTCCTGCATATCCGACATATCGAAATTGCTTACGCCCCAGTCGATGATTTTTCCGGCGGCGTGCAATGCGGTGAAGGCCTCAAGCGTTTCGGCCAGCGGCGGGCTGCCGCGCCAGTGCAGCAGATAAAGATCGATGCGGTCGGTCTTCAGCCGTTTCAGGCTGCGCTCGCAGGCCGCAATCGCGCCGCGCCGGGTGGCGTTTTCCGGCAGCACCTTGCTGACGATGAACAGCCGGTCGCGGTCTTTCCCGGCCGCATCCGCCACGATGCTCTCGGCTTCGCCGTCGCCGTACATTTCCGCGGTGTCGATCAGCGTCACGCCAAGATCGATGCCATGGCGCAGTGCATCGACCTCATCGCGCCGCTTGCGCGCGCTCTCCCCCATGCGCCACGTGCCCACGCCGAACTTCGGCATGGCGCGACCGGAGGGGAGAGTGATGGTGGGAATCGCGCGCGTGGTCACGGCAACGGCTCGCTTATTTATGCTCCACCGGCGGCATGCCGTGGGTGTGAAACGACTCGATGGTCTTCAATCCCCACGCCTGGCCTTTCTTGCGCTCTTCCTCGGTCCAGGTGATCGGCTTCCAGTCCGGCGCAAGCACCAGCCGCGCGCCCGCATTCGCCACCTCCACGCGGTTGCCGCCCGGCTCGTACACGTAAAGAAAGAACGTCTGCTGCACGGCGTGCTTGTGCGGCCCGGTTTCGATGGTGATGCCGTTCTCCAGAAAAATGTCGGCGGCGAGCAGCACTTCCTCGCGCGAGTTGAGCGCGTAGGTCACGTGATGGAAACGGCTCTTCGCGCCGGTGTGATCGCGCGTGTAGGCGAAGTCATAGGACTTGTTGGTCGCCGTCATCCAGATGCCGGCTTCGCTGCCGTCGTTCATCACGATCCGCTCGGTGAGGCGAAAGCCGAGATAGTTCTCGAAGAATTCCTTGCACGCGGTGATGTCGGCGGCGAGCCCGTTCCAGTGATCGAGCCGGCGCACGTTGCAGCCGCGCCCTGGAAAACGCTGCGCCTGGTTTTTCAGCGACGGCTTGAGCGCGGCGTGCGGCTCATACCATTCGGTGTCGTAATAAAGCTCGATGACGTGGCCATCCGGATCCTTGCAGATGAAGGTCTTGCCGTGGCCGAGATCGCCGTCGCTCCAACCCACGTCGAAGCCGGAGCCTTTCAACGCTGCAGCACGCCGCTCCAGCGCCGGCGGCGAGCGCGTGCGATAGGCGACATGCGCCATGCCGGTTGTCTTCGCCGGCGTGAGCTTGAGCGAATAGCGCTCGTAATCGTCGTAGGCGCGCAGGTAGATGCTGCCGCCTTTTTCGCCACTCTGCGTCATCCCCATGACGTCGATGAAGAAGCGGGCGCTCTCCTCGAATTTCGGCGTCAGCAATTCGAGGTGGCCGAGATGGGCGATGTCGAGGATCGGTTCCGGCGGCACAGCCAAGCCCTTCAAAAGTTGTTTGGCGAGGCAATAAGCCACGGCCGGCAGGTGCGGTCAAAGCATGAATTTTCGGCCGTTTCCGCTGTTTGTAGGGGGATTTAGCGGCCCCGATTTGTTGTTTTTGCGGGGTCGATCTGGCAGGATCGTGCCGACTTAGTGCCGCGTCGTATTGTTTGTGGTGTGGGCGCGAGGGAGTGCAAAAATCCCCGCGCATGCCCAGAGGACGAACCGGCTACGGTTAAAAATGGGAGGATAAAAATGCGCTCGATTCGTTGGATTGTAGCCGCCTTCGCCGCCGCAGCGTTTGTGTTGCCCGCTGCCGGCCAGGCGCAGAATAACAAGCTCGTGGTCGGCATGCCGACCACGCCGCCGAACATCGTGCATATGCCGGTGCTGCTCGCGCAGGACCTCGGCCTGTTCAAGAAGTACGGAGTCGATGTGAGCACGGTCGCCCTCGACGGCGGCGTCAAGGTCTTCCGCGCCATGCAGGCAGGCAGCGTCGACATCGCTCAGTCGCCCGGCACGGTGACCTCGGTCGCGATCTCCAAAGGCGCGAAGGTCAAGGCCATTCTCGGGACCTTGTACAAGTTCGAAGCATCGATGGTGGTCGACAAGAACATCAAGACGTTGGCCGACCTGAAGGGAAAGCGCATCGGCATCCAGCAGCCGGGCGGGTTCGCCGACATTCTCAGCCGCACCGTGTTGCGCAAGGCGCACATCGATCCAAAAGATGTGCATTTCGTCAGCATCGCGACCGAGGACGTGCCGGCGCTCGTTGCCGGACAGGTCGACACCGCGATCCTGCACGTCGAGCAAGAGGCGCTAGCCAAGCAGAAGGTCCCGACGTTGCACGCTGTCGCGCGCATGTGGGAGCTTCAGCCCGAGCAGGAGTACACCTACTTCGCCGTGAAGGATGAGACGATCAAGAACAAGGCCGCCGCGCTGGAAGGGTTCGTGAAGGGCGTGATCGAAGCGACCCGCATCATGTACACCGACAGGGCGAAGGTGCTGCCGCTCATCGTCAAGCACACCGGCTATCCCGAAAAGATCGTCGCGGAGGGCTTCGACCTGCTGGTGAAGAGCTGCATCTGGGATGCCAACACGGGTCTCGATCCGAAGCGCGTCAACTTCACCGCCCAGCTCATGGAAAAGGTCGGCAATATCGCGAAGGGCAAGACTCCGAGTTACGACCAGATCGTCGATAAGGCGTTTGCCGATAAGGCGATTAAGGAACTCGGCGCCTGGAAGGGACCTGTTTGCCCCACGGCGGTGTTCTAGTCGGCGGGGAAGTCATGATTGGGGCGGGTGCGGCTGGGTAGGCGGCGCCCGTTTGCAACATGCGAGCGAGCGCTCCGGTGGGCGGGGCGCCTGGGAGAACGTCGATGAGCGTTGCGAATGAGGTGCGCGGGGCGGCGCTTGCTGCCGAGCCGCAGGCGAGGGTCGCCGAAAAGAGGCCCGCCTGGTGGGAGCACCGGGCGCTGTTCCGGTACGGCTTCGTCGCCCTGATCCTGATCGTCTGGCAGATTGTCGGCCCGCAAATCAGCCCGATCTTCTTCACGTACCCCACCAAGATTGCGGTCGCGTTTTACAACCTGACGCTCGACGGCGAATTGCCGATCCGCCTGCTGCAAAGCCTTGAGGTCATGATCTGCGGCGTCGCCATTGCCATCGCGGTTGGCATTCCGCTCGGAATTGCGATGGCGCGCGTGCGCTGGCTCGATTGGGCGCTCGACCTGCCGATCAACGCGCTCTACGCCACGCCGCTGGTGGCGCTGGTGCCGCTCCTGGTGCTGTGGTTCGGCATTTACCTGAAAGCCAAGATCATCGTCGTTTTTCTGTTCGCGATATTTCCGCTGCTTATCAACACGTATCAGGGCGTGCGCGAATGCGACAGGAACATGCTCGAAGTCGCGCGCTCGTTCCGCTCCAGCGAAGGTCAGGTCTGGCAGGACGTGCTGCTGCCGTTCGCGACGCCCTACATCATCGCCGGCATCCGGCTTGCGATCGGGCGCGGATTGATCGGCATGATCATCGCGGAATTCTACACCGCGATCAGCGGCCTCGGATTTATGATCACGAAATACGCTAACAATTTCGACATGGACAAGACGTTCGTGCCGGTGATCGTGCTGATGACGCTCGGCGTGTCGCTCACGTCGCTTCTGAAGTGGTACGGGCGCCGCATCGCGCCATGGAGCGACGCGAACCGTTAAGGCAATGCCGGGGCGCGCGCCGCTCTGCCCGGAATCCGCTTCGGTTGCCTCGCCGCGAGCCGATTATTTTTCCGCCAGGCTCCCCTGATCGCGATAGGCCCAGAGCGCGTCGCGCGGTAGCGATACAGCTGCATCCGTGCCGATTTCATGGCGTGCGGCAGTGCCGAGCTCCAACGCCTCAAGCCGGTGCCCCAGCACGTCGATGTCGTAAACCGTCTGCGTGCCGTGGTAGCGGCGGTCGCTGACACGCGCGCGCACGATGTTGCCGCCGCTGTTTGCGCCGATGGCGATGTTCTCCGGCCGGAACGCGATACGCACCTTGTCTCCGGGCGCGAGCCCGTGCAGCAGCGAAGCCTCGACGCGTTGTCCCTGGCCGATTTCGACGGTGCCGAACGTCCCGTTGCGCTGGATAAGCGTCCCGGTAAGCTCGTTGGTCGCGCCGGTGAAGTTGGCGACGAACAGATCGGCCGGCCGGTTATAGATTTCGCTCGGCGTGCCCATTTGCAGCAACTGGCCTTCGCGCATGACGCCGATGCGGTCGCCGAGCACGACCGCCTCGGACTGATCGTGCGTGACGTAGAGCGCGGTCATGCCCGTCTGCTTGAGGATGCGCCGCAGGTCGTCGCGCAGCCGCAGGCGCAATTTCGCGTCGAGATTGGACAGCGGCTCATCGAGCAGCAGCAATTGCGGCCGATAAACGATGCTGCGCGCGAGCGCGACGCGCTGCATCTGCCCGCCGGAGAGGGCGACCACGGGCCGCTCGGCGTATTCCGAAAGCCCGACCAGCGCCAGCGCCTCGTCAACCATGCGTGTTGATTTAGTCTTGCCGATTTTGCGGTGCTTCAGCGGATAGACCACGTTCTGGCGCACGGTCATGTGCGGCCACACCGCATACGACTGAAACACCATGCCGATATCGCGCAGCCGCGGCGGCAACAGGATGCCCTGTGCGGGCGAGGAGACGACGCGCCCGGCGATGCTGATCGTGCCGCTGGTCGGGTGCTCGAGGCCGGCGACGCAGCGCAAGGTCGTGGTCTTGCCGCAGCCGGAAGGGCCGAGCAGGACCACGATCTCGCCGGGCGGAACGGCAAAGCTTACGCCGTCGACCGCTGGACGGCCGACCGAGAACTGCTTGCGCAGCTCGTTGACCTCGAGCGTCGCCGTCATGGCTTCACATCCATGGCTCGACTACTGGCGATAGTTGTAATCCTTGTTCCAGTCCTCGACCCACTGCTTGTGCAACTTCACGTAGTCATCCATCTTTGGCAGCCAGACCTTGACCACCTTCGGGTCAAAGCCTTCCGGGAAGAACGGCACGGTCTTGAGCGAGGTGAGGTTGCCGAGCTCCTTGATCATGAAGGTCTGGCCTTCCTTCGACATGCACCAATTCAGGAAGAGCTTCGCCGCGTTCGGACTCTTTGCCGTCTTCGGAACGCCCGATGCGTAGGGATTGACAGGGGCGCCTTCCGGGGGAAAGAAAATCTTGATCGGCGCGCCGTCCTTCTGCTTCGGATAGATCGCGTTGTAGAGCAGGGGGCCCATCGCCGTTTCGCCGCGCACCATCGCGTCGGACATCGGCGCGCCCGACGGATAGAGCGTCGGATGCGTCGCGGCTTGCTTTTTCCAGTAGTCGGCGCCGAGAACCTGCTTCTCGAACAGGATGCGGGTCCACGTGGTGCCGCCGGAGGCCGCGATCACCTGCGAGGTCATCTTGTCGTATTTCTTGTTGGTCAGATCCATCCAGGTCTTCGGCGGATCCTTCACCAACTCAGTGTTGTAGGCGATCGACCACACGAGCGTAGCCCGCGGCCACAGCTTTGGCGAAATCTGCGCGTCGTGATTGTAGTCGTCCGCATTCGGCGGGGCATAGTCCCGGAACAGGTCGACCAGCGGCAGCATCAGCGAGCGGTCGGAGTGGTCGATCACGTCGGCGGAAAGCTTGCCGGCGGCGACTTCGGTCTTGATGCGAGTGATCAGCTGTCCGCCCGGCGCGCGCACCATCGACACCTTGATGTCGGGGAAGCGCTTGTTGAACGCGTTGATGACGCGCTGCTCCACCTCGGCGAAATTCGCCGTGTAGTAGACGAGGCTGCCCTCCTTTTTCGCCGCGGCGATCAGTTCGGGCGAGCCGAACTCCGACGTTTGCGCGCGTGAAGCCACGGTCGGCAGCGCCAGCGCCACGCCGCTCGCGCCGGCAAGCTTCAAGAATTTTCGTCGTTGCATGCTGTTTCTCCCGTGTTGTCTTATCCGCTGCGTGCGACGCTTCCTTGTGCTGCGTCGCGCGACAGCCAGTTCGCTCCGCCGATCAGCACGCCGAGCAGAACCATCTGCACCAGGCTGAACGCAGCGGTCTTTCCGAGATTTCCGCCTTCGTAGTAATCGAGCAGCAGCACCGACATGACCATGGTATTGCTGGTGTAGAGAAAAAGCGACGAGCCGAGCTCGCGGATCGCCAGCACGAACAAAAGCGTCATCGCCGCGATCACGCCCGGGCTCGCCAGCGGCAGCACGACCGTGCGAATGGTCGAGAGCACGCCGCGGCCGCAGACCCAGGCGGCTTCCTCGAGCTCGCGGTGGATTTGCAGGAACGAGGTCGACAGCGATTTCACCGTGTCCGGCATGAAGCGCGCGATGAAGGCGAGCGCGAGAATCCAGATCGTGCCGTAAAGCCCGCCAGGGACGGCGATCCACGCCCACAAATACGCGACGCCGATGACCAGGCCGGGGATGGCCACCGGCAGGGTCGAAAGCACGTCGATCGAGCGCCGGCCGGCCAGTTGCGTGCGATGGATCGTGTAGCCGATCGCGAACGCCAGCGCGCCGCCCGCCAGGGCCGTGATAATCCCGACCTCGACCGCGTTGTAGATGGATTTGAGGGTGAGGGGATTGTCGAAGATCGCGTGAAAGTGGACGAGCGAATACATCCGTGCATCGAACAGGCTTGCGGCATCGCGGATGAACATGAACTTGCGGAAGGCCGCGACGATCAGCGCGAACAGCGGCAGCAGCACCACGACGATCAGGTAGACAACCGCGAGACCGAGCGTCACCCAGCGCCATGATCCGAGATCGAGGCTGCGCGGGCGATAGGCTTTGCCGGCGACCGTTGTGTAACTACGGCCGCTCAAGACCTTCTGCTGCGCGAAGACCAGCACGGCGGTCACGATCATCAGCAAAATCGCGACCGAAGCGGCGGTGTTATAGAGCGGCGGCGACCAATTGGTGAGCTTGAAGATATACGTCGTCAGCACGTTGAGATTGGCCGGCGCACCGAGCACTGCCGGAATGCCGTAGATGCCGAGCATGACGATGAACGACAGCAGCATGCCGGAAATGATCGCCGGCGTGATCAGCGGAAACGTCACTGAGAACAGCGTCGCAAACGCGCTCGCGCCGGAAACTTCCGCGGCTTCCTCCAAACTCGGATCCATGTTGCGCAGCGCCGACGCGGTGAACATGTAGACGTAGGGCGCGTAATAGATGCCGAAGACGATGACGAGGCCGGTCAGCGAATAGAAGTCAACACGCAAATCGATATGCGCCCACTTGAACATGGTGTTGATCAAGCCGGTGCGCGGCGAGCCGAGAATCGACCATGCCACGCCGGCGACCAGCGGCGGCGCGAACAGCGGCAGCACGCTCACGGCGGCGATGAAGCGCTTGCATGGGGTATTCGTGCGCACGACGATCCAGGAAAATGCCAGCCCGATCGCCACGGCGATCGCGGTGCCGCCGGTGCAGGCGGTCAGCGTATTGGCGAGCGCCTCGCCGACGTTCGGATTAGTCACCACCGTGACGAAGTTGGCTACGGAAACGCGGGCGAAGTTAAATCCCTCGACCACCGGGTTGGCGTCGGTGAGCGCGCCGAACAGTAGTGTCAGGATCGGATAAATGACGAGGAAAGTCAGGATCGCGAGAAGCGCAACGATCCACGCCGCAGCCAGGGCGCCGCGCTGGCGTCCCGCTTGTCGCAGCTCTACGGCAGCTTCGGCCTGCGTCGCCAGCGCGCTCAAGCATTCCCCCTGCGCGATCGCTCTGGTTGTCTAGCGCATCATTTCATCTGAACGGTGGGCCGATTGCAACAAGGCGCCCAACGGATGGGGCGGCCTGCAATACCGCTACATCGGTCGGGGAACCTAGACGTCCTCCGGCCTGTCGACATAGCGCAAGCCCGCCTTCTGTAGTGCCTCGCGCATGTTGTACATGTCGAGGCCGAGCTCGCCGGCGGCGAGCCTTCTGCGCTTGCCGTCCTCGTCGTCGTGGCGCTTCTGCGCCTTCTGGGCGGTCTCCACCGCGAGCTTCTTCGGCACGACAACGACGCCGTCGTCGTCGGCGACCACCGCGTCGCCCGGCTCGACGTTCACGCCCGCGCACACCACGGGCACGTTGACCGCGCCGAGCGTGGATTTGACCGTGCCCTTCGACGAGATCGCGCGCGACCATACCGGGAAGCCCATGTCTTTCAGCGCCATCACGTCGCGGCAGCCGGCGTCGATCACCAGGCCCTTTACGCCGCGCGCGCGCATCGATGTCGCGAGCAATTCGCCGAACATGCCGTCGGTGTTGTCGGCGGTACAGCCAACAACAACCACGTCGCCGGCCTGGCATTGCTCGATGGCGACGTGCAGCATCCAGTTGTCACCCGGCTGCGCCAGCACGGTGACGGCGGGGCCTGCGATTTGCGCGCCCGACCAGATCGGCCGCATGTAAGGCTTCATCAGCCCGGAGCGGCCGAGCGCCTCGTGCACGGTCGATGTGCCGAGCGCGGCAAAGGTGCCGATGGCGTTCGAATCGGCGCGCTCGATGTTACGGACGACGACGGGTTTCATGTCTTGTTTCCTCTCGGTCTCACTGTGCTCCGTCGCCCTGAGGTGCGAGGCAGCGCAGCTGCCCGAGCCTCGAAGGGCGACGGCCCGGGCCTGTCCTCCTTCGAGGCTC
>JAICMO010000212.1 GCA_025929185.1 Pseudolabrys sp.
AATCGAACAGCGTATCGAGCTTGTTGTGGAACAGCGGCAGCCAGTGCTCCATGCCCGGATATCGCCGGCCTTCGCTAACGGACTCGTACAAAAGGTCACCCGGCGTCGCGGCCCCGAACTGCGCGATATAGCCGGTGCGGAAGCGCCGGATCGTTTCGGTGATGAGCTGGAATTCGGAAACCGGCACGAGGTCAAGTGACGGCAATGAGCCTTCGCTGATCTGTGTCTGCGGGTCGAACAGGCGGATCGTTTCGAGCGCATCGCCGAAGAAATCGAGCCGCACCGGCATGTCGGTGCCCGGCGGGAAAAGATCGAGAATGCCGCCGCGCACGGCGTAGTCGCCGGGCTCGCGCACCGTCGAGGCGCGAATAAAGCCGTTAAGCTCCAGCCATTCCACGATATTGCTCATGCCGAGCACGTTGCCCGGCGCGGCCGAGAGCGCCTGCGTTGCAACAAATTCCTTGGATGGAACGCGTTGCAGAGCGGCGTTGACCGTTGTGAGCAGCGCCGACGGCTTGTCGCGCCCCTTCACCCGCGCGAGGCGCGACAGCGCGGTCATGCGCTGCGCGACGATCGCCGCGTTGGGCGACACGCGGTCGTACGGCAGGCAATCCCAGGCGGGGAATTCGAGCGTCACAATGTCCGGCGCGAAAAACGAAATCGCCCGCGACAGCGCCGCCATGCGCTGGCCGTCGCGGCAGATAACAACGAGCGAAATCGCCGGCACGTCCGCGCGCGCAGCTACTGCCCGCGCAAGGTCGGCCAGAACGAATCCTTCGGCCCCGTCGGCCACCTGCGCAAGCGTCAGCGCCGCGCCGGGACGAAGCAATTGCACGGGAGTGGGTACGTTCGCTTTCACGCGCGCTTGCCCAAAGTGAAATGAAAGTCGCGCAAACGACGGAACAACATCGTGTCGTATTCGGCGGGAACGGGGAATTCGCCGGTCACCCAGCCGAGCAACTCCTGATCGCGAACGTCAAGCAGCCGCTCGTAGTCGGCAAGCTCGCTGTCATTGAGCGCAGCGAGGTGCGCATCGGCAAAGCGGCCCATGATGAGATCGGTCTCGCGCATGCCGCGCCGCCAGGCGCGCAGCAGCGCCTTGCGCCGGCGCGTGTCTAGGCCATCGCTCGACCGGCTCATGCCGCTCAATGCTGTGTCTCCAACGCGAAAAGCCCGGACGTGGCCGGGTGAGGATTTATATAGAGGCATTGTGGCCGATTGTCAGGCGTGGCCTTTCACAGTCCTCCATTGCACCGAATTGGCGGGCAAGCCAGCATGATCCAATGCGCCCGCCTCTGCTCAATCCGCTTTTCGCGACGCTCACGAGCCTGTCAGGCGTCGGGCCGAAACTCGAAAAGCTTTACCGGCGGCTGCTCGATCGCGATTCGCCGCGCGTCATCGATCTGTTGTTTCACTTGCCGGCGGGAACGATCGACCGCCGCGCGCGGCCAAAGCTGCGCGACGTGCAGCCGGGCCAGGTCGTCACCGTCAAGGTTACGATCGACAAGCATCGTCCCTCGCCCCCGCATCGCTCGCGCGCGCCCTACCTCATTTATGCCAGCGACGAAACCGGCACGCTGACGCTGACCTATTTCAATGCGCGGCGCGATTACCTGCAGAAGCTCATGCCCGAAGGATCCACGCGCTATATCTCGGGCGCCGGGGAATTCTACGACGGCATGCTGCAAATGGTGCATCCGGATCGCGTGGTGGATGAGCAGGGCTTTGCCAATCTGCCGCTGGTCGAGCCGACTTACCCGCTGACCGAGGGTTTGGCGCTCGGCAATGTGCGGCGGGCGATCGACAGCGCGCTTGCGCGGCTGCCTGAATTGCCTGAGTGGCAGGATGAAGCGTGGCTCTCGCGTGAGCAATTGCTTGCATTCAGCGCCGCGCTGCGTAGCCTCCATCGGCCAGCCCAACCCTCCGATGTGCTTCCTGAAAGCCCCGCCTGGACGCGGCTCGCTTTCGACGAACTGCTCGCCGGCCAATTGGCGCTCGCGCTGGTGCGCGCCCGCATGCGCAGGCAACCCGGCCGCGGCAGCGCCGGCGAAGGCTTGCTGCGCGCGCGTGTTTTGCAGGCGCTGCCTTATTTGTTGACGCCCTCGCAGCAACGCGCCGTGGACGACATTGTCACCGACCTTGCCAGGCCGCAGCGCATGTTGCGGCTGCTACAGGGCGATGTGGGCGCCGGCAAAACGGTGGTGGCGCTTCTTGCGGCGGCAAGCGTGATCGAGGCCGGCCGACAGGCGGCGTTGATGGCGCCGACCGAAGTTCTTGCCCGCCAGCATTTCAACACGATCGTGCCGCTCGCAGCGGCCGCGGATTTGCGTGTCGCAATCCTCACCGGACGCGAGCGCGGCCGGGAACGAAACGACCTCCTCGAACGCCTCGCGCTCGGCGACGTCGATTTGCTCGTCGGCACCCACGCGCTTTTTCAGGAGGACGTCGCCTTTCACGATCTCGCGCTGGCGATCGTCGACGAGCAGCACCGCTTCGGCGTGCACCAGCGGCTTGCGCTCACGCAAAAGGGCGAAGCGGTCGATGTGCTGGTGCTGACCGCCACGCCCATCCCGCGCACGCTGGTGCTCACCTACTTCGGCGACATGGATATTTCCGAACTGCGCGAGAAGCCGGCCGGACGCCTGCCGATTGACACGCGCGCCATTCCGCTCACGCGCATCGCCGAGGTCGAAGACGCGGTCGGCCGCGCGCTTGAACAGGGCCAGCGCGCCTATTGGGTCTGCCCGCTGGTCGAGGATTCCGAAAAGACCGACCTCGCCGCCGCCGAAGCACGCTTCAAGGAATTGCAAAAGCGCTTCGGCGATGCTGTCGATCTGGTGCACGGCCGCATGAAGGGTGCTGAGAAGGATGCCGCGATGGACCGTTTCGGCTCCGGCGAAACGCGCTTGCTGATTGCGACAACCGTGATCGAGGTCGGCGTCGACGTGCCGGAAGCAACCGTCATGGTGGTTGAGCATGCCGAGCGCTTCGGTCTCGCACAACTGCATCAGTTGCGGGGACGTATCGGCCGCGGCGCCGGCCGCTCCACGTGTCTGCTGCTTTACAAGGCGCCGCTCGGCGAGGCGGCCAAGGCGCGGCTTGCGATCCTGCGTGAGACGGAAGACGGCTTCCGCATTGCCGAGGAAGACTTGCGGTTGCGCGGCGAAGGCGATGTGCTGGGCACGCGGCAGAGCGGCTTGCCCGGATTCCGCATCGCGCTTCCCGAGGTGCACGGCAAGTATCTCGGCGCCGCGCGCGATGACGCGGCGCTCATTCTCTCGCGCGATCCCTCTTTAACCTCTCCGCGCGGCCGGGCGTTGCGTCATCTGCTCTATCTGTTCGAAAAGGATGAAGCGATCCGGTTAATAAGGGCGGGGTAGTTGCGCCGTCGCCCTTCGAGGCTCGCGTGCTGTGCATGCGGTATGACGGAAAACGAAGCGATTCACTCCACCTTCTCCGGCTTGCGCGCGGCCTGGGCCGCTTGCGCGCTTGCCGCCAAGCTCGACAACTTCTTCTGCGCATCGGAATCGGGCTGCACCATGCCGGCGGAAATCAGCAGCGCCATGGCGTTCTCGACCGAGATATCGATCTCGATCAAGTCCTTGCGCGGCACGTAAAAGAAAAAGCCGGTGGTCGGGTTCGGCGTGCAAGGCAAGAACGCCGAAACGTGCTCGGTCTTCGGCAGGCGATCGGCAATGTCGCCGCTCGGCGGCTGCGAGAGAAACACGAGCGACCACATCCCGGGCGCGGGAAATTCCACCAGCGCAACTTTGCGAAAACTCGAACCGGACTTCGAGAACAGCGTCTCGAAGATTTGTTTCATCGTTTTATAGATCGGCCGCACGATCGGCATGTGGCTCAGCAGGCTTTCGCCCCAGCCGACCAAGGTGCGTCCAACGAGATTGGCGGTCAGGAACCCAAGTGTCGTCAGCGCGATGAACGCAATAATCAGCCCCGTCCCCGGGATCGGCCAGGGCAGATAGGTCTCCGGCCGGTACACCGGCGGGATCAGCGGGCGCATCACGTCATCCGCCCAGGTGATGATCGACCAGATCAGCCAAATCGTGATCGCAAGGGGTCCGGCGACCACCAGGCCGGTCAGGAAGTAGTTGCGAATGCGGGCCGCCACCCCGCCTTTTGACGGGCCGGCCTCGGGCACGGGAGTCGGATCGGTCATTGCCTCAATTTATTCCACCGTGACCGATTTCGCGAGATTGCGCGGCTGGTCCACATCCGTGCCGATTGCCAAAGCCGTGTGGTAGGCCATCAGTTGCACGGGAACTGCATAGACCAGCGGCGTCACGGTCGACGCCATTTCCGGCAGGGTGAGGGTGACGGTCGAACTCACGGTTGCTTCCTGCGCACCTTTGGGGCCGGTCACCAGGATGATGCGGCCTCCACGTGCCGCCACCTCCTGCATGTTGGAGACGGTTTTCTCAAACACGCGGTCATAAGGCGCGATCACGATCACCGGCATGGTCTTGTCGATCAGCGCGATCGGCCCGTGCTTGAGTTCGCCGGCGGCATAACCTTCCGCATGGATGTAAGAGATTTCCTTCAGCTTCAGCGCGCCTTCTAGCGCAATCGGGAAGCTCGTGCCGCGGCCGAGGTAGAGAACGTCTTTGACCTTGGCGAGTTCGTGGGAAAGCTTTTCGATCTCCGGCTCGAGCTTCAGCGCCTCGGCCATAAGGCGCGGCACCTCGATCAGTGCGCGCACAAGGTTCTGCTCATCCGCTTCGGATAGGGCGCCGCGCGCGCGGCCGGCTGCGATCGCCAGACAGCACAACACCGCAAGCTGGCAGGTGAAGGCCTTTGTCGATGCAACGCCGATCTCGGGGCCGGCCAAGGTCGGCATCACCGCTTCGCTTTCGCGCGCGATCGTCGAGGTCGGCACGTTGACGACCGAAAGCACGTGCTGCTTGTTTTCGCGCGCGTAGCGCAATGAGGCGAGCGTGTCGGCCGTCTCGCCGGATTGCGACACGAAGATCGCGAGATTGCCCGGATCGAGCGGCGTGCCGCGGTAGCGG
>JAICMO010000249.1 GCA_025929185.1 Pseudolabrys sp.
CTTGGGATACACGCCATCGCAAGCAACAATCTCCTCATTCCTGGCGGCCTTCGAGTAGAAGCTGATTCAAATCGAGAGGCTCGGTGACCATTGCCAGGTCTCCATTAGGTTTGCGCGGCCACTCTTCTCTCGGTCGGTCCCAGTAAAGCTCCACGCCGTTGCCATCCGGGTCGCGCAGGTAAATCGCTTCGCTTACACCATGGTCGGACGCACCTTCGAGCGGGATGCCGGCGCGAAGTGCTCGTCGCAACGCATCGGCCAGTTCGGCCCGCGTCGGATAGGCGATCGCAAGATGATACAGACCGGTCGAGCCAGAAGGCGGCGGCTTGCCGCCGGCGCTCTCCCAGGTATTCAAGCCAATGTGGTGATGGTAACCGCCTGCGGATAAGAATGCCGCCTGGGCGCCATAACGTTGGGTTACTTCAAACCCGAGGACATCGCGATAAAAGGCAAGCGCGCGATCGAGGTCAGCGACCTTTAGGTGGACGTGACCAATGCGAACGTCGGGATGAATCGAGTTAGCCATATGTGGCGAGCGCCGTGCCTCCGGTTATCTCACACTCTTATTGTGCGCGTCCTGCACGGTTGGAAGTCACTTCACTCACGATTGCTGAAGTCGTTGCGTCCAGTCAACAAGCGCCTGAAGCAGCCGGCGGATGTGGTCTTTCGTCGTCTCGTCCGTCAGGTTTCCATTCGTATCGAATCGCTCCGCCGCGTTGCCAATCATCACCTCGGGGCGATTGAGAGCGAGGACATTCAGAAAAACGAAAATCTGGCGAAGATGATATTGCGCACGCGCGGTCGCGATGTTTCCGATCGACGCGCCCATGATCGCGGCCGGTTTCCCATCCCAGGCGTTGTCGCCGTAAGGCCGCGAAGCCCAGTCGATCGCGTTCTTGAGGACGCCTGGCACAGAGTAGTTGTATTCCGGCGTGACGAAAAGAATCGCATTCGCCGCGCGCACTCGCTCCTTTAACTGCACCACTTTGGCCGGTGGATTCTGTTCCTCGTCCTGATTGAAACCGGGAATGCCATCGAGCTCGAAGATCTCGAGTGTGGCGCCTTCGGGCACGAGCTGCTGCGCCGCGCGCAACGCGCTCCGATTGTAAGATTGGCGTCGCAGGCTGCCCGCGATGCCCAGGATGGTGATTGGTTTGTTCATAACGTGTCGCGGATGAGAGGAGCATCAGGCCGCCTCCTCGTTGTATAATCGTTCGCCGTCAGCAAACGGGTTTGCGGATTGTCGCTCGGTAAGGCCAAAGTCAAGTCACTCTGGCGGTCGGTCTGCGGCCCGGTGAAGCCGACTCGTGGGGTGAGCCGCGGTTCGTTTTGCTCCAGTGATGTCTTTCTTAGCTGTCAGATGCGGTGAGGGCCGGGGAAGCGCAGGATTTCTCGTTAGGCTTTATTCGTTAGGCTACAAACTGGTGCTCACTTTTCTGTGGCAAACCGCGCGGCTGCCGGGCGGCTCGGCTCAACCCTGAGATCCTTGTCTCTGGATGCGAAGGAACGACGAGGACGGACTGAGCCGCACTGCGAACAACATGCTCCGCGATACTGCCCATGACGAGATGTTTCAGACCGGTGCGGCCATGAGTGCCGAGGATGATAAGATCCACACCCCGATGCTCTGCGACTCGGCAAATCTCCGGGGCCGGTTTGCCCGTCCGGATCAGGATTTCGAATGGAACGTCGCCAAATTCCGCTGGCTCGAGAAATTCGTGCAGCTCGCGTTCGGCATCGCGGCGCGCGGTCTGCCTGAAATCAGCCAACCGATATACGCCCCGACCCTCGTTGCGGAATTCGTCCTGGAGATCAATCGTATGCAGGATGAGAACTTTCGCCCCGGCATCGGCCGCATAAGCGAGGGCATACTGCAGCGAATGAAGCGAGACGGGCGAGAAATCGATCGGCACGAGAATGGTCGGTTCGCGCTCGTTTGCGCTTTCGGTGGTCGCGCCGTTTTTCCCTTGCCCTACTTGCGGCCGCACGATCAGGACCGGACAAGGCGCATGCTGGACGATGCGTTCAGCGGTGCTGCCGAGCACAACATGTTTGAAGCCATCGTGTCCATGTGTCGGCATGACGATCAGATTGACTGGGATGGACTGGGCGAGGCGGCAGATTTCGTGAAAGATCGAGGCGCCTTCGCAAAGGTGCGTCGGGGTCGTCGCCGGCAGGTCATGAAGCCGGATGACGTCGGCGAGTCGTTCGCCTAACGAGTCACGCTGGTGCTCGGTGACAGACTCCGCCGTTTGCCCGGCACTGAGCACCGGGACCATGAATTCACTTGGATATTGCTGCTGATAGACATGGGCGAGGTGAATGACCGCGCCGAAATGCCGGGCCACTTTGTGCGCTTCGCTAATTGTCTTGAGGGAGAGCGGCGAGAAATCGATCGGCACGAGAAGATTTCGGATCGTGAGCTTATTATTTTTCATGCCCCAAGCTTGCGGCGCTTTCCGGTTCTGACTCCGCATTGTTTGTCGAATGTGCGGCATTTCTTGCGCAGGGGGCCGAGGCTTTTCGTTAGGGGAAATTGGAGCTGATCGGGCGGCGAGCAGTGCCATTCTGCTGCGCAAGATTTGCACAAAGTCTGGCAAGCAAAGCCGAGCGGCCGGAGGGAGAGGCACCGATAATTGCTCAGTTCAAAGAAGACCATGGAATTATCAGCACGGTCACTTTGCGGAGCCCTTTTCGGGAGCTGGATAAGAAGCAAAACCGGCTGCCGATTGCGGTGAAACTGCAATAATTTTGCGAGAAGGAGCGGCGGCGTTCAGGGCTTGGGGCGCCGCCGTCTCCAAGCGGCGCCAAATCGCGGGAGGGCAGGCCTGGCGACGCGAATGATCGTTGCCCTAACGAATCAGTTTCGCGGCGACGGCGCGTATTTGATTGAGCAACCGTAGGCCCGCGAGATCGCGGTGGAGACCGGCTTTCCCGACATGGCTTCCTCCAGCGCGCTGGCGACGTAATTGGTCGCGCTCTTGATATCGTCCGGATCGGTCGTGGGACGGCTGTCGATGGCTCCCGAATAGATCAATTTTCCCTTCGGATCGATGACATACATGTGAGGCGTGTTAGTCGCGCCGTATTTGTGGCCAACGTTGCCTTGCGGGTCGAGGAGCAGGGCA
>JAICMO010000247.1 GCA_025929185.1 Pseudolabrys sp.
ACCGTCGTCAACCGCGCGGCAAGGCGCGCGCGTTGCAGATGACGCGCGACCTGATCGTGCATGAGCTCGGTCTGCTCGAGCACCTTTTGCGCCAGCGGATCGTGCGGATGCGCGGATGCCTCATTCACCATGACCGAGAGCGGCGTTTTCAGCGCATGCGCGAGATTGCCGACATGCGTGCGCGCGCGTTCCACGATTTCCTTGTTCGCATCGATGAGCGCATTGGTTTCGCGCGCGAGCGGCGCGATCTCGACCGGAAAATCGCCGGCGAGCCGTTCGGCGCTGCCCGAGCGGATGGCGGCCAAGCTGTCCGTAATGCGCTTGAGCGGCGCCAACCCGAACCGAACCTGGAACATGGTCGTCAGCAGCAGCACGACCGCCAGAATGGTGAACGTGACGATCAAAGCCTGATCGAACGAACGCGTCTCGTCGGCAATTTCGGCGGCGTCGCCGGCCACCGCGACCAGGTAATGTCCTTCATCGCCGAGATCGATGTTGCGCTCGACCAGCCGCAGGCGCTGGTCCTCCGGGCCGTTCACATAGCCCTGGCGGGCGCCGTTCGGGCTGGCGGCAACGCCGTGATCCTGCAAATGCGGCAGGCCGCCGTCCCACAGCGAGCGCGACGAGCGCACATCGTGCTTGTCGGGATCGGTGCGGGTGACCTGCCAATACCAGCCCGACAGCGGCAATTCGAACAGCGGCTCGCTGATCGATTGAGGGAATTTTTCGTTGGCTTCTTCCGGCGACGCGACGTCGGCGACCAGCGTGCGCAAGTACACATCGAGGCGGCGGTCGAACGCGCGTTCCACCGTCTGCCGATAGAACGACGACAACACGAAGCCGGTGACGAGCAGGATCGCTACGGTCCACGCCGTGGCGGACAAGAACAGGCGCAGCGCGAGCGAGTTAGCGCGCATTGTATAAACCTACTGTGTCACGGCCGGTCTTTGCCCGGCAATCCACGCCTTTAATGAAAACGAAAAGGCGTGGATGCCCGGCACGAGGCCGTGCATGACGGCCTGTCCGCAGGCCAGCCATAAACATCACCGCGCATCGGGCGGCGTGAGCAGATAGCCGAGGCCGCGCACCGTCTGGATGATCTCGACGCCGAGCTTCTTGCGGATGCGGCCGACGAAAACTTCGATGGTGTTCGAATCGCGATCGAAGTCCTGGTCGTACAAGTGCTCGACAAGTTCCGTGCGCGAAACCACGCGGCCGGTGTGATGCATGAGATAAGACAAGAGGCGGTACTCGTGGCTCGTGAGCTTGACGGGATTGCCGTCCACAGCGACGCGCCCCGTTCGCGTGTCGAGCCGCACCGGGCCGCAGTTGAATTCGCTCTTGGCATGGCCGGCGGAACGGCGCAGCAGCGCGCGCACGCGCGCCAGCACTTCCTCAAGGTGGAACGGCTTGGCGACGTAATCGTCCGCGCCGGCATCGAAACCCTGCACCTTGTCGCTCCAGCGGTCGCGCGCCGTGAGCATCAGCACGGGCATGGCGCGTCCCGTGCGCCGCCACGCTTCCAGCACCGAGATGCCATCCATTTTTGGCAGGCCGATGTCGAGAATGACGGCGTCGTAGGGCTCGCTCTCGCCGAGGTAATGCCCCTCCTCGCCGTCGAAAGCGCGGTCGACTACGTAACCGGCGTCGGTCAGCGCGGTCGCAAGCTGACGGTTGAGATCGGGGTCGTCCTCGATCACAAGAAGACGCAAGGCGCTCAGTCTCCGGTCAGCCGCCGGTGGTAACGATCCCGTTCGCGGCGTCAATGGTTGCGCGGATTACTTTGCCATTTCGCGCCAGCAGAGTCAGTACGTAGGCGAGTCCTTTCGGAGTCCGGCAAAGCCGCGCCCGCACCACCTCGACGTGGTGGCGATGCGCGCGAACTTCGCGAATCGCGTGCGCGAGGGGCACGGCCTGGTGACTCGCAACCGCCGTCCGCTGTTCGGCCTTGGTGAGGCAATTGCGATGCGCATGCTCGGCCGCGATCGCCGGCCCGGCAAAAGCCGCCGACGCCCCAAGAAGCGAGCCAAGAAGAAAAGCGATTTGGAGAGTTCGGGAGACCGGCATGGAGAGGGGTCTATGCGCGCGCCGGTGAACGCGGGGTGAACGCGGAACCTCTAGGTGGTAACTTCACTCGCTCGTGAAGCCGGTAAAGGTCGCGTAAACCTGAAGCGGCTCGCGCGGGGAGCGCCAGCCGTTGATCGGGGCGGCTTCGTCGGCGTAGCCGACGGCCATGCCCGAATAGATAATGAGATGGTCGGGGAGATCGAGGAAGGCGCGCAGCGTGCGGTGCCAGGACACCCACGCCTGCTGAGGACACGTGTGCAGTCCATAGCCGCGCGCGAGCAGCATCACGGTTTGCAAGAGACCGCCGATGTCGGCCCATTGGGCAACGCCGAACGACTTCTCGAGCGCAAAGAAGATGCCGACCGGGGCGCCGAAAAACTGGAAATTGCGCGCGTATTGCCGATAGCGCGCGGGCTTGTCCGCGCGCGGAACCTCGATCGATTTATAGAGCAACTCGCCGACGGCAAAACGGCGCGCGCGGTATTCCTCTTCGATGCCGTCGGGAAAAATGCGGTAGTCGCCGCCCTCACCCTTGGGCAACTCATTCATGCGCGGCGCAAGCAGCGCCTTCAGCGCTTCGACGCGTTCGCCGGCGATTGCATAAATGCGCCACGGCTGTATGTTGCCGGCAGAGGGCGCACGCGACGCGCGCTCGATAATGTCGCGGATGGTCGTTTCCGGGATCGGCCTCGGCAAAAACGCACGGCAGGAATAGCGGCTGGCAACGGCTTCGAACACATCCATGGAAATTCTCCGCACGAAATGCGGAGAGTGTGGCGGGTGCGCGTGGCCAAGCCAAGCCGGTCCGTCAACCGCTGATCCGGGACCCCAATGAGCTTGCTTAAGACAAAGCCGGGCACGGATCACTTGCGGCCTAGAATCTTCGCCACCTTCTCGATCGAGCGGCCGCCGAAATAGGCGGTGAGCACGATCATCGCCCATTGTCCCATGTCGCCGGTCAGCGGATCGGTGACCCCGTGCGTCCAGAAGCCCAGCACTTTGTCCCAGACGACGACTTTCCAAACGTAAATGACGAACGCGAAGGCGAACAGCGGGCGCGGCAGCGCGGTGTACCAATGGCCCTGCTCGGCGACAACGATTTGCGCGGCGAGCTCGCGCTCGCGCTGCTCGACGGCAAGCTCGCGCACGGCAAGGTCGGCGGCAATCTTCTGCGCGTCGTTATCGGCGGCAAGCTTC
>JAICMO010000011.1 GCA_025929185.1 Pseudolabrys sp.
AGCAATGTGCGCGCATTTCCCGAAAAGATTTGCTCACGCTCGGCGTTACCGATCTCCAGCGCCTCGACGGCGCCGATCGTGTTGCGAATGAGGCCACGCCCGCTCTCCGCATCGAACGGCGCATCCGTCGCAAACAGCGAGAATTTGGTGCCAAAGAAATCATAGCCGCAACGCGTGGCGGCCGGCGCGCCGTTGAGCGCGGTGTCGGCATAAAGCATTTTGAAGTAATCGAGCGGCGGCTTTTTCAGTCCGCGCTCCTCGGCAACGGGATTACGCTCGGGAGTGCCGTAGAAAATCTGGCGGAAGCCAAGGCTAATCTTGCCGGAGAAATAGGGGATCATGCCGCCCATGTGATGCGTGATGATCTTCAACCCGGGCAATTCATCAAAGAGTCCCGAATAGATGAGCCGGGTCATGCAGGCGGTGGTTTCATAGGGCCAGCCGAAGCTGAACCAGATTTCGTCTTCCGAGCTTTGCTCGCTCGCATAATCCGCGAATTGGGGGCCGCGCATCGGATGCACCCATACCGGCAGATCGTGCTCGGCCATGCGGCGGAATACCGGACGGAATTCCGGACGGCTCAGCGGCTTGCCGGCAACGTTGGTAAAAACCTGCACGCCGCGCGCCCCAAGAGTCGTCACGGCCCGATCGATTTCGGCGACGCTCGCCTCAATGTTGTTCATCGGCAATGCAGCGATGAAAGCCGGAAAGTGATCCGGGTACTTCGCACACAATTCCGCAAGCGCGTCATTGGCGATGCGCGCGAGATCGGGCGTGACGTTGGGCGGGCCGATCAGCTCGAGCGGCGGATTGGCCAGCGACAGCACATGCTGCATGCCGTCGAACTCGTCAATGAGCCGCAGCCGCGCCTCGACGTCGACCAGCGGCTCGATGCGGGGAAAGGCGTTCAATACGACATGACCGGGGATGAGGTCGCCAAGGCGGCTGAAGTAGGCCTTGGGCATGAAATGATTGAAGATGTCGATTTTCATTTGCACAAGCCTCTCAGGCCGGATTTGCCTACGGCACCCAGGTCGCATTTGATAGAGCAAAGGCTTAGCGAGCATCAAGAACGGGAATTTGTCGAATGGGCGGACTGGACGCAAAAGGCCTCACGCTGCACCGCGCGGGCTCCGGCCCGCCGCTGGTGCTGCTTCATTGCCTGGGCGTCGATCACCGTTTCTGGGATTTTGCCGCCCCGCTTTCAAACCGCTTCACGCTTGTGCGCTATGATCTGCCCGGGCATGGCGCGACGCCGGTGCCGAACGGTCCGTACACGATCGCCGACCTGTCGGATCAGCTCGCAGCCATTCTGACACTCAACGGGATTGCGCGCGCCCGCATCGCGGGTATTTCGCTCGGCGGGCTCATTGCGCAGCACTTTGCGGCGCATCGGCCGGAAAGCGTCGACCGACTCGTGCTGGTCGACACCACGCCGCGCTACAGCGATGAAATTCGCGGCATGTGGGCCGTGCGCGCGCAAACCGCGCGTACGAAAGGCGTCGGCGCGATGGTATCCGACCTTCTCAAAATCTGGTTCTCCGACGATGCGCTCGCGCGCGATCGAGCGGGCGTGCGCTACGTACGCGAGACGTTGAAAAATACGTCCGGCGAAGGTTATGCGCTCGCCTGCGAGGCCTTGGCCGCGGCCGATCTGCGCGCCGATGCCGCGCGGATTCAAGCACCGACTTTGGTTATTTGCGGCGAAAATGACATTCCGAGTTTTCTTGAATCAGCGCGTTGGCTTGCCGGAAACATCAAGGGTGCGAAGCTCGCCTGGATTCCGCAGGCGCGGCATGCGTCCGTCATCGAATGCCCGGAACAGGCACTGGACCTGCTGCGCGATTTTCTCGACTGATTGCCGAAAACGGCCCGGCGCCCGCAGACGCCGGGGCAAACTTCTTGCGTTCGCGCTTATTAGGCCATCGCCGGCTTCACTTCCGTAATCTCTTCGAGCACGCGGCCTTTGGTTTCGATTCCGACCGCCAACAAGGCAAAGGAAGCCACCAAATAGGCGAAGGCGAACGTGTACAGCGTATAGGCGCCCAATCCATACGCCAGCATGAGGCCGACGACCGTCGGCGCGAGGAATGATCCAACCCGGCCGATGCCGAAGAACCAGCCGACCGCCGTCGAGCGGATGTGGGTCGGGTGCAGCTCGCTGACGTAAACGCCGGTCGGCCCGAATGCGCCGGGATTGACCCAGCCCACCAGGAACGCAGCGATGAAGGTTGCAAAGCCGGTGGACATCGCAAACCACAGATGAAAGAACGCGCCGATGAAATAATAGAGAAACAGCACCGGCCGCCGCCCGTACCGATCGATCAGGAAGCTGCAAACCGAATAGCCGAAGACGCCGCCAATGGCCTGAACCAGCAGAAACGTCAACGCGCGCGTCAGCGGAATCCCGCGTTGCAGAAGGATCGTCGGCAGCATGAACAGGATTCCATTCGATGCCCATAAAAACCCGAACGAAACGATCCAGACCAAGATCGTCGTCCGCGCGCGGCCCACCTTGAACAGCTCGAAAACCGTGACGCCCGACGGCACGGCAACCTCCGGACGTACCCGAGCGACACCGCGAAGCTCCTCCGCCGTCAGCGCACGGCCGAGCGCTTGTTTTTCGATATTGGCAACCGTCTGCTCGGCTTCCGCAACACGCCCCTTGCTCAGCAGATAGCGGACCGACTCCGGCATGTAGCGCCGTACGAAGAAAAGAATGAAAGCTGGCAGGATGCCGACCGCAAACAGCGCGCGCCATCCGAATGCTGGAAGAACGGTGAGGCTGAGAGCTGCCGCAACGACGAGCCCGACAGGAAACGCGGCGAGGATATTTCCGGTCATGGCCCCGCGGATGCGGCCGGGGCTGAATTCAGCGGAAAGCGTCGTCGTCACCGGCACCTCGCCGCCCAGCCCGAAATTTGACAGGAATCGGAAAACGGCGAGCGAAACGACGTTCCACGAAATCGCGACGATGGCGGTAAATACCGCGAAAATTCCGACCGTCGCCTGGAACGATGTGCGCCGGCCGATGTAGTCGGACACGGTGCCCCAGAACAGCGCGCCGAGAAACGCGCCCACCAGCCCTGCCGTGGCCAGAAGCCCCGCCTGCGCCGGGCCGAAGTGAAATTCCTTTGCGATCGGAGGCAAGGCGGCGCCGAACAGGGCAAAGTCGGCCGCGTCCAGCATGATGCCGATGAAAGCGAGAATGAAGAAATGGCGGTGCCATTTCGAGAACGGCAGGCGTTCCAATCTTGCGACGAGTTCAGCCGATTTTACCTCATCGACGTTCATGCGTTTCCTCCCCGAATGAGCAGGCTTCTGACCGAGCTGCCCTACCCCGCGATCCGGTATCTTAGCACCCGACCCGACGCGCACAATCGCAGTCCACATATTTCGCGGCTGACATTCTTTCGCGGCAGCTAACGAGGAACGCACGTTGCTCAACTTTTCTTTGTGATCCATAAGTGACGCAGTGCTGAGTCACATCACTTGACGCTCGCGGAAATCCCAAAATGCCTATCGACGTTCATGCCCATTACATTCCACAAGCCCTGATTGCATGCGCGCGGGGGCGGGGCGCGCAAATGGGCGTGCAGGTGATCGACAGCGCGGGCACGGCGCCGGCGCTGGCGTTCTCTTACGGCTACAAAGTCCGCCCATTTTTTCCCAAATTGATCGAGAGGACGGCGCAACGCATCGCATGGCTCGACTCGCAGCGGCTCGATCGCCAGTTCGTGGCGACCTGGCCCGACATTTACGGGTACGGATTGCCGCGCGGAGACAGCGCCGCGTGGCATCGCTTGCTCAACGACACGCTGGCGGAATGGTGCGCGGAGAATGCCGCGCGCATGTCGTTCGTTGCTTCCGTGCCGTTGCCGAACGCCGAGGATGCAGCAGCCGAGCTCGGGCGCGCCGCGACGCTTGGCGCAGTGGCCGTGATGCTGGCTTCAAATATAGAAGGGCAAAACATCGGCGAGTTTGCGCTCGATCCGCTTTGGGCGCGCGCGGAGCAACTGAATATGCCGATAATGATTCATCCGACGGCGACGACGCCTTTTCCGCGCGCGGAAAAATTCGGCCTGAGGCAAAGCGTGAATTACACCTTCGACACGACGCTCGGTGTCGCCTCCTTGATTTTCTCCGGCGTTCTCGATCGCTTTCCGAAGCTTACGTTCGTGCTTTCACATGGCGGAGGCGCGTATCCTTATCTCGCCGGCCGTTTCGACATCATGCACGCGCGTATGGACAAGGCGGCGCAGGGCGACGTCGCGCGAAAGGCTCCCTCGGCTTACGCGCCGCTGATGGCCTACGACACGATCGTGCATGCGCCGAAGCCACTCAGATTTTTGGCAGACCTTGTCGGGATAGATCGCCTCGTGCTCGGCAGCGACTATTCCTTTCCACCCGCCGATCTCGCTCCGCTCGACAGCCTGCGCGCGGCGGGCTTCGGCATAACGGACATGGACTTAATTACGGAGATAAATCCGCGACGCCTGTTCTCCCGCCTTGACCGGAAATAGGCACTCATGAAAAGCAACGCGCCGACGGCCCAACTATCACATAGGTGTTTCTGCTGAGGCGGCCTCCGCCTTTAATCGCACAGCGGGCATGGCGAAAATCCTGATTATTTGTGAGCTTATCCCCGCCCACTTTGGCAAAAAAATTACGTCAGGGTTGTGGAGCGGCAATCCCACATGAGGAATGCGGGACGTCAATCAACAAGGCCCTGGCACAAAATCCAGTCGTCAAACGTTAGCAGGCTGCTGAAAAACTTCACTCGACGGCGAGAATGGCATGTGATTCCGTGGAATTGAAGCCACGGGATGATTTGCCATGCGGGGACGGGACGATCGGTCGGAAGGTCTTTTCTCTTACGTTCGATTGGAGGAACGCATTCCGGCGGATCATCCGTTGCGACCGATCAGGGCGCTGACGGATGACGCCTTAGAGCGCGTCCGGTCTCAGCTAACCGGGATGATGAATCCAGATATCCGCGACGATGTCGCAACCGGGGATCGGCAGTTTGGTGCGGACCGCACCAAAAGGAATCGGCGCGCCTTTGAGCGTTTCCTGCCAAATGCGCAGCGCGGGGTAGACGACATTGAGGTCGCCGACGAAATGATGGACGCGCACGACATTGTCGAGCGAAGTTCCGGCAGTCTTGCAAATTTCCTGCGCGGCATTGAGAACGGCACGCATCTGGTGCTGCGCGGGAACGCCGAGATAGTGTAACGCGACAGAGTCACGAGCCGCCGGAATGATGCCTTTGTCATCGGCAGCATAAAGCGCAGATAGGCACAGCAGATCGCCCGCGCGCACGGCGGCGGGGCCGAGGCGCATATTGGTCGAGGCCTTGTGCTCAACGATTTGCTTTTTTATTTGGCCGTTATCACGGACCCCGAAGATATTAATCTCGATAATCGACTCCAACAGGGCAAGACCTTTGGTCTCGACCACGGTCAGCGCGCATGGATTATCGGCAAAGTGGCTGTTCCAGACATCCATGAACTCAGGCAAATCGTTGATGTTGGTCAGATACACCTGCGCCTTGATGGCATTCTTGAGCGAACTTCCGCCGGCTTCCAGACCTGAACGAAGGCGAGTAACCAGAAGCTCGGTCTGCAAGCGGATGTCCGTACCATTCCACACTGCATTTGGCGGCCGATACGCCCTCGGATCAAGTCCGGTCATCGCCTCATTATTCGGCATCTGCCCGGCGACAAAGACGTAATCGCCGCACACCAACGATGCGATGAAGCCGGAGTGTTGCGGCACCGGCACGCCTTCCGGCCGCGCCGCGCGCGGCTCGCGCCCTTCGCCGGGCAGAACAGCAAGCAGCGACACGTTCATATTCGCGCCGTCGGTGAGCAACTCTTCCATCAGGACGGAGGTACTGGGCGGCACATACTCTTTGAGCAAGGCTTTGCGCGCACGTTGATACGGATTCACACACTCAGCGCGCGGATAGTATTGATCGACACGCACGATATGCCGCAAGTCACCACCTTCCGCGGCAATTAGTTTTGCGAAGCGATCGAAAATAAATTTTCCCTCGCGTAAGTACCTTGGCGCGCCGCCGAGCGGCAATCCGGGGATGCCGGCGACCTCCGTGGCAATTCCATTTTCAAAATCGGTGGCTTCATGCCCGGTAAAGAATAGCCAATTGCCGGCTCGGACGCCCTGCGCATACATGACGTCGGTCCCGCCGATGCGAACGGGTGCGATGGGTTTGACGTCAGGCATGCACAACTCCTGGCATTGGTGTTGACGATATGAGCGGGTTACGCGAACGGCTCGTCATCGTGAACTAATACAAATTACGGCGCGTGAGGTAATGCAAATTGGTGGTCAAGTGAGATGCACGCAGCTTTGCAAACGGCGTTTGGCGTGTCCAGCACGCGCACGTGAGTCCAGGCGCACAATACGTATGACGACACTGCAACACTTCCGCATTCGACCGCGCGCTTCGCAGGCGTTTGACAGCCATGGGCACCAAATCTAACGTGCTTGCAACGCAACGTCTTTTTGCGCTCGGAGGTACGCTTGTTACGCGTCACCGATGTTTGCAAAGTATTCGAGTCGGCGCGCGGAACGTATTTCGCACTCGACGGTGTTTCCCTCACCATCCGTGATGGCGAATTCGTTTGCCTGCTTGGGCCGTCCGGCTGTGGCAAGTCTACACTGCTAAATATTCTCGCCGGTTTTGAGTCCGTTAGCGGCGGAACGGCGACGTTCAACAATACCGCCATCACACGCGCGGACCGCGAGCGCGTGATGCTGTTTCAGGATGCCGGCTCCGCACTCTTGCCGTGGCTGTCGACTGAAGAAAACGTCCGTTTCGGCCTGCGCGTGCGAAAAGTGCCGAAGGTGGATTGGCCTGCGACCATCGACAAGTACCTGAGAATGGTCTCGCTCGACTCGCATCGCGCAAAATTCCCCGCCGAGCTTTCCGGCGGCATGCGCCAACGATTGCAAATCGCCCGCGCCTTGGCGGTCGAGCCCAAGGTGCTGCTGATGGATGAGCCGTTTGCCGCGCTGGATGCTTTGACGAGGCGGCACATGCACACGGTGCTGCTCGACATTTGGCGGCGTACTGGAAAGACGATCGTATTCGTGACGCACGATATCGCCGAGGCGATCTCGCTGGCCGACCGGATCGCCGTGATGTCGACCGGCCCGCGTTCAACGATCACCAGGTTGATCGATATCGGCTTGCAGCGACCGCGCGACATGACCAATCCGAAGGTCGCGCAGCTGTTCAACGAAATAGAGTCCTTGCTGACGCCGGACGTGCTGCGTTCATCTGAGCGGCTGGAGGTCCATTGAGCCCCCCTCGCAGATTGAGGAATTTTGCTCCGTGGTGAACGTGCCGGACAGCAGGGCGCCCTTCAGCGCCGCGCCCTTGCGGGGCAAACATACGTGGACAATGTCGCCTGTGTCGCGTTCGGTATTGCTGGCTGGCGCCTCGATCCTTATCGCATTTGTCGCCTGGCAATTCCTGTCTACAGTCCTGTTCAATCCCTTCCTCATTCCGCCACCGCTCGAGGTGTTCCGCACCGCAATCCCGATGGTTGCGAGCGGCGAAATTCTTGCCGACGTTTCGATCAGCATGGTGCGGGTGCTGGTCGGCTTCGTCACCGGCTCGCTCGCCGGCATCATCATCGGAGTCCTGCTCGGCCGCATCCGGCTGCTGCACGATGTGCTCGACCCGATTATCGAACTGCTGCGCTACCTGTCGCCGACCGCAATGATACCGATTGCGGTGATCTGGTTCGGAATCGGAGAGCTGTCAAAGTACTTTCTCATCTTCTGGGGGACGTTCTTCATCGTGTTGATCAATACGACCGCGGGCGTCTGGCGGGCGCCGATCGCGCGCCAGCGCGCCGCGGAGTGCCTCGGCGCTAACCGGTTTCAGATATTCATGCTGATCGTCGTGCCCTCCTCTGTTCCCTACATCGTGACCGGCATGCGCGTCGCCATGGCCTCGTCGTTCATGAGCATCATACCGGCGGAGATTCTCGCCGCGGATTCAGGCATCGGCTATCTGTTGCAGAAATCATCGATGCTCCTGCAGACCAATCGCATCTTTGTCGCGCTGCTCACGATCTGCGTGCTTGGCTTCATCGTCGATCGCATCTTCCGCATTTTCGTCGACAAAGTGCTCGCCCGCTACATGTCCTTTGTCTCACAAACCTGACACTAGGGAGGAATCCATGCGTCGCGTTGTGAAAGTGCTCGGTTTCGCCGTGGGCGGATTGCTGCTCGGGCTCGCGGCCGCGCAGGCCCAGAAAGCACCGCTCAAGATGACCTTGTTCGGCCAGCCGTCGGTCAACAACGATTCGATCTGGATGGCGATCGAACGCGGTTTCTACAAAGCCGAAGGTCTCGACATGACCTACCGCCTGTTTCCGTCGGGAACGACCGCCTTTCAATCGTTTCAGACGGGGCAAGGCGACATCATCATGAGCGGCGATCTGCCGAGCGTTCAATATTATTTCCGCGTGAAAGGCGACTATCGCACCATCGCGGTGATCGAGCGCGACGCCAAGGGCTACGTCGTCGTGGCCGGAAAGGACATCAAGAAGCCGCAGGATCTCGTCGGCAAGACGGTGGCAACCCGCGTCGGCTCGACCGGGTCGTGGTTCATCTCCGAATATCTCACCAAGAACAAAGTCGATCCAAAGACCGTTACCATAAAGAATCTCGATACCCAGGTGCTGCCGGCGGCGCTGTGCAGGGGCGAGATCGCGGCGTTCTTCATCTGGCAGCCGATCGGCTCGCGCACGCTCGAAATCTGTCCCGACAAAGCGCACTATCTGAGCGACGCCACCGGCTATATCCAGGGCTATCTCGTCGCCGGCGCTCGCCCCGAGTGGCTCGCGACGCCGCAAGGCAAGGAGACCGCGATCCGCTGGTTGCGCGCGACGATCAAGGGACGCGACGTGGCGGAAAAGGACTTCAAGGCGGTCGCGGCTTACGCCGCCAAAAATCTCAACCTCAGCGAAAAAGCGACCAAGGACCAGTGGGACACGAACATCCGGCCGATGGCGATCGACAAGATCTATTACGACGATTTCTGCAGCCTCAGCCGCTGGGCCCAGGGCGCAAAGGCGACGACGAGCAAGATCGATTTCAGAACATTGACCTCGGGCGAGCCGCTCAAAGCAATCGACCCGAAGCTCGTCACCCCGCCGCCGCCGCCCTGCTGATCGCGGACCACGCAAGACCCGACATCGGGCGATTGGCAGGCTCAGAATCGCTCGGTGCCGGGAATAAAGAGCAAGTTCATGTCTGGTTCGCGCGCGATCGGCGCCTGGTCGCGCAGATTCTTTGCGAGCCGCTGCACTGTTTTTCGATTGACCTCATTGCTCGTAGTCGCCGCCGAAGAGCTCGATTGTCTGGCTCATCGCGTCCGCTTGCTTCAGGTGAAGATCGCGCTCGGCGCCCCGCGCGGGCGCATCAGATCGGCCGCCACCGAGCACAGCCTGCTGACGCCCTCCGCCAGCAACTCATCGGTCATCGAGCCGAAGCTCACGCGCAGCGTGCGCGGATTGACGTGCGAGGCGTAGAACACTTCGCCTGAGATGAACGCGACGCCGCGCCTCACGGCGCGGTAGTAAAGCTCGGACACCTCCGTGCCCTCGGGCAGATTCAGCCACAAGCTCAATCCGCCTTCGGGCCGGCCGATCAGTGTGCCCGCGGGCATGCCTTCCGACAGCTTGCGGATCAATTTTTTCTGCATGAGGCCGTAAGACTTCCGCATTCGCTCGAACGGACGCTTGTAAATGCCCCGCTTGAGAAACAGCGCGGTCGCCTCCTGCATCAGGGCGTTCGTATGCAGGTCGGAGTGCGCCTTGATCGCCAGCAGCGCCCGGCGCGCGCGCGCGGGCGTCACCACATAGCCGAGCCGCACCCCCGGCAGAAACACCTTGCCGAAGCTGCGGACGTAGAAAACGGGATCGTCCGGCTCGGCGAGGGCGCGGATCGACGGGACCGGCGCGCCAGCGAAGCGCAGGTCCGAATTGTGGTCGTCCTCGAGAATGGCGACGCCATACTTGCGCGCCAGCGCCAGCAACGCGCGCCGCTTTTCCGCGCTTGCCGTGGTGCCGGTGGGATTCTGAAACGTCGGATTGGTGTAGATCAGCCGCGGCCGGTGGCGCGACAAATGGGTCTCGAGCGCCGCGATATCCATGCCGTCGGGCTCCAGCGGGACCTCGAGGATGCGCGCCTGCGCGGTGCGCAGCGCGTTGATCACGCCATAATATGCCGGCCGCTCGATGATCACCGGCGCGCCGGGCGGCACCAGGCTGCGGATCACCAGATCGATCGCCTGCTGGGCGCCGGAGGTCACCACAACATCTTCCGGCGGCGTTACCACGCCGTGCTCGCGCAAATACGCGGCGATCTGCAAACGTAGTTGGGGCCGGCCCGTCGGCGGATCGTAATGGAAGCATGACGAAATATCGGCCATGACCGCCTCGAGGCAGGCCTTGAACTCGTCGATACAAGCCTTGTCGATGACCGGGAAGTTCGCCGTGAAGGCGATGACGCCGGGCGCATGCGACAAATCGAATAGGCGCTCCGACAGCAGCGGCCGATTTTCGACGTGCTCCCTCGGCGTGCGAACCTTGCGCGATGTGACGCCCGACGGCGTTCGAACGTAGGTGCCGCCGCCGGCCCGCCCTTCCACAAAGCCGGCATCGGCAAGGTCCTTATAGGCTCGCGCGACCGTCATCTGATTGATGCCAAGCGTCGTCGCAAGCGCGCGGACCGGCGGCAGCCGCATGCCCGGGCTCAGATCGCCCGCGGCGATCCTGTCGACGACTTGCTCGTGCACTTGCGCGAAGAGCGGGCGCCCATTGCCCCTCACCAGTTGAATCGTGAGGCCCTCGGCCGCCGCCGCGCGCCGTTTTGCCCGTTTGTTTGCCTCGACCATCTTTGCGTACCCGGCACAAGCCGCTTTCGGCACCTTTGTATGAGTTTTTGTATTACTCCGGCAAATGCCGAGCAACCAAAAAAACAACGCATGTAGCGGCACAAAAACAGCAAGTTGCAACGGCTGCGACGTTTTGAAAGCGATCTACAATTGACCGACATACAAAACGCAATGTAGTGTTTTGCCGACGTGCTGACATCGCGCGCGCATGCGCGCACCCTTTGTCCAGGTCGAGTTTGAGTCCGATGGCGAGCGCCAAGGGTCTCAAGGTTGTTGGCTTCATCGATTGCCCTGGGGGCGGCCAGGTCGTTGTGCGCAACAAGCGCGCTTACGTCGGCCACGTGAAGCCGCCGAACGGCACCAGCATCATCGACGTCTCCGATCCATCGAAGCCGCGCGAGCTTGCGCGCATCACCGTTCCGGAAGGCACGCTGTCGCACAAGGTCCGCGTCGAAAACGACGTGATGCTGGTCAATCGCGAGGTCTTCCCCATCGGACGCGTCGATCCCGATTTCAAAGGCGGCCTGGAAGTCTACGATGTCAGCAATCCGTCGAAGCCGACGCGCATCACGACATGGGCCGCGCGTGGCATGCACCGCTTTACATTCGACGGCCGGTACGTGTACGGCTCGCCCGAGCTCGACGGCTACCTCGGCAACGTCGTTTCCATTATCGACTTTCAAAATCCCGCCCGGCCTGAGGAAGTGGGTCGTTGGTGGATGCCGGGACAATGGACCGCGGGCGGCGAAAAGCCGACCTGGGAAGGCACCGCGCATCGCTGCCATCACCCGATGCGCGTCGGCAATCGCCTCTACACCAGCTACTGGCACGGCGGTTTTGTCATCCTAGGCATCGACGACATCACCAAGCCAAAGTTCATATCGGGCCTGGATTGGAGCCCGCCCTTTCCCTGGCCCACTCACACCGCCCTGCCCGTGCCGTTTCTCGTGCGCGGACGGCGCATCATGCTGGTCGCCGACGAGGACGTGGTTCGCCTCGGCCCCTCGTTTCCGGCGTTTCTCTGGATCGTCGACATTACCGACGAGACCAAGCCGATTCCGTTTGCCAGTTTCCAGGTGGCGGAAGAGGACGGCACGCCCAAGCAGGACTATACCGGCCTGCACCAGTTCTGCGAGGAAATCCGCAGCACGGAAATACCCATAGCCTGGTTCGCGCACGGCCTTCGCGTGGTCGACATCGCAAACCCGCATGCGCCGAAGGAGGTCGCCTCGTTTATGCCGGACGTGCCGACCGGCGCGACGCGCGTGCAGAGCAATGACGTCTGTTTCGACGATCGCGGGCTGATCTACCTCATTGACCGTACCCGCGGTCTGCACATTCTCGAACGCACATGAGGCGCGTCTGATGAACCGGCGTTACGATCCGTTGGAGAAAGCCACTGATGAGCTTTGTGATTCGTAACGCCCGCATCCGGGGCCACAAGCAGAGCGTCGATATCGCCGTCGACGGCGAGAAAATTTCCGCCGTCGAGACCAATTTGCCGGCAAAAGGCGCCACAGAAATCGACGCCGTCGGCAGCCTGGTGTTGCCCGGCTTTTTCAACCTGCACTACCACGCCGACAAGTGCCTGCTCGGCGAGATCATGCGTCCGAACGTGTCCGGCACGTTGCCGGAGGCGATCGAGATCACCAACGAGTTCAAGCGCAAATACGATCCGGCCGAGGTCGCCGCGCGCGCCGTGCGCACGATCGAAACGGGAGTGAAAAACGGCACGACGTTCTTTCGCTTGTTCTGCGACGTGGGCACGATCGGTGGCTTGCAAGCCGCCCGCGGCCTTTTGCTCGCGCGCGAAAAAATGAAGAAGTACTGCCGCATCCAGGTGGTCGCGTTCCCGCAGGAAGGCATTGTTCGCGATCCCGGCGCCGCCGAGCTTATGGACGAAGCAATCAGGGAAGGCTGCGACATTGTCGGTGGTCTGCCTTGGTATGAATACACCGACGAGGAAGCGCGTCGGCATATCGACATCTGCTTCGATCTCGCCAAGAAGTACGACCTGGACATCCACATGCTGGTGGACGATACCGACGACGCCAATTCGCGCAGTCTCGAATATCTTGCCCTCAAGACCCTGCGCGAAGGCTTTCATGGTCGCGTTGCCGCGAGCCACTGCGGGGCGATGGCCGGCTACAACGACGTCTACGCCGCGAAAATCGTGGACATAGTGGCGAGCGCCGGCGTTACCATCTCGGTCAACGCGCATATCAATCTCGTCTGCTCGGCGCGGCTCGACCGCGAGCCGAAACGGCGCGGTATCGCGCGGGTGAAAGAACTGCTGGCGCGCGGGGCCAACGTTGTCACCTCGCAGGACGACGTGAACGACCCCTATTACCCGTTTGGCAAGCCGGATCCACTGGAATGCGCCGCGATGATGGCGCATGTTGCGCAGCTCACGCTGCCGCATGAACTTGAAACCGTCATGGACATGGTGACGGTGAACAGTGCGCGCGCTGCGCGCGTTGCCGATTACGGCATCGCTCCTGGGATGCGCGCGGACCTCGTCGTCGTTGGAGCCCCCTCCGTGCATGAGGCGCTTCGCGTACAGCCACCGCGGCGGCATGTATTCAAGGACGGGCGCGAAGTCGCGCGCGCCACTCTCAATCAGGAGCTGTTGCCTTGACTCGCCCCGCCGCCACGCTCCTGAAATTGGACGCGGCGGCGGCGCATCGGGATTGCTTTGTTCGCCTCCAGAACGTGGACAAAGTCTATGCCGGCCGCGGCGGCGGCCTCAAGGCGGTCGACAACGTCTCGCTCGATCTGCACGACGGCGAATTCCTCGCCATCGTTGGGCCCTCCGGCTGCGGCAAGAGCACACTGATGATGATGGTCGCCGGGCTAAGCCCCGTTAGCGCGGGCGAAATCACCATCAGAGCCCAAAACGTCACGGGGCCATACACGGACGTTGGCGTTGTGTTCCAGCGCGACGCGCTGCTCGAATGGCGCACGGTGCTCGACAATGTCCTGCTGCAAATCGACGTGCGGCGGCTGCGGCGCGCCGACTACGAAAAGGCCGCGTACACCTTGCTCGAGCGGGTCGGGTTGGCCGGCTTCGAGAAAAGCTATCCGTGGGAATTGTCCGGCGGCATGCGCCAGCGCGTGTCGCTCTGCCGCGCGCTCATCCACAATCCGTCGCTGCTGTTGATGGACGAGCCGTTCGGCGCGCTCGATGCGCTGACGCGAGAGCAGATGAATCTCGATCTGCAAAAGATCTGGATCGATACGCGCAAAACGATGCTGTTCATCACGCACAGCATCTGGGAAGCGATTTTTCTCGCCGACCATGTCATCGTCATGACGCCGCGCCCCGGCCGCATAGCCGCCGTCATCAAGATAGACCTGCCCCGGCCCCGCCGGCTGGCTGTGCGCGAGACCGCCCAATTCGGACACTATGCAGCAATGGTACGCGAACAATTTCAGGCTTTCGGCCTGCTGAAAGAGAGCTGACGATGCATTCGCCGACCGCAAATGTCCCGGAAACGGTGCCCTGGGTTGCGCGCGTCAGCATGTATGCTTATCCGACGGCGACGGCGCTGCTCATTTTCGCTGTCTGGGAAGCCGTCACCCGCGCGGGCTGGGTGTCCTCGCTGATCCTTCCAGCGCCAAGCATCATTATAGCGACCAGTTTCGAAAATCTCCCGCTGCTGCTGCAAATGAGCGGCACGACTGCGGCTGAATTCCTGCTCGGCTTTGCGTTAAGCGTCGCGATCGGGCTGCCGCTCGGCGCGCTTGTCGTCTACGCGCGTCCGATTGAGCTTGCGATCTACCCACTTCTGGTCGCCTTTCAGACGCTGCCCAAGGCGGCTGTCGCGCCGATCTTCATCGTGTGGCTCGGCACGGGCATCACCTCGAAGGTGCTGATCGCTTTCTCCATCGCTTTCTTTCCGATTGTTATCGATACCGTCGTCGGCCTTCGCTCCGCCCAGCCCGAAACGATCCATCTGGTTCGCTCGATGGGCGGCAGCGCTCTTCAGGTGTTCTGGTACGTGCGATTCCCGAACGCGCTGCCGGCGATATTTGCAGGGCTCAAGGTTGCCAGCACGCTCGCGGTCGTCGGCGCAATCGTGGGCGAATTCGTCAGCTCGGACCGCGGTCTCGGCTACCTCGTCCTGGTGGCAAATGGAGAACTCAAGACGCCGCTGGTATTCGCGTGCGTCCTAATCCTGACGATTCTCGGAATCGTTTTCTATTTCCTCGTCGAACAACTCGAGAAGTTCGTGGTGCGATGGCACGTATCGTCCCGGCAAGTCGAAGCCGTGGGCACTTACTGAAAAGGCGCAACAAAACCCAGAGGGAGGCGAACATGGCAAGCGATCGGCAATCGAAGGCATGCGGCCCGTCACGGCGCACTTTTCTACGCAGCGCGGCCGGCATCGGCCTGGCGGCGGCGACCGGCGCGCGCATCCGTCCGGCCCGCGCGGCGACGGAAAAGATCAATTTCCAGCTCGACTGGATTCCTTACGGGCGCCACGCGCCCTACTACGCCGCGCTCGAAAACGGCTTTTATTCCGCCAAAGGACTGGATGTGTCCATCGCGCAGGGCCGCGGCACGTTGCAAGGTATTCGCACGTTGATTGCCGGGCAATCTCAATTCGTGTTTCAGGATCTCGGCGTGATGATGGCGGTGCGCGCCAAGGAGCATGCCAAGATCATGGCGCTCGCCTGCATGTACCAAAAGTCCCCACACACGGTGTTCTACATCAAGGGCCACGGCATCGCGAAGCCGAAGGACCTGGAAGGCAAAAAGATCGCCTTCTCCCCGGGGGATTCGCCGAGGCTGATGTTTCCCGCCTTCGCCAAAGCCAATGGAATCGACGAGTCGAAGATCAAGTGGCTGTCGGTCGATCCCAACTCGAAGAATGCCGTCCTGCTCAATCACTCGGCGGACGCGATGATCACGTATCTGTTCACGCTGCCGGTTTTGCAGAAGGCCGCGCAGGGCGGCGACGTGGTCGAGACCTTCGTCTATTCCGACTACGGCGCGGACTTCTACTCCAATGGGCTCGGGGCGATGGAGGACTACATCAAGGCGAAGCCGGACGTCACCCGCAACTTCGTCCACGCCACCATGGAAGGCGTAAAGTTTACCATCGAGCATCCAAAAGAAGCGATTGCGATGCTGAAAAAACACCAGCCGCAGCTCGATGTGGATACGGCGATCAAGGAAGTCGCCATCCTGCGCAAGTTGATCGACTACGACCACCACGCCGGTCCGCTGGGCAGCATCACTCAGGCCAAAATGAAAGAAACGCAGGACCTGATGGTCAAATATCTCGATCTGAAGAACCCGCCGCCGGTGGCGGAAACCTTCACCAACAAGTTCTTGAGTTGAGCCGTGGCAATGGCCGCCAACGCAGCTCAAGAATTCGACCTCGTCGTCCACAACGGCACGCTGGTCATTCCCGGTGCCGGCCAGATCAAGGCCGATGTCGGGATTGCCGGCGGCAAGATTGTCGCCCTCGCAGAGAATCTTTCGGACACCGCGAAGGAAACCTACGATGCCGGCGGACGAACGGTGCTGCCCGGCATATTCGATCCGCATATCCACATCGGGAACGAGCAGCCATACGAGTCGGAAGCGGAGACGGAAACGCGCGCCGCCATCCTGGGCGGCGTGACGACCGTCGGGATCTTCCTGCGCAGTCTCGAGGATTCCTATTTCGATCACCTGCCGGCTTTCCGCAAGGCGATGGACGAGCGCAGCTACGTCGACTCGGTGTTCCACCCGCAAATTTTCACCGAGCGGCAGATCGCGGAAATTCCGGGATACGCTGAACGGTTCGGCATCCGCTCGTTCAAGTTCTACATGTCGGGGATGCCGGGAATTGTGAAGTCTGTCACCGACGACGTCCTGCTGCATGGCTTCCGCACAGTCGCATCGCTCGGACCGGACGCGGTTGCGTGCGTTCACTGCGAGACCGGCGCGTTGATCGACCGCGCGCGCAACGAGCTCAAGGTGCGCAAGCCTGAAGGAACGCTTGCTGATTGGGAGGATGCTCATCCCGCCATCGCGGAAGCGCTTGCAATCCAGACGGCGCTCTACCTCGCGAAGATCGCCGGCGCACATCTCTACGTCGTGCATCTATCGAGCCGTCAGGGGCTTGCCGTCGTGCGCGCCGCTCGGCGCGCCGGCATGCATTTCACGGTCGAGACGACTACGCCGTACCTCGGCATCAACAGCGGCGATCCGAACGGCTTTCTTGTGAAGATGGTGCCGCCGGTGCGCACGCCCGAGCACCAGGAGGCATTGTGGCAAGGCTTGCTCGAAGGGTCGATCAACACGGTCGGCACCGACAATACCTCGCGCGCCCGCGCCACCAAGAAACCCGAGGCCGGCTTGCACGGCTCGCGGCCCGGCCTGCCGGCGCTCGGCACGCATCTGCCGGCGCTCCTGCACTACGGCCGTTTGCGGGGTGTGCCACTCGAAATTTTGATCGAGCGCGCAACCCGCAGTCCCGCGCGCGTTTACGGCATTTATCCGCAGAAGGGCACGATCGCGGTCGGTTCGGACGCCGATCTCGTCGTGGTCGACCTCGAGCTCGAGCGAGTCGTGCGCGCCGAAGACCTGCAAGGCATGTCGGACTTTTCGCCGTTCGAGGGGAAAAAGCTGCGTGGCTGGCCGGTGGCGACGATCAAGGCCGGCACGATCGTTGCGCGCGACGGCAAGATCGTCGGCAAGCCGAACGGACGCTATCTGCCGCGCAAGCCCGCGCCCGCACGGCGCTTCGAATGGTTCAGAAGTGCGGAAGCTTGAACTACGGGACGCGACATTGCCGGAACGATCAGAGCCGCAGCAGACGGCGGGCGTTGCCGCCGAAAATCTTGGCCTTGTCTTCCGCCGAGATCGGCGTGCCTTCCAGCCAGCGCGCGCCCATCGTGTTGGATGCGAACGGCCAGTCGATCGAGAACATGATCCTGTCGACGCCCATTTCCATCATGCTGCAAACGAGCGCGTTGGTGGAGAAATTGCCGCTGGTGGTGAGATGAAAATGCGAGCAGAAGGCGTCGCGAAAAGAGCCGCCGCGGTTGCCGGGGCGCGACAAGGTCTCGTCGATGCGGCTGAGCAGGAACGGCAAGCCTTCGCCGAGATGGCCGAGGATCACTTGCAGCGTGGGATAGGCGTCGAAGACACCGCTGAGCACCATGCGCACGCCCTGCGTCGCCGCTTCCACCGTGAAGCCGAGCGCAGGACCGACGAATTCCGGAAACTGTGTCAGGTAGTCCTTGTAGTAAACCTCAATTACAGCCGGGTGCGGAAACGACGGATGCAGATAGATCGGCACGTCGAGCTTCGCGGCGCGCTCGAAATCGGCCAGAACTGCTTGTCATCGATGAACCTGCCGTTGGTCAAGCCGTGAACCATTGCGCCCTTGAACCCGAGCTTCGTTACGGTGCGCTCAAGCTCGTCGGCCGCGGCTTTGGGATCGGGCGTTGGCAGGATGCCAAGCGCGGCAAACCGCGTCGGATTGGCTTTGACAATTTCCGCCAGCCGGTCGTTGGCCTGGCGCGAAAGCTGAACCGCTGGTTCCGCTTGCATCTTTTGCGTGCCGGGCGCGCCATGCGAAAGTACCTGGATATCAATGCCCGCTTCATCCATCTCCTTGATGCGAAGATCGGTGATGTCCTGCAATCGCTTTTCAACCTCGGACAGGCGCTTGCCCTCGCGCCCCGGAAAATGCGCGACCAGATCGCGATCCCAATAATGCTCCTCGAGCGTGACGACGCACGACGCGAAACGGTTGGCCATAAGCCGATGTCCTTCATGCAAGGCGATGGCCGGTTATACCGACCAGCATATGCGCCGACCATATCCAAATTTGCAGAGCGGATGCGATTCTGAATTTTCAAAAGCGACAACGGAGAAAACTGGAACGTCCAATGGCGATCGAAGTGCTCAAGGTTGAATTGAAGACGGTGCAAGACGCATCGGGACTGGAGGACGCAATAAATGCGGGCGTCTTCCAGGCGGACGAAGTCATTGCCGTGATCGGCAAAACCGAGGGAAACGGCGGCGTCAACGATTTCACCCGCATCCTCGCCGATCAGGCCTATCGCCGCGTGCTCCTCAAACACGGCAAGCGCGACGAAAAAGCGGTTGCGCAAATCCCGATGGTCTGGTCGGGCGGCTGCGACGGCGTGATGACGCCGCATGCCACGATTTTCGCGCGCAACGGCAAAACGGGTCCGGCATCCGAGTCGCGACTGGCGATCGGCACATCGATGAGCGCGGAATTGCTGCCCGAAGATATCGGCCGGCCGGCGATGGTCGAAAAGGTTGCCGACGCCGTAAAAGAGGCCATGCGCGACGCCGGCATCGACGATCCAAACGACGTTCACTACGTGCAAACCAAGACGCCGTTGCTCACTATCGATTCGGTGCGCGATGCCGAGTCGCGAGGGCATCACGTCGCCTGCGAGGTGCACGACTCCATGGGAGTATCGAACGGCACCACCGCGCTCGGCATTGCGATGGCGCTCGGTGAAATCAAGATGCCAAAAGCCGAAGAAATCTGCCGCAATCTGGACCTTTATTCCTCCGTTGCTTCTTGTTCGTCGGGAGTCGAGCTAACGCAAGCGCAGATCGTTTTGCTTGGCAACAAGCCCGGAGCCGGCGGCCGTTACCGGATCGGCCATTCCGTCATGCAGGACGCCCTTGATATTGACGGCATTTACGACGCCATCCGCAATGCCGGCCTGAGCCTGCCGGACCGTCCGCGTGCCAGCGATCTCAATGGCAAAGTCGTCAACTGTTTCATGAAGTGCGAAGCCGACCGCCGCGGCACGTTGCGCGGCCGACGCCAAATCATGCTCGACGATTCCGACGTCCATCATCACCGGCATTCCAAGGCGGCGGTGAGCGGAGTAGCCGCAACGGCCATTGGCGACCCGGCCGTGTTCGTCTCTGTTGACGCCATGCATCAGGGGCCGCAAGGCGGCGGCCCGGTCGTTGCGATCATCGATGCCGGTGAGTGAGCGATCGGATCAAGGGAATTCGCGCCTATGACCGACGATGAACTATGGCGAAAATCGACTTGCGAGCTCGTATCGCTCATCCGCAGGCGGAAAATAAGCCCGCTTGAGCTCTTCGATTCGCAGCTCTCGGCCATCGAGCGCTTCAATCCGAAACTCAATGCCATCGTCACGCTGGCTGCGGATCAGGCACGGGAAGCCGCGCGCCAGGCGGAGCAAGCTGTCATGCGCGACGCAACACTTGGCTCGCTGCATGGCATCCCGATCGGCATCAAAGACGTGACGCCAACCGCGGGAATTCGCACCACGTATGGCTCACCGCTGTTCAAGGATCATGTCCCGTCCGAAGACGCGGAAGTGGTGAGCCGCCTGAAAGCGGCCGGCGCCATTGTGCTCGCCAAGACCAACACGCCGGAGTTCGCGGCCGGCGCGAACACAGTCAATCCGTTATTCGGCGCTACACGCAATCCGTGGAACACGTTGCTCAGCCCGGCCGGTTCTTCCGGAGGCTCGGCGGCCGCGGTCGCGAGCGGGATGCTGCCGATCGCGCAAGGCACCGATTTCGGCTGCTCCATCCGGATTCCTGCCGCGTTCTGCGGCATCGTCGGCATTCGCCCCACCCCGGGGCTGACGCCGAACTATCCCATACGGCTCGGCTGGGATCCGGGCCAGGTGCACGGCCCCCTCGCCCGCAACGCGGAAGACGCCGCTCTTTTTCTTGATGCAATCGTCGGGTTCACGCGCCGCTCGCCAATCTCGGTTGAGCCGCCTTGGGCCAGTAGTTTCGATGTCGTCGAGAGAACCCGCGACGCCAAAGGCGTTCGCATCGCCTTCGCACGCGACATTGCGGGTATCGGCGTCGATGTTGAAATCGAGGCAATCTGCCGCAAGGCTGCCGAGAGGTTGCGTGCGCAAGGAGCAACCGTCGAGGAGATCGATCTCGATCTTTCCGCCGGACGCGACCCATACAAGACTTGGCGCGGCGTCTGGATGGTCGGGCAGCAGTTTCGCAATCTGCGACGGCTCGAGGAGTTCGGAGAAAACCTCAAGGGCAACGTCAAATCCGGCCTGACGATCACCACGCAGGATATCGCCGCCGCAGAAGGAGTGCGCATTGCGCTGTTTCAGAAAATGGCGGAGCTGTTTGAGCGCTACGACGTACTGATGACACCAGCGGCGCCGGTGAAACCTTATCCGGTGGAGATCAATTTCCCGAATGAGATCAACGGCAGAGCTTTCGATAATTACATTGACTGGATTGCGCCGGCCTTCCTCATCACCTTGCTCAGCCTTCCGGCCGCAAGCGTGCCCGCCGGGCTAACTGCTGACAACCTGCCGGTCGGCTTGCAAATCGTCGGACCACGCTTTGACGAGCCGAGATTGTTGGCGCTCGCCAAACTGGTGGCACAGGCTAACCCGATCGGCTGGCCGCCGATCTCGCGCTAGCCGCGCAGATAACGGTATGCCGAACGGATATTAAACGGCATCCATTCCTTGTAGCGCGGCATCGCCGCGTAATCGGCAAGCATGATGTCATTGACGGCTGCGTCTTCAGAAAGGCCGCCGGTCAGCGCTTGCTGCACGGCCGAGCGAATTGCCGCCAAAAGATCGCGAAATGCCGCAACTTCCTTCAACGAAGCCGGCTCGCCATGACCGGGAATGACGGTTTTGACGTCCATCTGGAGAACGCGATCAAGTACGGCAATCCAGCCATTGAGGTCGCAATCGCCGAACCAGGGAAAGCGCCCGTGGAAAAACAGATCGCCGAGAAAAATGATGCCGATTTTTTTTACATAAATTGCAAGGTCCCCATCGCAATGCGAGGGTCCCCAATACTCCATGTGAAGCGTGTCTCCTGCCAGCCTGAATTCCATCCTGTCGGCAAACGTCTCCGACGGCGGCAAGATCGCCATAGGCCTCGTGCCGCCGACGCGATTAAGAAACCACGCGCGTTCACTCTCCGGCACAAGTTCGGCGAAATTGCCGCCGAAAAAAAGTCGCGCTTTCGAAAGCGGGGCGCTGACGCTCGTCGCGCCCGACGATGGTCCGATCTCGCTTTCAAGGGCACGCAACGTCTTCTCATGGGCGAGAACAGGCGATCCGGCAAACGCGACGTTCCCGGCCACGTGGTCGAGATGATAATGCGTGTTCACCAGCGCGCGGACAGGGCTTTTGAGCGACGCTTTCAAGGCGTCGCGGAATTTCTCGCCATATGCACGACTTTGCTGGGCGTCAATGACGATCAGCCCGTTTGGCGTTTCGATGGCTCCTGCGTTTGAATCGCCTCCCGCCCCGATCCATGCGTAAACGCCGGCGCCAATCTGCCTGAGCTGTGCGTCAGTCATCGCGGCGCGGTTCGCGGGTTCAATGTTACTTCGGGATAACTGCGATCGCGCTGATCTCGATCAGGAATTCCGGCGATGTCATCTTGCTGACCTCAACCATCGTCGAGGCCGGCAGCGGCGGCGTGAAGTACTGCTTTCGCACCTCGTGAATAGCCTGGAAGTGCTCCATGTTGCGAATATAGACGTCAACACGGCAGACGTGGTCGAGCGTGCCGCCGGCGCCTTCCACCGCCGCTTTGATATTCTCGCAAACCTGCTTGGTCTGCGCGGTGATGTCGCCGATGCCGGCTATCGTGCCGTCCGGCCGGCGGGCGGTCATTCCGGAAATGAAGACCAGGCGTCCTTCGGCTTCGACCACAGTGGCCTGAGAAAAAATGCCACTTGGTTTGCGGATCTTGTCAGTTGTGACTTCATTCTTGGACATGTCCGGCTTCCTGTTGAGATGGTTTTACATCGGCGGCACGCAGACCGCATCAGGTCAGCAAAAGCTGATCGTCGGAGATCTCCGCGCCTTCCTTGCGCCGGAACATCCGCACGAGCTGTTCGACGGTCATCGAGGCGCGTTCTGCGCCGGTGATGTCGAGGATGATCTGTCCCTGATGCAGCATGATCGTTCTGGTGCCGAATTCAAGCGCCTGCCGCATGCTGTGCGTCACCATCACCGTCGTGATTCCGAATTTCTGTACGATTTCGCGGGTGAGATTCATCACCAGCTCGGCAGCGGCGGGATCGAGCGCGGCGGTGTGCTCGTCGAGCAGCAGCACTTGCGTCGTGCCAAGCGTCGCCATGATCAGCGCCAGCGCTTGGCGTTGGCCGCCGGAAAGCAGCGCGACGCGATCGTGGAGACGCTTCTCGAGACCCAACCCCAGCATCGAAAGACGCTCGACCGCTATCTGGCGAAGGTCGTTCGTGATCGCGAAGCGAAATCCGCGCGGCGCGGTGCGTGCCGCCGCGATCGCGACGTTCTCGATGATCGACATGTCCTCGCAAATACCGGCGCGCGGGTCCTGAAACATGCGCGCCAGCACGGCCGAACGCCTGTGCACCGGCCAGCTCGTCACGTCTACACCGCCGATGAAAATGCGGCCGCTGCCGGGCGAAATTTCTCCGGCGAGCAGGTTGAGCAAGGTCGACTTGCCGGCGCCGTTCGATCCGATCACGGTGACAAAGTCGCCTTTGCCAATCGACAGGTTGATATCGCGCAAAGCCCGGTTCTCTAGCGCGGTGCCCCTGTTGAAGGTGACGCCGAGATTTTCGACGCGGATCATTTGAACCGGCCCGGCCGCCGCAAAAGCGAGGATTTCCGCACGGGCGTCCACAGAGCGACGGCGACCAACACCGCGGTCACGACGTTCACGTCGGACGCGGTCAGCCCGATGGCGTTGCTGCTCAGCGCCAGCGCCAGCGCGATCCGGTAAAGGATCGAGCCCAACACGCACGCGAGCGTCAACATTGAAATGGCGCGCGATGGCATCAGCGCGGTGCCGCCGATCACGGCGGCAAGCGCGACAACGATGACACCGATGCCCATCGAGACATCGGCGGCGCCCAACATTTGCGCAAACAGAGCCCCGCTCAGCGCCGTCAGCCCGTTGGCGATCGCCAAGCCCACCACGATCATGCGGCCGACCTGAATGCCGTTCGCCTCCGCCATGCGCGGATTGGCGCCGGCCGCGCGCATCGCCAGCCCAAATCCCGTTCCGAGGAAGAGATCGATCGCGATTTTGGCAACGACGACGACGATGGCCAAGAGCACCATCGGCGCGTAAAGCGACGGCACCCCGAGCTGTTCAAACGGCGTGTAGACCGTTGTCATGTTGATGAGCCCGATGTTCGGCCGATCCATGACGCGCAGGTTGACCGAATAGAGCGCAATCGCCGTCAGGATGCCGGCGAGGATGTGCAGGATGCGCAGCTTGCGATTGAGAAAGGCGGTGGCGAAGCCTGCGAGGCAGCCGGTGAGCCCGGCAACGAAGGTCGCCGTCCAGGCGTCGACGCCGCTGACCATGAGCTTGGCGGCGACCGCGGCGCCGAGCGGAAACGAGCCCTCAACCGTCAGGTCGGGAAAATCCAGCACCCGAAAGGTGAGATAGGCGCCCAACGCGACGAGCGCGAAAGCCAAGCCCGTCTCGAGAGCGCCGGTGAAAGCGTAGAGACTCAAGTTTTACGTCCGAAGGCTCGTCGTAACCGTTAGAAGACCTGCGCCGCCCTTTTCAGCAAAGCCGGCGAGAGCTTCACGCCCATTTTCTCGGCCGATTCCTTGTTGACGTAGAGCGCAAGCGAGTTCGGCAAGTCCTTCATGTATTGAACGTCCATGTCGCCCGGCTTGGTGCCTTTGAAGACCTTGTCCACCATATCAGCCGTGCGCTTGCCCATGTCCACGAAATCGAACCCGACCGTGGCGACGGCCCCGCGTTGCACGCTGCGGCGTTCGGCGGTGAATATCGGCAACTTGGCGTCTTGCGCGACCTTCACCAGCGATTCGAAGGCGCCATAGACCGTCGTGTCGTTAGGCACGAAAATCGCGTCGACCTTGCCGACGAGCGCTTGCCCGGCGCTCGGGACATTGTTGAGACCCATTGCCGGCGATTCGACCGTCTTGAAGCCCATCTTCGGCGCCAACGCCTTCACACTCTCGACCGTCGAACGTGCGTTATCGAGACTCGGATCATAGACGAGGCCGAGCCGCTTCAGGTTCGGCACGATCTCCTTGACGATGTCGAGTTGCCGCTCGGTTGGAACGAGATCCGATATGCCCGACGCATTGCCGCCGGGATGCTTGAGCCGCGGCACGAGCTTCGATTTGAGCGGATCGGTCACGGTCGTGAAGATGATCGGGATGTCTTTGGTCGCCGCCACCGCGGCCTGGCTGGTCGGGGTCGTGATGGTGACGATCACATCGGGCTTTTCGCCGATGAACTGGCGCACAATTTGTTGCGCTGTGCCGAAATTACCTTGTGCGCTCTTGAAATCGACCTTGAGATTCTTGCCCTCAACATAGCCGTGCGCGGCGAGGCCCTTGATGAGACCGTCTTTCACCTCGAGCAGCTGAGGCGTGTCGTTCATGGTGATGATTGACATCGTCTTGACATCTGCCGCATGCGCCGACGTGCCGAGCGCAAGGCAGAACAGTGCGCTTATGAAAGCCAGCAAGGTCTTCCGCATTTATTTCCTCCCTGATGCCCGGACTTCAGCCCGTTGTCGTATTACGATTGCACAACTCCATCGCGGTCAGCGCGTAAATTTTCGTTGCCTTGATCATGTCCTCGACGGCGAAATACGTGTTGCCGCCGCCGGCGCCCGCGCCGCAGCCATAGGTTAGCGACGGAATGCCAAGCTCATTGTAAGGATTGATGTCGCGCCACATGCTGCACTCCGGCGCGCCGGCCGGCTCCGACGGCCTGCCGATGACGGTCTGGTGCGCGATTTCGAGCGAGTCCTTCAGCGGCTCGATGCCTTCTGCATTGAAGCCCCGCCGATAGAGGAACGGCCGCACCTCGGCTTTCACGCCGAGCTTGGCGACGATGGCTTCGAGCTCCTCCTTGATGGTCAGCGGCCCCGTATCGGGATTGAGACGGACGTCGAGATAGATCGAGCACAGCTCGGGAATGCGGTAGACCTTGTAGGGAACGCCGCCGCGGATCGCGCCGATCACGGCCTTCGGCACAACCGTGCCGCCGCTGTAAGTCTTGGTGTAGCGTTTCTCGTAGCCGTCCGCCCATTCCTCGATCGCTTCGATGAGCTTCGCCATTCGCACGATGGCATTTGGGCTCTTGAACGCCGGCAGCGGGCGCGGAACGTAAGGCGTATAACGCGAGGGCCCGGCATAAACCGTGATCTTCACGTAGACCTTGCCGGCCTCGACCCAGGCGGGCTTGAAGTTGGTCGCCTCTGCGACGAGCGCATAGTGGCTGATTGCCCCGTGCGTGATCGCAAATCGCGTGCCGATGTCGTTGCCAAGGTAGTCGTGACCCTGGAATTCGTCGACCGCGTCCCCACACAACTCACCGCACACCGCCGAGAGCACGATATCGCCCTTGAGTCTCACCTTTGCGTTTTGCAGCGCCTTGGCGGCAATCAGCCAGCAAGCCATCGGGCCTTTGCAGTTGACCAGCGGATAGCCCCAGATCTTGCCGTCTTCCAGCCACGCCTCGTGATAAATGCGGTCGTTGGCGTCGGTAAAACGCGCGCTGTCCTCGCGCGACATGATCGTGTCGAGATGGCTGTTAAAGGAGAGGCTTGGGCCACCACCCGCCCCGGTGACGCGACCGATAACGTTAAAGCGATCCTCGTAGACGCCGATACGCTCCGGCCTGAAGCCGTTTTGCGCCATCCATTCGTAAACGTAATTGCCGGCCTCGCGCTCTTTGCCGAGCGGCGCTTCGATATTTCCGAGATCGAGGCCGAGCTTGGTTAGCTCGTCGCACAGCGCGTCGACGGCGCTGCACACGTGGTCTTTCGCGGACCGATCGAGCATTTGCTCATCCCCGAATTATTTGTATGCTAACGATCTGAGCGAAGCCGAGTCAATTAGAACGTTCACCGATGAAGGCTCCCCGGTTCGAGTACGTGCGGCCGACCCGGTTGGAGGACGCCATCGGATTTCTCGCTCGGCATGGCGGGGACGCCAAAGCGATCGCCGGCGGGCAAAGCCTCGTTCCGATGATGGCGTTCCGGCTCGCCGCCCCGCGCCTCCTGGTCGACATCGGCCGCATCCCTGGCCTCAACGGTATTGCCGTCGACGACGATGGAATTCGCCTCGGCGCGCTCGTGCGATGGCGAGATATCGAACGTAGCGCGGAACTGCAGCGCGCACATCCTTTGCTGGTCGAGGCGGTGCGGCATGTCGCGCATTACCAGATCCGCAATCGCGGCACGGTCGGCGGCAGCCTCGCCCATGCCGATCCCGCGGCGGAAATGCCCGGGATCGCAGTCACCTGCGATGCGCAGATCGTCGTCGTCGGCCCGCGCGGGCGGCGGATCATCGCAGCGGCCGAATTTTTTGCCGCAGCACTTTCCACGACGCTTGCGGCGGATGAATTGATAATCGAGGTGCAGCTTCCGCCGTGGCGCGACAACCGCCGCTGGGCGTTCGAAGAATTTGCGCGCAGGCGTGGCGATTTCGCGCTCGCAGGTGTCGCGCTGTTTTACGATGGCGGCGCAGACGGCACGGCGACCAACATCCACATCGGAGCTATCGGCGTTGGCGATACGCCGGTGCGGCTCACCGCCGCCGAGAGTGCCGTCGAAGCCAAACGCATTACCGCATCTATCATCCGCGACGCGGGCGCCGCGGCCGCCGCCAGCGTCAAGCCCGCCGACGACATTCACGCTCCTGGCGAATACCGCCGTGCTCTGCTGGGCGTGCTGACTGAACGCGCCCTCGCCCGCGCCGCCGGACTGGCCTTGCGGGAGGACGCATGAGCGGCCGCGCGACAGTGCAATTCACCGTCAACGGCAAGCACTATGCAGCCGATGTCGAGCCACGTACGACGCTCGTCGATTGCCTGCGTCACGACCTCAAGCTGACGGGCACGCACGTTGGCTGCGAGCACGGCGTCTGTGGCGCCTGCACGGTCATTCTCGATGGCGCGGCGGTGCGCGCCTGCCTGATGTTTGCGGTGCAGGCCGAGGGTGCGGACATCGTAACCGTCGAGGGGCTGGCCGACGGTGACCGCTTGAGCCCGCTGCAAGCCTCGTTCCGCAAGCATCACGCGCTGCAATGCGGATTTTGCACGCCGGGCATCCTGACTACCGCGCACACGCTGCTCAGCGAAGAGCCAGACGCCGATGCCGACCGCATTCGCGAGGTTTTGTCCGGTAATATCTGCCGCTGTACCGGCTACGTGCAGATTGTCGAGGCGGTGCTCGACGCCCGAGCCGCGTACAAGCAAAAGTGGGCTGCCGCACTGTGACCGCCGTCCGCAACGTTTACATCGGCCAGGAGATCGAGCGAACCGAGGATTTCCGATTCCTGACCGGCCGTGGAACGTTCGTGGACGACTACGAACCGACCGGCTTGCTGCATGCCGCCATTCTGCGTAGCTCCGTCGCGCATGGCCGCATTCGGAAAATCGATGCTTCGGCTGCTATAAAAATGGCGGGCGTACACGCGGTCATTACCGCCGCCGATATTGGCGAGAAAATTCCCACCATTCCCATCCGCCTCGCGCCGATCAAAGGACTTGAGCGTTACCTCCAGCCGGTGATCGCGACGGAAAAGGTTCGCTATGTCGGAGAGCCGATCGCCGTCGTTCTTGCCGAGACCCGCGCAATCGCAGAAGACGCTACGGCGGAAATCGAGCTTGAAATCGAAACACTCGCGCCGGTTCCCGACTGGCGAGTTGCCGAAACAGATAGCACACTTTTGGTCGAGCAGAACGGCACCAATGTAGCAACGCGCTACGCCGTCGGCTCTGGCGATGCGGATGCGGCTTTTGCCATAGCAGATTACACAAGGCGCGAGTTCTTCCACGCGCACCGCCACACGGCCGTGCCGATGGAAACACGGGGCCTCGTGGCCGAATGGGATGCGGCTAACGAGCGGCTGGTCGTCACCGGCGCCACCAAGGTCACGTTCTTCAACCGGCGTGCGCTGGCAGCCATGATGCAGATGCCTGAGAGCGCGATCGATTTCATCGAGATCGACGTTGGCGGCGGCTTCGGCGTGCGGGGCGAGTTTTATCCGGAAGACTTCCTCATCCCCTTCGCGGCGCGCATGACAAGGCGTCCGGTAAAATGGATCGAGGATCGGACCGAGCATCTGCAAGCCGCCAATCATTCGCGCGAAATCGATTGCGAACTCGAAATCGCCTGCCGCCACGACGGCACCATTCTCGCGTTGCGCGGACGCATTCACGGCGACATGGGCGCCTATACCCGCACCAATTCCGGCGTCGTGCCTGCGAAAGCGGCGCAGTTCCTGCACGGCCCCTATCGCATTCCCGCGGTAAAGTTTGACGTTGCCGCCTACATGACGAGCAAGACGCCAATCGGCACCTATCGGGCGCCGGGACGCTTCGAGGCGAATTTCTTCCGCGAGCGGCTGATCGACATGGCCGCACGAGACCTGAACATCGACCCGGTCGAATTCCGACGAAAAAATCTGATCGCGACGAACGAGATGCCCTACTCCATCGGCAAACTCGTGCCTTACGAAAATGAAAGCGCCTACGACAGCGGGGACTATCACGTCGCTCTCGAAAAGTGCCTCGCGGCGTTCGGCTGGCAAGAGAAGAAGAATTTGCAAGGCCGCAATATCGACGGGCGGTATCACGGTCTCGCTGTGACGTGCTTCGTCGAAAGCGGCGGCGCCGGTCCGCGCGAAAACGTGCGCATGCTCCTGGAACGGGATGGCCGCGTCACGGTCGCAATCGGCTCATCGGTGCTCGGCCAGGGTTTGGAAACCGTGTTCGCGCAAATCGCCGCCGACGCGCTGGAATTGCCATTCGAGGCGTTTCGGGTCCTGCACGGCTCAACCACGCTGCTCGACGAAGGCTTCGGCACCTACCACTCGCGCGCGGTGGTGATGGGCGGCTCCGCCATTCTCGACGGCGCCAAAAATCTCTTGAGCGCGATTCGCGCTGCGGCGAGCCTGCAATTCAACTGCCGCGCGGACGAGGTCTCAATCGATGGCGGCAAGGCGAAGGGGCCGGACGGCCGGACACTGACGTTTGCCGCGCTCGCGGCGGCAGCCGGGCCGATCTCGGCGAATGGCACATTTGCGAATGCCCAGCGTACTTTCAGTTACGGCGCGCACGCCGCGCATGTCGCGGTCGACGCGCGGACCGGGCATGTTGCGGTCCTCGATTATGTCGCGGTGGAGGACGTCGGCCGCGCCATCAATCCCGCGCTCGTGCACGGGCAAACCCTGGGCGCTGTGGTGCAGGGTTTAGGTGGCGTATTTCTCGATCACTTGATTTACGACGCCAACGCGCAATTGCTGAATGCATCGCTGGCGGACTACTTGCTGCCCACCGCAACGGACTTTCCGCACATCCGCGGCGTGACGCTTGAGTTGCACCGTTCGCCGAGCAACCCGCTCGGCGCCAAAGGCGCGGGCGAAGGAGGCATGGTTGCGGTGGCTGCCACCGCAGCAAACGCGGTTGCCGCTGCGCTCTCAAGCTTCGGCGTTCAGCCGAACGACTTGCCGCTGTCGCCGCCGCGCATCTGGCAACTGCTGCGCGACGCAGCGAGCGGGCGACAGCGCGCCCCGTGAAAACGGCAGACGCAAGCCCCTGATATCAAGCCGTCGCCCCGACTTCGTACAACTCCACCTTCGTGCCGTCGGGGTCCGCGACATAGACGGTGAGCCCGTAAGGTCCGTTGTGCAAGTCCTGAAAAAAGCGAATGTTGGCCCGCTTGAGCCGGTCGCGCATTTTGCGGACATCGTTCACTTCGAAAGCGATGTGATCGACCTGGCGGTGCCCCTCCTCCCGGCCCGCGACCAGCGCGATGCCTTGACGAAAAGCGGTAAAAGACCGGCCGTCCGCCAGCGGCTTGGCAGGCCGGATTCTGAAGCCGAGTTGCTCGACGTAAAAGTCGACCGATTGCTTCATGTCCTGCACCATCAGCAACATGTGGCCGTAGCCAAGCGCACGCGGCGCCGACTGCGCTTCAATCCAGCTTAGAACGTCGCTCGAATTGGCGGTCTCGCAGAAATACTGCTTCCAGACCTTTTGCGCGCTTTGCTCCCAATCCGAATTGACGCCGGAAATGCAATCGAGGACGGCCACGCTGTCGAAGTCGCGCAGGTAAGCTTCGCGGATGCTGGTCTCCACGCACGCATTCGTGGTCGTGCCGACGATGAACAGCGTCCGCGTCCCCAGCATGCGCAGCAGCATGTCCAGGCGCGTTTCAAAGAACGCGCCAAACCGGTGCTTGCGCACGACATAAGACGGATTGACCGCGGCCAACGTCTTGAGCTCGTCGACGATCTCCTCATCCCACGAACCCGCGAGCGCGGAGACCTGTTTTCGCCGTGCCGTGTGTGCCGCAAGTTTCTTGCGCGCGCGGCTGGCGTCGACCGCGAAGTGCTCCTGGACGGTCCAGATCACCGGAATGGTTGCGGCCTGGCAGCCTTCGACCAGTTTCCGGACGGCCGGGATGATCGTCGCCAGACGCTTGGTGTCGACACCGGAGACGCCGAGCGTTCCCTTTTCGTGAATGAACGCGTTCTGCATGTCGATGACAAGCAGCGCGGCGGTCTTAAGTTCGATGTCATCGAGCATCAGTGTCCCTCCTTTTCATTGCCGAGCACGCCGGCGCGCGCCCAATTCTCCTTGGACGACTCGTGAATCACGACGTGAAGATGATCGGGCTTGCAGCCGCCGTGCTCGATCATCGCGTCGGTGATCGCGCGCGTCAGCTTGCGCTTCTGCTCGACCGTACGGCCTTCCCACATTTCGACAATGACGAACGGCATGATGCTGCTCCTAAGCTAGTGGGCGGCCCAGCGCGGCGCCTGACATGAAAACCCGGTTACGAAATCGTTGCCCGCGCGGTCTGCACCGCGCACGAGCCAAAGCGGCCGCGTCATATAATTGATGAGCGGCTGCTCTTCCATGGCGATCCAGTTCGCCGGCGCTTTCGGATCGCGGATGAATCGGCTTGTCGCCGGCATGTAACGGATCACGTACAGCGGCGCATCTTCCTGACCGCGCGCAAGGTCTTGCGCAGAAAGTGAATGGATGTCCGCAAACTGGAATGTTAGCTCCTCCGAAAAGGCGACCAGCGCCACGGCGCCCGCGAGCGGCGCAACCGGCCAGTAGCGCCGTTCCCTGCCGACGCCGACAAATTCAAAGTAGCGCGCAGCGCTTAGATACAATTGGCTGTCCCACAGAATGACATCGGGGCCGATGAGCGCCGCGACGTTTTCGACGACCGCCTCATGTTCGCACAAATCGAGAAATGCCCACGCGTTTGTCGTCGTTGCGGCGAATCCCCAAGGATTATGAATGCCCGCGAGTCGCTCCTGCCGAGGTCGCGGCCTGCGTCGCGCTAGATCGGAAACGGCAGCGCGCACGACAGCGAGCTGCCGTTCCTCGATGCGCAATGCCCGTTCCGTCGGCACGAGATCGCCGCTCCTACGATGGCAACGTCACACAGCGCCCGCGGCCGAAGCTGCTTTCGTCGACAGCGCCGTTTTCATAGAGCACCGCGCCGCGCGCGACGGTAAGAACCGGCCAGCCTTTCAGTTTCCACCCCTGGTAGATGCAGGTGCCCTTGCCTTTGTGCTCGACGGTTCGCTCGGCGTCGAGATCGATCAGAACAAAGTCGGCATCCGATCCGACCTGCAGCGCACCTTTTTTCGGCCAGAGTCCAAATCGCCGCGCAGGATGATAGGAGTTGAGCTGAACGAGCCGGCTTAGAGATACGCCACGCTGATGAACGCCGAAGTGCAGCATCAGCGGCAATTCCCAGGGAAAGCTGACGACGCCGGGCAACTCGGCCCAAAGGTCTTCGCATTTCTTCGGGAAGAACGGCACGTGGTCGGTACCAAGGCTGTAGACGGAACCGTTCATGATTCCGCGCCACAAACCTTCCTGTTCCTCCTTGTCGCGCAACGGCGGCGAAATCTTCGCCGTCATATCGAGATCGGCGTCGTAGCAGGTCCTCGTCAGATAATGCGGGCAGGTCTCGACCGTGATATCGAGGCCACGGCCCTTTGCTTCCGCGGCGAGCACCGGCCCCATGCCGACTGACGTATGCACGAGATGAAGCGGGCAACCGGTACGCTCTGCCAAAAAAATCATGCGCCGGATCGTTTCGACTTCGCAAAATGCCGGACGTGACTCCGTGTACGCACCGAGGTCCTGCCGGCCGGTCGCCTTCATCTCGTTCTTCATCCAGGTTGCGATTTGCGTGTTCTCGCAATGGACGTTGATGACCGCGCCCGGAATCTTGCTGAGGATTCGCATTGCGGCGTAAACCCAGCCGTCGGTCGCCGGAACGATGCCGATCGGATTGTCCGGCTCGTAGCCGAAATAGCACTTGAACGACCGCACCCCGGTCTTGGCGACAACTTCCGGAATTTCAGCGATGTGCTCTTCGCGCTGGATGCCGAAGTGAAAACCGAAATCGATCAGCGAATTCTGTTCACCGGCGGTTTTACGTTCTTCGTAGAACGGGATGTAGGATGGCTTCAGGTTGCGGATGTAGAGGATAACGGTTGTCACGCCACCGGATGCCGCCACCGCGGTTTCGGTCCGCATGTCTTCTGCGTAAGGGTATTTGACGCCTAAGTGGCAATGCGGGTCGATGATGCCCGGCAGCATAACTTTTTCTTTTGCATCGATCTCTCGCGTGCCCTCGGGCAGGGCTTCGTCCGATCCAACGGCGACGATCAATCCATCCTTTACGGCCAGACCGCCGCGGGTCTCGCCGTCGTGGCGGACGATGCGCGCATTTCGAACAACAAGATCTGCTTTCATTGCCGTGCCTTTACAATTTCTTCGATCCGTCTGCGAATTCCGCCCCATTGGCTGCGGCCGACGGTGACCGGTGCGCGGCTGCCGAGCCCCCGCGCCCAAACGAATTTCAGCCCGAGCACCGCCGCGGCGTCACGATCGATGCCTCCTGGCGGCGCGGCCAGATCGACCAGGAGCGCGTGTTTGGGGAGCCGCCCCAGCGCGTCGCGGCCGACAATCTGGGACGGAACGCTTGAAATAACGATATCCGTGTCCTTGAAAACATTACCGAGCTCATGGAGCTCGTGCGGCTGCGCGCCGGCTGCATAGGCCGCCGCACGTTGCACCGGATTGCGGGCGGCGACATGAACCCTCGCACCGAGCGCATAAAGCGTTCGCGTCGCGAGCGAGCCGATCGTGCCTTGGCCGACAAGACAAATTTTCGCGTTATGGATTGTAATGTCCGTGTTCTCGATCACCGCTTTCAGCATGCCCTCGACGATGGCCGGGCCGCGCAGAAGCATCAGATCGTCATCCCATTCATATTCATGCAGGCCGATGCCGAGCGGCTCGCACGCCGCCTTGAGCTTGGCATCCGCCCATCCGAGAATGATGTTGGCAGGACGTCGCATCGCACGAAGCATTGCGTGGTCTGGAACGATCCGCTCCGGGCATTGCGGGGCAAACAGCGCTCCATCCGGAGCGATGCCCGGAATCGGAAACAGCGCAAAATCGGCGCCGTGCAAGCATGCCGCGGCGCTTTCCTGCTTGGCGACGCCATCAATCCCGCCCGCCGGCCACGGAAAGCCGTAGGCTTTGACAGCGGCGCCGGTGGCTGCCGCGCAACGCGCAATTTCCTGCTCACGCCTGTCGCCGGCGACGACCGCAATGACTAAGTCCTTCCAATTCATCCGTGCCTCACCTTTCGCAGCAACTCGGCCTTGCCGAGTCCCTCGATCCCCATGCTTTCGGCGGTGCGCCCTCGCTGGGAGAAATCGACGCCGCACAGGCTTTCGCCGAGCGCGAGGAGCGAGGCTGCAATAGGCGTCCGCACGCCGGCGATCCTTGCCAGCGCCAGAAAAGGCACCAGCCCGTGGCCGAAATCCTCGCGATAGTAGCGGTGATTGAGAGAATCCGGCGCCTTGATGTTGCGGTTTGCCTTGCCACCCGCGATTGCGCCGACGTAGTCTTCGGTATCGCCACCGTCCTCGACGGTTCCAATCCGTTGCATCTCCTCGATCAGATTGGGCAGTTTGTGTCCAAATGCATCGGCAACAGCGCGCCGCTCGTCATCGAGCTGACGCATGACGCGCGCGACTCCGGGCGTCATGCCGTCCACATAGAATGTGAAATCCCCCGCGCGCGCCTCTACCCAAGCGGCGCCCAAAATCGCGCCCGGCGGATGAAGCACCAGGTTCACATTCGAAAGATCTGCGGCGAGAACGTCACGCACGGGCTCGCCGCCCGGAAAAAGCGTGCAGGCCGCCGCCAGCGCGCTTGTGCCGCCCGGCAACGCGGCAACCGGCACGCGCTTTGCGCGCCCGCTGACAGTGACTTCGCCCGGCCGATATTTGCGGGCGACGTAAGTTAGCGTCGAAAATTCGGCGACGGGGGGCACGTCGTCGCGAATCTGCGCGTACGCGTGGGCAAACTCCAGCGCGCCGCCGGTATGGCCGGGATTGAGGATGATCGGCGCATCGGAAAGCCAATCGGCCTTGGCCAACGTCTGCGCGACCGATGCATGCGAGAAAGTCGGCAAGGTCACGACCGCGACGTCGGCGCCCTTCAGCGCCTCCAGGATATCGGCAGTCATCGCGCGTGGCCGCGCCAAACCTGACCCCAACACGCCTTCGTAGGCGATGCCGCCACGCTTCAGGAAAGGAGAAAGCGTATCAGCGGACCGATTCCATAAACTCACGTCGTGACCCGCGGCGGTCAACTCGACTACTGCGGCGGCGCCCCCCGCACCCGCGCCGATGACGACAACGTTCATCACAACCTCACCGCTCGACCAGCACGCCCTTGGCCTCGAAGATTTCGCGAATGCGGCGAACGTAGTGTCGAAACTTCGGGCTCTCGTGCACTTCCGTCCATTGGCGCGGCCGCGGCATCTCGATCGCAAGATCGAGATCGATGCGGCCCGGACGGGGAGACATGACGATGACGCGGTCGGCCAGGAAAACCGCTTCGTCGATTCCATGCGTGATGAACAGCACCGTGTTACCGACGCGGCTCCACATCGCTTGCAGGTCCATGATCATCTGCTCGCGCGTGAGCGCGTCGAGCGCGCCGAACGGCTCGTCCATGAGCAGCAGGCCGGGCTCCTGAATCAGCGCCCGGCAGATCGCCACGCGCTGGCGCATGCCGCCGGAGAGTTCCGAGGGCCACTTGTTTTCAAAGCCGTCGAGGCCGACCTGCGACAGAAGCGTGGCGGCCTTTTCCTTGTAGTGCCCGCGATTGAAGTGCTTGATCTCGATCGGCAGCAGGATGTTGTCCAGAACGTTGCGCCAATAGAGAAGCATGTCGGACTGAAATACGACGCCGACCTTGGGATGCGGCCTTCGAATTTCCTGCCCGTCGATGAAGATGCGGCCGGTCGAAGGAGGAATGAGGCTCGCGAGCAACGACAGCAGCGTGCTCTTGCCGCAGCCGCTCGGGCCGACGACGGCGACAAAACTTCCCGGCTCGATGTCCAAGTCGATGCGGTCAAGCGCCTGGACGTCCTCGCTCTCGCGCGTCTCGTATATCTTGGAAAGATCGACGATCCTCACCGCCGCTCCGCGGCCGCTCGCCAGCATGCTCACTTCGCAGCCTCCCGGCGATAAACCGTTTTGCGCTCGATGAATGCGACAATGAAATAGAGAAAAACACCCAAAACCGAGATGACAACCACTGTCGCAAAGTTCAAGGCGGTGTCGAATCTTGCATTCGCCTGCAGCTGCAAATAACCCAGCCCGCGTTCTGCCGCGACATACTCGCCGATGATTGCGCCAATCACCGCAAGGCTAATCGCAACCTTAAAGCCGCCAAACACACTGGGAAGCGCCGCCGGCAACCGGACTTTGAAGAACGTCTGCCATTCGTTAGCCCCCATCGAACGAACCAGATTTACCAAGCCCTTTTCCAACGATTGCAGTCCGACGACGGTCGAAATCACGATCGGAAAAAAAGAAATAAGAAACGCAAGGCTGATCTTGGGAGCCCATCCATATCCCAGATAAACCACCAGCAAAGGCGCCAGCGCCACCTTTGGGATCGTTTGCAGGGCGACCATCAACGGAAATACCGCGCGCTCAAAGGGCCGCCAGTAGAAAACCGCAAGCGCCAGCGGAACGCCGATCGCCACGGCCAATCCAAATCCGGCCACAACTTCAAATGTCGTATAAGACAACTGCGCCATCATCAGCGGAAAGTCGGTCACCAGGCGCTTGCCGATGGAAAATGGCGTCGGCAGAATGAATTCCGACAAGCCCGACAGCGGTACCGCTACTTGCCAAACGATGATGACGGCAAGGGCAGTCGCGGGCGCCGCCAGCTTTTCGATGAAACTATCGTGCCGGCGGCGCCGCTTCTTTGCCATTGCCTGCGGAATTCCTGAGCGGGAGTCTGGGACCGTTCCTTAGCTACCCGATTTCTTCGGCAGCAGATCGTTCGTAAAGAAGTCTTTCGCGGGCCTCGGCGCGCCGATCTTTTCGTCGGTCTTGAGCAGGTCGAGAGAAGACGTGATTTCCGACGGCTCGATCCAGCCCGCGGGGTGGCCGGGAGGAACTTCGATCGCGTCGATCGTCGCCTTGATCTGCGCTTCGACGATTCCCACCGACGGTCCCGCCGTCCAGTGCTTGAGCATCGCTTTCGCCGCGCCTTCGGGATCTTTTCGGGTCGCGTCGATGCCCTTGTCGACGGCGGCGAGGAAGCGCTTCAGCACATCGGCTTTTTTTGCGATGACGGCGTCGCTGCTGACGGCGGCAAGGCCCGGAATTGCCAGCCCGTACTTGGCCATGTCGATCGTCGGGAATTTATGCCCGACCTTCTGCTCGAGGGCCGGCAAATCGTTGCTGCGGTAGACGGTGACGAGATCGACCTGCTTCTGCAAAAAATAATTGACGCGCGATTGCGCCGCGACCTGCACCTTCTTGATCTTGTCGCAATCGATATGGTTGATCGCGCAAAAGGTGCTGAGATAGGTCGTGCCGGTCTCGCCGACTGACGTGACGATCGATTTTCCTTCCAGG
>JAICMO010000171.1 GCA_025929185.1 Pseudolabrys sp.
GGCGTCGGCGCGGCCAAATGGATTAGTCGAGCACCGGATCCTCGCGGGCAACTTCGCGAATTTGCTTGAGCCAGCTGATCAGGAATGTCGCCATGGCCGCGGCGCTCCAGGTCAGGGATAAAAGGTTTGGATAGCTTAGCGGCAAGCCCAGCCCGCTAAGCGTCTGCGGCGGAATAAAGTACATCAAGGCGTTCAGAATGACGAACGCCAGGCGCATTTCCGTCAATCCCATTCCGCCATAGGCGATCCGAAACTCTCCCGAAACCGTCGCCCGCACGAACGAAAGGATTGAGATCATCAGAAAGACCGAGAGCGCCAGAAACGCCAGATCCCATCGTATAAATCCGGAAATGCCGATGCCGACCGCCAGCATGAATTGCTCGATCACATCCAAGGTATTGTCCAGAAAATATCCAAACTTTGGACGCTCGATTTTCCGGTAGCGGGCGAGCGTTCCATCAAGCGAGTCGCCGAACCAGTTGATGAGAAAGCCGGCTGAGGCGAGCCACAGCCATCCAGGTTCCCATCGCGCGAGCGCATAGCCGGAAAACACAATTGCAGCGCCGACAAAGCCGAGCGTCGTCAGCAGGTTGGGCGTGGTCCGGCGCGGGAGCCGCTTGACGAGCCAGGACAGGGCGAATGTCTCAATTCCCTGTAGCCACCCGGTGTTCGACCGCCGAACTGTATCCATTTCTGCTCCGGCCTACGGCTTTCGGGTACGTTCGATGTCAGAATTAAGCGCACAGGGGCGGCGCCCCGCGCAATCAACTTTGCCCCGCCGATGAATGTTGCGAATGTATCACCATTGACAATAAAATTGACCGGAAATCTTTTGTATTCACAAGCGGTTGGGTTAGTGTAGCAACCAGCAGGACGGGGGCATGCCCGGCTCAATATTGCCGTTTGAAGTACGCTGGAGACGGGTATTACCGAGCTGCCGGGGCGGGGACTTCAGTGAATTCGATTCATTATCTCAATCGGTCGGACGACATTGCCATTGTCGGTTGGGCGCTGCGATTGCCGGGCGCAAAATCGCCGTCGGATCTGTGGTCGCTACTGATTGAGAGGCGCTGCTCTGTCTCAAGCGTTCCCGCCGATCGCTTCTCGCGAGAACGGTTCGGGCATCCCCGTTTGCGCGAGCCGGGCAAGAGTTACTCGTGGGCTGCCGGAATTCTCGACGACATTTGGGGGTTCGATCCGGGCGTCTTTGGCATCTCGCCGCGCGAGGCCGAGCAAATGGATCCTCAGCAGAGGATCTTGTTGCAGTTGACATGGGAGGCGCTTGAGGATGCCGGTATCCGGCCCTCTTCGATCGCAGGCGCTGATATTGGAGTATTTGTTGGCGCGTCGCAAACGGACTATGCGCATGGATTTTTCGCAGATTACGCCAGAGCCGATTCTCATTTCGCCACCGGAACCGCTTTGGCGATTCTCGCCAATCGCATCTCGCACATTTACGATTTGCATGGCCCGAGCATTACAATCGACACGGCGTGCTCCTCGTCGCTTGTCGCGCTTCACCACGCGGTAGAGGCGTTACGCGCAGGGCGAATCGATACGGCGATCGTCGGCGGCATTAATGTCATCGCGAGTCCCGCATCATTTATCGCGTTTTCGCAGGCTTCGATGCTTTCGCCGACAGGCTTGTGTCACGCCTTCTCGGCGGACGCGGATGGATTTGTTCGCGCGGAGGGCGGAGCGGTTCTTGTGCTTCGCCGGGCAAGCGCTGCGCAAGCCGATCACAATCCGATTCACGGCATTGTGCTCGCGACCGGCGTCAATTCCGACGGGCGGACAAACGGAATTTCACTGCCCTCGCTTCCGGCACAGGAGGCGCTGCTCAAGGGCGTTTATGCACGCTTCGCGATCGATCCTGATCGCCTGGCATTTGTGGAAGCTCACGGAACCGGCACGGCTGCTGGCGACCCGATCGAAGCGAATGCCTTGGGCCGCAGCATCGGGCAGAGCCGATCGGAGGTTTTGCCAATAGGCTCGATAAAGACAAACATCGGTCATCTTGAGCCGGCCTCAGGCCTTGCGGGCTTGCTGAAGGCCTGCATGGCGCTCAATGAGGGCATTCTGCCGCCGTCCCTGCATTTTGCGAAACCCAATCCGAATATCGATTTCGAAAGACTCAATCTCAAGGTTTGCGGCGAGGCGCTTCCGCTTCCCAATGCAGCGCAGCAGTATGCGGGGGTAAGCTCATTTGGGTTTGGCGGCACAAACGCGCATGCGGTCATCGCGGCTGGCAAGAAGGCGCGGCCGCCTGCCGCGGCGAGCGCCCCTGCCGGATCCGGTCAGTTTGCATTTTCCGCCGCCGGCAAGGATGCGCTTGCAGAGCTTGCCAGGAGATATCGCGATCAAATTGCAAGCATAACGGATCAAGAGACTCTCGCCTTGGCACGGGCGATCGCTCATCGGCGCGATCATCTATCCCATCGGGTCGCGATCGCCAGCACGCGAAACGGCGACGTAAGAGATGCGTTGACTGCTTTTTTGGCGGGCGAGGCCCGCGATCTTCTTACGACGGGCACGGCGCTGGATGGCGCGATGCCGGTGGCTTTCGTCTATTCCGGAAATGGCAGCCAATGGGTCGGTATGGGCCGCTCCGCGTACCGCAATAACGCACAATTTCGCGGGCGCTTTGATCAAGTCGACAGGCTTTTTGCGAATTTGGCAGGCTGGTCGCTGACCGAAGCTTTGTTTGCCGATACCCTGGAGGCCCGCCTTCCCCTCACGAGTGTTGCGCAACCCCTCATTTTCGCAATCCAATCGGCTGCGACCGCCGCACTTCGTGCGCGCGGTCTGTCGCCGGCGGTTGTTCTCGGACACAGCGTTGGGGAGGTCGCGGCGGCCGAAGCCGCCGGCATCTTGAGCCTGCGCGCAGCCGTGGAGGTGATTCACTCGCGGAGCACGCGGCAAGAACTGGTTTGCGGTGGCGGGCGAATGGCGGCGGTTCTCGCGCCGGAAGAAACGATCCGAAAATTCGCCGAAGAAGTGGGCGGCATCGAAATTGCCGCCGTCAATAGTCCTCGCGCTTTGACGATTGCCGGCGCCGAGCCGGCACTGGAGAATTTCAAGAGCTTGGCAGCGATGCATGGCATTGCTGTGCTCGATCTCGATCTCACGTATCCATTCCATACTGCGTTGATGGATCCGGTCCGCGAAAGTCTTTTAACCGATCTTCGGCATTTAAAGCCGACGGAAGGGGCAATTCCTTTCATTTCAACTATTACCGGCGAACGCAGTGACGGAACGCGGCTTGACGCAGGTTACTGGTGGAAGAACGTTCGCGAGCCTGTGCAATTTGTTGCCGCGGTACGTGCCGCCGCCAGACTCGGAGCGCGATACTTTATCGAGATTGGCCCCCGCAAAACGTTGCTGAAGCATATCAATGATACGCTCGCCGGCGAAGCGAATGCGTGCGTGTCCGTTTCGGCGCTCGACCGCACCGATGTGCAAGGTGATCCCTTCGAGAGGACGATTTCAGTTTCGCTCGTCAATGGCGCCGCTCTCGATATCAAATCCGCTTTTGGAGAAGACCCGGGTCCCGGCTTAGTGTTGCCGACTTATCCATGGCAGCAACAGCCGTTTCGAATCGAATCGACTTCAGAAGCAATCGGCAGTTCGGCGGGAGATCATCCCCTCGCCGGCGCGCGCCCGATCGAAAATGCGCTGACGTGGTACTCAAGCATCGATATCGCCAAACATTCTTATCTGACAGATCACAAATTAGGCGAGCAGGTCATTTTCCCCGGAACCGGATTTCTCGAAATCATCCTGTCCGTTGCTCGGCAGTGGCTCCGCTGTGAAAGTGTTACGGTTGCCGATTTGGAGATTTTGAAGCCGCTTGATCTCACAAATGGCGAAGCCAAAGAAGTTATGACGCGCATTTCGGCAGGCTCGAACACTGTCGAGGTGCTCAGCAGGCCGCGGCTGTCACAGATCGCCTGGCTTCTCCACTGCCGGGCAAAATTGATTCATGGGACGCCTGAGAGCATGGCGCGGTCCGCCGTTTGGTCGTCAGAAGGCGTTCGCGTCGATAGTACAACGATCTACGACATAGCTCAGGCGAGCGGACTGTGTTACGGCCCCGCGTTTCGTCTGCTCGACGAGGTAATCATCGAGGAAGGCAACTTACGAAGCTGTGGAAGACGGTTGAGCGTTCGGCTTCTGGCCCCCGAAACCTCGCCGGGACAGTTCGTCCTCGATCCGATGCGGCTCGATGCCTGCACGCACGGCGTATTCGCCGCTTTTCCCGAACTCCGCGCCGAAGAGCGTGGGGTTGCCTATATTCCCGTCCATCTTGAAGAGGCCCATCTGTACCGTCCGGGAATAAGTCCGGCGCGCACGTCGATCGAGATACTGAGCCGGTCCGAACGCGCAATTGTCGCCAACTATTTTATCTTTGATGAAGCCGGCGATCTTATCGCGGTATTGCGTGGGGTGCGCTGTCAGGCCGTGCCGGTCCGGCGCAGCGAGTCGCTGGAGACGGTCGCTTTGGCGCAACGGGCCGCATTGATCGATGGAAGAATCACAGGCCAAACCGGAGTTCACGCCACAACACAAGACATTCTTGCGGCTTCCGGACCGATCTTGTGTTCCGAATCCGAGGAGTCGGTGTGCGAGGAGCCGGCATTGCTTGATGCATGGGCGGCGGCGGCGGCCTACGAGATCGCGTCAGGGTTGGGAGAAGACGGCGTTCTCGATCTCGATCTGTTGATCGCCAAGGGCCGCTTGGCTCATGAGATGCGGCCGTGGTTTGGCAGAATCCTCTCTCATCTCGAGGCGGCCGGTCTCACGCGGCAAGATAGCGGCCTGTGGCTGCTCGTACCGGATTTGTCGCTGCCGGATTCGTCCGAATTGGTGAAAGCGCTTGCGAGCGAATGCCCTGCTCGTGCGGTCGATTTGTTATTGGCGGGCGCAGTAAGCGGGCTTGCGCGGCAGGTCATGTTGGACAGGGCACTTGCACGTCCGCCCGAGACTATTCTGACCAACACCATCCTGGATTTTTATGATGGCGCCGCTCGCGGCGTACAGGATGCGAGCAGCACGATCGCGCGGTTTATGCTTGAGACCAACGTCCTCCAGCGGCGGGATCGCGCCGTACGGGTCCTTCAGATCGGGTTCGGCCCACTGACCGATTCCATTTTGGCTCTCAAGTCTGACAATTCCGTTCAATTGTCCGTTTTTGAGCCCGATCCGCGCCGCTATGAGCGGGCGGCACTTGGCATGGCAGATGGAAACGCCTTTACCTTGCTGAGCCTCGACGATCACAGCAACCTCGGCACGTACGACTTGATTGTCTCCGCCTGCGGGCTGCACCGATTGCCGCCGAGTTGCCGCCTGGGCCAATTGAGACAACTGCTCGAGCCGTGTGGCCTTCTCCTTGCAATCGAGCAGCGTCCCTCACTGTTCAACGATCTCGTGTTCGGCCTGGACGCCAAGTGGTTCGCGAATGGCTCGATCGAGCACCCTATCGGATCTCTGTGGCCGCGCGAACAATGGCGCCTGGAGCTGGAACGTGCCGGATTCGACGATGTACGATCTCATCTTGTCCGGTGCGGTTCGGATAGGATGTCGCTTCTGGTCGCGGAAACTAGCGGGCAGCAACGCTCGTTGCGTGCTGACGAGGCGGCCTGTCCGGTAAAAAAGATTTCGGTGGTGGCGCCCTCCTGCCAAGGAGAGTTTGTCCACGAACTTGCAAAGCTGGCCGATGTGACATCGCCAGTTTTGGCGGATTCAGCGGATATTCCGAGTCCGGCGCCGGATCACCTCGTCTTCGTGGCGCCAAGCTCAGCTTCGCATTCTGCCCCCGCCGAAGCGATTGCCGGACGATGCCTGCAAATCAAGGGCGTGATTGAACAAATCGGTGGGGCGCAAGCGACGTTATGGCTGCTTTTTTTCGGCGCCATCGACTCCGGCTCCACAACCGCCGATCCTGTTGAAACGGCCGTATGGGCGTTCTCGCGGACTCTCGCCAACGAATTTCCAAAGATCGATATTCGTCGCATCGACGTTGCTCCCGGTGTTTCTGCCGCAGTAGCAGCGGGCGCGGTCGCGCAGATTATCCGATCCGGCACGGACGAGACGGAAATCCAGGTCGACGGCGCGGGCCTGCGCGCTGTTCGCATCGAGCCGCTCAGTCGGATTTTGCGGGCCTGCGGCGGGAAGGCCGCTGAGGCGGTCCGTCTAGAGCGTAGCCACGCGCTGCGTCAGCGCTTGACTTGGAAACCCTCCACCCGTCGTCGCCCTGACGTGGCGGACGTTGAGATTGCGGTCGAGGCGACGGGGCTGAATTTCCGTGACTTGATGTGGACGCTGTCGATGCTGCCTGACGACATGCTGGAAGACGGCTTCAGCGGACCGACGTTGGGTCTCGAGTGCGCCGGCCGCGTTGTCCGGGCAGGTCGGTCCGTCAAGCACCTCAAGCCTGGCGATCGGGTCGTGACGCTTGCGGCTTCTGCGTTTTCGACCCACGTTACCGTTCCCGGGTCTTATGCCGCGAAGATGCCGTCGCATTTGTCCTATGAAGACGCCGCCACCATTCCCGTTGCTTTCCTGACGGCATATTACTCGCTGATCACGCTTGCAGACCTAAAAAGAGACGAGTGGGCCCTTATCCATGGCGGCGCCGGCGGCCTGGGCATGGCAGCGATTCAGATCGCCGAGTCGGTGGGCGCGAAAATAATCGCAACCGCGGGGTCGCCTGCAAAACGCGATCTTTTGCGCGCGCTTGGCGTTCATCATGTTCTCAATTCCCGGTCGACTGGCTTTGTCGAAGATGTCCGGCGGATTACCGGCAACGGAGTCGACGTGGTGCTCAACAGTCTCGCCGGAGAGGCGATGGAGCGTTCGATCGCCTGCCTGCGGCCATTCGGCCGTTTCCTCGAACTCGGAAAGCGAGACTATGTAACCAACACGCATGTCGGACTGCGGCCGTTCCGCAAGAATCTGAGCTATTTTGGCATCGATCTGGCGCAGCTGATTTCCAATCGGCCCGACGTCGGCGCCAGAATCTATGAAGAGGTAATGGCGCGGTTCGCAGACGGCCGCTTCAAGCCTCTGCCACATAGCGTTTTCGAGGCTGATAACATCGCTGAAGCATTTCATCTGATGCAGCACTCGAGTCATGTCGGAAAGATAGTGGTCCGTCGCCCGCGCGACGGCTCTGTCCGCGCGGCAAACAAGCCGCTCACCATCGACACCAACGGAACACATATCGTAACCGGGGCGTTCGGCGGCTTTGGCATGGAAACGGTGAAATGGCTGGCAGAGCGCGGCGCGCGACATATGGTTCTGATCGGTCGCAGCGGTGCGGGCACTCCAGACGCAAAAAATCTTCTGCGCAATCTTGCGGATCGCGGCATCAAA
>JAICMO010000143.1 GCA_025929185.1 Pseudolabrys sp.
CGTCCGCCAGCGGACGCGGGCATCGTGCCGGAAGAATCGATCATCGTCGGCAATACCGTGCTTTACGGCGCGATTGCGGGAGAGTGCTATTTCCGCGGTGTCGCCGGCGAGCGCTTCGCCGTGCGCAACTCCGGCGCGATCGCCGTGATCGAAGGCGCCGGCGACCACTGCTGCGAATACATGACCGGCGGCGTCGTGATCGTGCTGGGCCGCACCGGGCGCAACTTCGCGGCCGGCATGTCCGGCGGCGTCGCCTACGTGCTCGACGAAGACGGCACGTTCAGCACACGATGCAACATGGCGATGGTCGAGCTCGAGCCGGTGCCGGAAGAAGAGGCGGTGGCCGAGCGCGAATACGGTCATTACAACGATCTCGAAACGCACGGACGCGTCGACATCATGGCGGATTTGACCGCGCAGGATGCCGAGCGGTTGCACAGGCTGATCAGCAATCATGCGCGCTACACCGGCTCGAAGCGCGCCGCCGAAATTCTTTCCGGTTGGAAGCGCTACCGTCCGATGTTCCACAAGGTGATGCCCGTCGAGTACCGCCGCGCGCTCGCCGAGATGGCGAGGGAAAAGGCTGCCGCGATGCAGGCCGCGGAATAAGCATGGGCAAGATCACCGGCTTCCTCGAATTTCAACGTGAGGATCGCGACTACGAACCGGTCGCGGAGCGCGTGAAGCATTGGCGGGAGTTCGTGCTGCCGCTGCCGGAAGACGAAGCGCGCAAGCAGGCGGCGCGCTGCATGGATTGCGGCGTGCCCTATTGCCACGGCACCAGCGTCATCACCGGCGCGCCCACGGGATGCCCGGTGAACAACCAGATTCCGGATTGGAACGATCTCGTCTACCGCAACCGCTGGGAAGAGGCGGCGCGCAACCTGCACTCGACCAACAATTTCCCGGAGGTCACCGGCCGCATATGCCCTGCCCCGTGCGAGGCGTCGTGCACGCTCAATATCGACGAAAATCCTGTCACCATCAAAACGATCGAATGCGCGATTGCCGACCGCGCCATCGCGCAGGGCCTCAAGCCCGAAAAGCCGACGCGCAAGACCGGTAAGAAGGTCGCGATCGTCGGCTCAGGCCCGGCGGGACTCGCTTGCGCGCAGCAGCTCGCGCGCGCGGGGCACGACGTGCATGTCTACGAGCGCTGGGCAAAGGCCGGCGGCCTCATGCGCTATGGCATCCCCGACTTCAAGATGGAGAAGATCCACGTCGACCGGCGCGTCGAGCAGATGGAAGCCGAGGGCGTCAATTTCCATTACGGCGTGAACGTCGGAGTCAACTTGCCCGTTGAACAAATTGTAAAGGACCATGACGCCGTGGCCCTGACCGGCGGCGCGGAGAAGCCGCGCGACCTGCCGATTCCCGGCCGCGAGTTGAATGGCATCCATTTCGCGATGGATTTTCTCCCGCAGCAGAACCGGCGCGTCTCCAACGAGCCGCCGCTAGGCAATGTCGAGCCGATTCTTGCGACGGGGAAACGCGTGGTCGTCATCGGCGGCGGCGACACGGGCTCCGACTGCATCGGCACGTCCATCCGCCAGGGCGCAGTGTCGGTGACGAATTTCGAGATCATGGCGCAGCCGCCTGAGCACGAAAACAAGGCGCTCACCTGGCCGCTGTGGCCGTTGAAGCTGCGCACCTCGTCAAGCCATGAGGAAGGCGCCGAGCGCGACTTCGCCGTGCTGACGCAGAAATTTTCCGGCGAGAACGGCGCCGTGAAGAAGTTGCATTGCGTACGGGTCGACGACAAGTTCAAGCCGGTCGCCGGCACCGAATTCGAGATCGAGGCCGATCTGGTTCTGCTGGCGATGGGCTTCGTGCATCCGGTGCACGAAGGCATGATCAAGTCGCTCGGGCTTGCGCTCGACCCGCGCGGCAATGTGCAGGCCAATACTTTCGCATATCAGACGTCGATGACGAAGGTATTCGCCGCCGGCGACATGCGGCGCGGTCAATCGCTTGTCGTCTGGGCGATCCGCGAAGGCCGCCAGTGCGCGCATGCGATCGACAAATTCCTGATGGGAACGACGACGCTGCCGCGCTGACAACGCCGCGATCGCATTTAGATTTGCGTCACGCGGAAATCAGCGGAAAAGTCCGAACAGACCGCCGCCGCTGTTGCTTCCGCTACCGCCGCCGATCGGCGCCGGCGGCCTCGGCGCATCGTCGCGCGGCGGCCCCTGTCTCGGCGGCTTTGTCTCGCGCGCGGCCTTCTTCGGCTTCTCGCGCGCGTTCCGGTCGGCTTTCGGCTGATGGCCGCCTTTGGTGTGCGGTGAATGCGCTGCCGGAGTGGCCGGTTCGTTTGTCGCGGTCGCCGTTTTTTCCGAAACGGGCGCTTCGCTTTTCGCGGCTGCGGGTTTGGGAGATGTGACGGGCTCGGATCTTGCGGGCGGCTTTGTCGCCGGTACAGGCGCCGTCTTCGCCAGCGGTTTGCTTGTCGCCGGAGCTGTGCCGGAACTGGTACTCGATGCTTTCGGCTTGGCATCGCTGCCGCGCGGCCACGCGAAGTCGTCGGCGCGGCCCCGAGCGGCCGGCAGCGGCTCGCCTTTGACCAGCACGCGGCTCGCCGCCGGATCGTTGTTGCCCGACCGGCTTCCGGCCCCACCCACCAGCTCATCCGAATTGCCCGTGGCGGCTGTGAGCGGCACAACGGGACCCGCAAGCGGGCGGGCGTGCGGCACGCGCGGCGCAACCTGCCCCCCCGAGGGCAGGGCGACCGGCGTGGCGCGGTTGTTCATCGCACGTTGCAGGTCACGCGCGACGTAATGAGCGAGCTTGATGGCGCCGTAGGTGGTGAAATAGACGCCGTCATAGGACCGCAAACGTCGCGTTTGCCCCTCATAATCCGGGCCATGCAGGGCGAACTTGCCGGCGTCGTCGACAAAGCCATCCCACACGTCGACATAGGTCACGCCTGCCCGCTCGGCGCGCGCGCGATAAAGATCGTTGAGATAAACGGTGTCGGCTGTCGATTTCGTCCCGCGGATCGCCGGCAGGCCGACCCAGAATACCGGCACGCCTTTGCTTTTGACCGCGGCGATCATGTCGTCGATGCGCTTGGTATAGATTTTCTCCCAGCGCTCCGAGCGGAATTCGGCGACGCCCTTTGCCGGCTTGCGCGCCGGTTCGGGAGCGGCGCCCGCTTGCTGATCATCCGCGTTTTGATCCTTGCCCGCAGCCTCCTGCTGCTCCGCTTCACGCTCGGCGTCGGTCTCACGAATGGCCTGTCGATCGCTGACGCCGAGCATCACCACGATGTAGTTGGGATTTTCCTTCGCCAGGATGTCCCGCGCCACGTGCGGCCAATCGAGATCGCTGCGCGGCTCGTAACGGATCAGGCCTGAGCGCGCGCGATTTTTTCGCACGATGCCGATCTGCGGCGTATCGCCAAATGCCGTCTCGAGTCCATAGGCGAGCCAATCGGCCATCGCATCGCCAAGCACGAGAACTTTGGTCGTCGCGTCTGTCTCCACTTTCTTCGGCGGCGGCGCGTGCGAATAATCGGCCGGCGCAGGAGGCGGCGGAGCAGGCTGTTGCTGCTGGCGCTCGTAGTAGCGAGGACCCGGCTCGAACGGCGAAAACAGCCGCTCGAAAAAGCCGCCACCCGATCGCGGCCGCGGACGGGTTGGATAACGGTCGTCGTAATAATAGCGCTGCGCGTCCGCAGCCGTCGTCGAGGCGACGTCGAACGCGACAACACAAATGAGCTCGAGCGCGGCGAGCAGTGCTACGCCGATGGTCAGCCCTGCGAATTTGCGTTTCGTCCTCATGGCAAAGGCAAACTCAAATTATCGAGCGCCCTATCTCAACGCCGCTACACCACCATAGGCTCCCTCGCCCATGGGCCATTAGCACGAGAAAAATGTCAACTCGAAGATGGCGCTCGGTCTATCTAAGATACTGAATCTACACCTATTTCAGTCGCACGGGCCTACTGTCTGCGCAGGCGGTTCAGCACCGTTGCCGAAGCGAAGCCGTCAGGCACGATGCCGGCGCTCGCCTGAAAATCGCGGATCGCCGCACGCGTGCGGGCGCCGAGGTGGCCGTCGGGCTCGATGTCGTAGCCGTGCCGGGCGAGCAGTTGTTGCAATTCCAGCCGTTCGTCGCGCGAAAGCACGCGCTCGTAGCGCGGCCATTGCTGCACAAACGGTCCGCCGCCGCGCAGCCGGTCGGCAAGGTGGCCGATCGCGAGCGCATAAGCCTCGGCAGGGTTGTATTTCATGATGACGCGGAAGTTGGTCAACATCAGGAAGCCGGGACCCTGCACGCCGGCGGGTACGAGCAGATAGGCGCGATCGTCGAGCCGCGGAAACGGCTGGTGACTCGGTCGCACGATCCCCGCGCGCTGCCAATCGCGCAGCGTCATCGCGTGCGAAGGGCCTGCCAGCCTGAAATCGAACGTCGCCGGCACGACGACTTCGTAGCCCCAGGTTTCGCCGCTGACCCAGCCGTCCTTCTTCAGGTTATTGGCGGTCGAGGCGATCACATCCGGAATCGAATCGACGACATCGCGCCGTCCATCGCCATCGAAATCGACGGCATAACGCTTGAACGCCGTCGGCATGAATTGCGTAGGCCCGAACGCGCCGGCCCACGAGCCGACCAGGCGATCCGGTCGAATGTCGCCGTGTTGCAGAATTTCCAGCGCGGCCAGAAACTCGTCGCGGAAATAACGCTGCCGGCGGCCAATGCAGGCCAGCGTCGCGGTCGAGCGCACGACCGGACGATCGCCGCCGAGCGTGCCGTAATTGCTCTCGATGCCCCAGATCGCCGCGATGATGTGCCGATCGACTCCATAGGCACGCTCGACGGCGTCGAACGTGCGGTCATACCTTTGCAACAGCTCGCGGCCCTTCTCGATGCGCTCGTCGGTCACGAGCAGGTCGAGATAATCCCAGAATGACTTCGTGAACTCGGGCTGCGCGTCGAGCATATCCATGATGCGCAAATCCGGCGTGAGCCGCTCGGCATAGGCGCGGAATGTCACGCGCGAGATCCCGCGGCGCGCGGCGGCCGACCACAGCCGCTCGATGCAATTGGGAAAGTCGGCCGCCGCTGCGCGGATCGCCTCTACCGTCATTGCCGGATCGCCCGAGGCGCCGGAGGAACCGCTCCATGCCGGCTGTTGCACGCGCGCGGACGGCTGGGAAATCGCGCCGGTCGGAAACTCGTTGGAGGCATGGCGCGCTTGGCCGAGCGCGGCCCCCGCGCCGGCCAATGCCGAGGCGGCGACCAATAAAGCGCCGATGGTCTTGCTTGACCCCGCCATCGCGACCCCTCGTTTCCCGAAAACGTAGGCGATGCGTGCTATGGGTGCCCTGAGAACGTTTCGACAGCGTTAATGAGGCAGCTCAACGTCGATCTGGACCGGAGGGGCCGGTCCGTGCTTTTTCTGAAGTGCCGGACTGGGGAGCCCAATCGCAGAAATCCCACATGAGTCGCATCCGCAAAGCCGTTTTTCCTGTCGCCGGGCTTGGAACCCGTTTTCTGCCCGCGACCAAAGCCATGCCGAAAGAAATGCTGCCGGTGGTCGACCGTCCGCTGATCCAGCACGTGGTGGACGAGGCGCGGCAGGCCGGGATCGAGCATTTGATCTTCGTCACCGGCCGGCAGAAAAGCGTCATCGAGGACCATTTCGACCGTCAATTCGAGCTTGAAGTCACGCTGAAGGAGCGCGGCAAGAAGGCCGATCTCACATTGCTCTCGGAAGAGCTGCCGGACGCGGGTACCGCAAGCTTCACGCGCCAGCAGTCGCCGCTTGGGCTTGGCCATGCGGTGTGGTGCGCGCGCGAGTTGGTCGGCAACGAGCCGTTCGCGGTCCTGCTGCCCGACGTGCTGGTGCAGCATCCGCGCGGCTGCCTCGCACAGATGATCGACGCGGCGGAGAAGCTCGAAGACAAAGCCAATATCGTTGCGGTCGAAGAAGTGCCGGCCGATCGCGTGCACATGTATGGCGTCGTCGGCGTGGGACCGAGCAAAGGCAAGGCGTTCACCATCACGCAGATGGTCGAGAAGCCGAAGGCGTCCGAAGCGCCGTCAAATCTTTCCATTACCGGCCGCTACATCTTGCAGCCGGAGATCTTCGGCGTGTTGTCGAAGCAAGCCGCCGGCGCCGGCGGCGAAATCCAGCTCACCGACGCGATGGTGCAGCTGGCGCGCACGCAGCCGTTCTATGGGTTGAAATTCGAGGGCCGCAGCTTCGATTGCGGCTCCAAGATCGGCTTTCTGACTGCGAATATTGCCTATGCGCTGGAGCGAAAGGACATCGCGCCTGTTCTGCGCGCCGAGTTGACGCAATTGCTGAAGGAATAGTGCCCGCTCGTTCAGCGCTGCAAGCGCATGCCCACCAGGAAGACCGTCGCGTTGTAATCGTTGCCGGAAACGTTCGAGCGCAGCCAGTTCTCCTGCACTTCTCCTTTGACTTGCACCTCGCGGCTGAGCTTATACGTCAGTCCTGCGCCGAGCGAGAAGCGCTTGTCGCGCCTGACATCGCCGACGTACTCGTCGAAACCGAAGCCGGCCTTGGCCGTGAAAATAAGCCACCGCCGCAACGCATGATCGACCTGCAAGCCGAGGTCGCGATAGAGAATGCCCGACACGCCGGGGATGGTGGATTCACCCGCAGTCGAGGCCGCCGTTAGCTTGACCGACGAGAGCGCGGTCGCAGCCCACGTCAACGATCCCTGTCCGATAAATCCCTCAAGGTCCGGGAGACGCGGGTCGTCATAGGTGCGGCGGAGATAGCCGGCGGCAATTTCGCCGGTCAACTGATGAGTTAACTCAAAAGTCGACCCCATCCTGCCGACGACGCCCTTTGAGTCCCGCTGAAAGCCGGAAAAATCGGTTTGCAGATCGTGCGTACGCGTGTCGGCGCCGGCTTCGACAAAAGGCTTTACGCCCGGCAGCAATTCGTAGCTCCCGCGCAACGTGCCGCCGACCTGGTTGTAATCGCGATCCTTGTTGCTCGCCGTTGTGCCGTCGGTGAGGACCGAGTGCTGATATTCGGTGCGCTCCACATCGAGCTTCGCTGAGATCTCGAGGCGATTGAAGCGGTGGGCGATGCCGGCATTGCCGCCGGCCGTTGTGTAGACGGGCAACTTGGCCAGACCTGCTTGCAGGTTCGGGCTTCCGGGATTGTCGGTCGAGACAAGAAGGCGCGTGCCGAGATTGATGTTGGTGTCGCGCCTCACGTCGATGCGGCCGTCGATGCGCCCGTTGAAGTAAGGACGACTCAGCGTCGGCGTTTCATCCGGGGAGTATCCGGTGTAACTGCCGCGCAAATCGGCTTTCAACTCATGCCGCGACCAGTCGGATTTGGCCAGAAGCTCCGGCGCAATCGTATAGAGCCAGGCATCGCGCCCGTTCTCCACGCGTCCGGGATTGGAATCGTGACCGCCGATCAGTTCGATCGCGGGATAGAGCAGGAAGGAGCCGGCACGCACGCCAAGCGGCGCGAACGGATCGTCGGACTCCTCGGCCTTGCGTTTTTTCGGCGGTTTTCTGATCGGCCCGAGTTCGACCGGAGGCTGACCGGGCTGTCCGGCCGCCGCGTAGGACGCGTTTGCGGCAGTGCCAGATTCTTGCGACGGAGGCTGAGGACCCGACGGGCGATCTGGCACCTGCAAGGGTGGCTCAACGGCGAATATGTTGGATTGCGTGTTTGTGTTTTTCGCCTTGCTTGGACGCTTGTTGCGCGCGTTGGTCGAATCGAAACCCGTATCACCGGCGCCACTTGCCGGCGACACGAAGGCTGACGTCGGCGGCCCGAACCTGGCTGGGGCCTCTCGTTTGAATCGCTGGAAAGGCGGCGGATTTCTTTCGTCGTCATTTTCATTCTGCGGCGAGAACGGACTCTGGAACGAGGGCAGCGCCGTTTGCGCCGCTGCCTCCACGCGCCAAAACATCGCGCAGGCCGCGAGCGAGATGCCGGCGCATGCGATAAAACGACGAGATGGGCGCGGCAGCAGTTGAATTCCTCCTCGGCACAAGCCGGCGAACCGGGAACGAACGCAACGCGGACGCGCCCGCAGGCGTAAGCGCGGCGAGCAGAAAGGCTGCGCGCCGGCTCACCGGCAGGCGATGGTTAACGAAATTAAAACGTTGATGGTTAACGAGACGTTGATCGGGCGGGCAGTGGCTTAGAGCCAGCCGGCAAGCTCGCGCGTGACGACATAGCGGATCACCCCCATCCCGCCGGGGCTGTCGTTGAGGCACGGAACGGCGAAAAAGTTCTCGCCGCCCGCCGACTTGAAAATGGCGGCGTTCTCCATCGCGATCTCCTCAAGAGTTTCAAGGCAATCGGCGGCAAATCCGGGCGTAATGACGGCAAGGTTTTTTACGCCCCGCTCGGCAAGGCTTTTCACGGTGGCGTCAGTATAGGGCTTGAGCCACTCGGCTGTGCCGAAGCGAGACTGGAACGTCATCATCAGCTTGCTCTCGTCGAGCTTGAGCCGCTCGCGCAGGAGCCGCGTCGTCTCGGCGCAATGCCGCGGATAGGGATCGCCCTTGCGCGGGTACTCTTCCGGCATGCCGTGAAAAGACGCGAGAATCATGTCCGGCTTGAAGGGCAGCTTTGCCAGCGAGGCTTCGAGCGAGGCGGCAAGCGCGTCGATATAGACCGGGTCGTCGTAATACGGCGGCGCCACGCGAACGGCAGGCTGGGCGCGCATCAGCGCGAGCGCGGCGAACGCCTCGTCACAAACCGTCGCGGTCGTTGCGGCCGCATATTGCGGATAGAGCGGCACGATGAGGATGCGCTCGCAGCCGGCGCGCTGCATGGCATCGAGCCGTGAGGCGATCGACGGATGGCCGTAACGCATCGCCCAATCGACGAGGACGCGCGGATCGTCCGCGAACGCGGTTGCAAGCTGTTCGGCTTGCGAGCGCGTGATGGTTTTCAGGATCGATTCGTCGCGCTCGCGATTCCAGATTTTCGCGTAATCGCGGCCTTTTCGGCCCGGGCGGACCGTCAGGATGATAAGATTGAGGACGAGCCACCATTTGAGGCGGTTTTCCTCGATGACGCGCCGGTCGGACAGGAATTGCTTCAGGTAGCGCCGCATCGACCAATAATCCGTCGCCTCGGGCGTGCCGAGGTTGACGAGCAGCACGCCGACGCGACGGGATGCGGACGACGAAGGTTGCGCGGCCATGGACCGCACTCAGCGGCAAACAAGCCGCGCGGTCAAG
>JAICMO010000149.1 GCA_025929185.1 Pseudolabrys sp.
CTGCTCGGCAGCGGCATCGTCGACCTGACGGCAACCGGCACGACGACGGACAGCGAGGGCGACAATGCGACCTCGCAGACGGCCTCTCTCGACCTGGGCAATCTCGTGCAGTTCGGCGATGATGGGCCGAGCTTCGGTGAAATCGATAATGCGATTATCGCTGACCAAGGCGGGCTGTCGCTCACAGGCGACATCGTCTTCAACCCCGGCACCGACGGCTTCGGAACACCTGCCGCAAGCCTCGTGGGGAATACTCCCCCATCGGGGCTCACGTTCGATGCCCAGGCCGTGAACTATTTCGTGGATTCCAACGATCCTACGAACTTGATCGCGTATGTCGGTTCCGACCATACAATAACGGCGGATCAGGTGTTCACGTTGTCCGTCGATCCGAATACCGATCAGTACACGTTTACGCTGCTGCAGCCTTTCTCCGAGACCCAAACGCTTACCGTGGGTAGTTCATCGGCGTTTGGCGCCGGACCTGCCGGCGAACAAGTTCTCCTGACGGACGGTTCAAGCACGCCGGTCGCGTTTACCAATGAGGCGGCATTGATATCCGCCTCCGACGGCACCGGCGCGCAATCTGTGAACGGCTCGACAAGTGGCTGGGGCGTAAACAATAACAATTTTAATGTAGGCCAGAAGATGCTGTTCGATTTCACGGATGGCGGAACGCAGACGCCCGGCGGGGATGCAAACTTCCATCCAGTGCCAAATGAGCAGGCCGCGAACTTCACATTCTCTCATTACAAGAGCGGTGATGAGATTAGCTACTCTCTGACTTATACGGACGGGACGACCCAGCACACGGTCACGGGCACGTTCGACCCGTCGCAACATTCAACCGTTGCCACTGAATGGTCGACACCGGTGCCGACGGGGGACTTTCTCGTGTCGGTCGAGTTCACCGATGTGAAGGGCAGCGGCAAAGTCGACCTGGAAGGTGTAACATCGACAACCACCGTAAACGTCTCGGAAGACCTCAGCTTCAACGTCAATACGATTGACGGCGACGGCGATACGGCGAGTGGCACTATCAACGTGCATATTGACGGCAGCAACACATTGCAAGGCACCGCCTCGGATGATGTGATTGTTGGCGGTTCAGCCAATGACACCCTCATTGGCGCCGGCGGTGCCGATGCGCTCACCGGCGATGCCGGAAACGACATCTTCAAATACGCGGCCGCCGGCGACAGCACGTCTGCCGCTCATGACGTGATCACCGACTTTACGCACGGATCGGATGTGCTCGACTTTTCCGCCATTAGCGGGATAACCGCGGTCGATACAGTTGATTCGGGCGGAACGGGTCCGATCAGTGTTGCGGCGCACAGCATCGCCTTCTTTAACGATGGCAGCGGCAATACGGATGTTGTGATCAACACCACCGGAGCGGCTGAAAGCTCCACCAGCGCGCAAATGCTGATAGTGCTGACAGGAGTGAACGCTGCCACGCTTGGTAGCGGCGATTTCCATCACGCCTAAAGCACCGCGCTTGAAACAAAGCCCGCCGGAGCGATCCGGCGGGCCTTTTGTTTTGGGGCCGATCTGCACGCAGTTTCGACTCACTTTGTCGCAGGCTTTGCCGCGACGGCACGGCTGGCTGCGCTGCGCACGAGCTTCGCCGGCAAATCCTTCATGATCGATATGCGCGGCCCGGCGCCGGCGTCGCTGTAGCGCGCGCCGAAGCGGTACAGCCCGATATGCGTGACCTGCTGGTCCACGCGCGCCCACAGCTCGCCCTTGCACAGCGTTTGCCAGCGGTGGCAGAAGGCGAAATCGTTCACCAGCAGCGCGCCGTTCACGGTGATGTTGTCGAAGACGCGGATCATGCGCTCGAGCCCGGCCGCGAGTGGCGAGGCGTTCGTCGCAGTGGGCTCGCTGATCTCGGGCAGCGTCTTCAGCATGGCGGCGATGGCTTGGCGCTTGATCAGCATGATGCCGGTGCCGCAGGCCGCCACCTCCATGAAGCCCTTGATCCGGCGCGGTGCCCGCCCGCGCAACGGGCGGACGATGAAATCGTGCGCGCGCGCAATGGCGCGCTCCGGCCGCTCGCCCTTGGCCGCCGATTCAGCCAGCCGCCTCAGGTCGATCTGCCGCTTGGTGTAGATCACGCCGACGACAGGCTTGTCGAAGGCGAGCATGTCGAGAATGAGCTGCGGCTCGAAGCCCATATCGGCGTCGACGAACAACAGGTGGCTCGCATCGCTCTTGTCATACCAATGGGTGAGCAGATAATTGCGCGCCTCGTTGATATGAGCATAGGAAACGGACGCGTGGTCCATAGCCCCGTTGCGCCGATGCAGCGCGCGCTGGAGGCGCAGCAGGCTTTGCACATAAGGCGTGTAGAAAATCTCGCCGAATGCCGGGGTGGCGACGGTGACCTTGATATCGGGCATGGCCGTCTCGCGCGAATCGCTGGCTGTCTGCGGGCCCACAGTATCAGCGCGACAATCAAATCGCATTGCCGATGGCGGAACGGCAAGCCGAAAGCGTCACGTTATCGATCGCGCGCCCGCTACTGTTTAGAAGACCGGCAGCACCACAGGGAAGCCGCTCGACGGGCTGCTCTGTAGCCTTTCCTCGGAGGAGGGAGCCGTGCCGCTCACAAAGGCAGCCGGATCGTCGATGGCGGCCCGATCGGACGGGGTTCGTGTGGCGGCATAAGGCGTTGCGAACAGCTTCACGCCATCATCGCTCAATGCGAAAAGCGGCTCGAAGCGCTTGAGTTCAGCGTCTTCGACCAGCCTTGACCAGCGATTGTCGAGGACGAGCCATTGTCCGTTCTCGCGTGCGGCCAGCACGGCATGGTCCATTCTCACCGCGTTATCGCGCACCAAAAGCAGCCTCAGATCCTTGGCTGCGACGCCCGCCTCGCGCAGAGCGACATATTTGGCAATCGCGTAATCCTCGCAATCGCCGAGGCCCGTCTCGAATGAGCCCTTGTGCGCGGCGTCGAGCGGGGCCGACCACACGTCCGGCCGGCTCCATTGCGCGAAATCCGAAGTATAGCGGATCGCGGCGTTGACGCGCCGATTGACCAACGCGAGTCGGGCGCGCCCGTCGCGGGTCGCGGCGTCTTTGACAATCGCGACGAAGCGCGCAGCAGCCGGGCTGCAATCGTTCGGCTCCGCGCGGCAGCGGGCCAACGCGGGCGTTTCGGCCTGAATATCGGATTCGACGTTACGCCATTTGCCCCACACCAGCCCGTCCGGCGCGCGAAACGTGAAGAGCCCGAAGGGCTCGTCGCCGTGCGTCGTCGTAGCGGCATTCAAAGGTGCGTCGGAAGCGACGACCGCCGGGGCATTCGCCGCCACTTGCGCAGCGGACGATTTGGTTGCGGGCTGCTGGTGCCTGGCCAGCACCTGGTTAATCGTAAAAAAACGGGCCGGGGCTGGCCACGTCGGATTTGGCGTCGTCGGTAGCTCAGTCGGGCTGAGTGCTACGGGCTTGGAGTTGCTCAGGGCAGGCTCAGCAAGCGCAACGACGATCTCGGACCGCGATGCGAGCGACGGCTCAACCACCGGATTGACGGCCGATTGCTTTAAAACGGCGGGCCGCAAGCTTGCTTCGTCCGCGGCGATCGACCGCATCGAGCCGATGCTCAGAGCAATGATGAGAACGCGGACAGCATTCCGGCCTTGTCGCAGACTTTGCATATTCAACGCCCCGGCTGCTCAGGGCGTTGATCGGCGTTAGCGCCGCACCTCGCCCGTATCGCGTATTGGGGCGAGGCATAACTTCCAGCGCTCTTCGGCCGGGTTAAATGGCGCGGTTAGAACGCGGGTTTATTCGGTGGAGGGTGAAAGGCAGGGAACGGAATTCGCTCAAATGCGAGAGGCTTTGCTTAGCGCTCTCTTAACGCTTCCGATTTCAGCAAACGGGCGGGCTTAATCAGGTAATCGAGCACGGTTTTTCGTCCGGTCAGGATCTCAACCGTTGCCACCATGCCCGGGATGATCGGAAGCGGGTGGGCTTGTGAACCAAGGTAGTTCTTGTCCGTGCGCACGATGACCCGATAGAAAGTTTGCGGCTTTTCGTCCTTTTCCCCTTTTTCCTCTATCGTGTCCGCGCTGATGCGCTCGACCTTGGCCTTGAGCGAGCCATACACCGTGGCTTCGTAGGCTGTGATCTTGACGACCGCATCCTGCCCCGGGCGAATGAACGCAATGTCTTGTGGGCGAATGCGGCCTTCGACGAGGAGGGTATCGTCCAGCGGCACGATATCCATGATATCGGCGCCCGGCTGCACGACAGCCCCGATGGTGGTCACGTTGATTTTGTTGACGATGCCGTAGACCGGAGCGCTGAGCTCGCTGCGGCGGACGCGGTCCTTTGCCGAATTGATCGTTTGTTCGGTGACGGCAAGCTGCCCGTTCATGTCGGCCGCCTGCCGTTGCAGGCGCAACATCTCGATTTCCGGCACAACCTTTTGTTCATACAGGCGGCGCGTGAGGTCAAGCTCGCGATTGAGCAGCTGCAAACTTTTTGCGAGCGCGTCGCGCTTGGCCTGAAGCTCTCCAAGGTCGGATTTAAACTTCGTATCGTCGATCTGAACAAGGGGCTGACCCTTCTGCACCGTCTCGCCTTCCTGGACAAAAATCGCTTTTACGATTCCGCCTTCGAGCGATTGTACGACCTGAACTTGTCGCGAAGGAATGACGCGGCCGGCGCCGCGCTTGACCTCATCAAGTACGGCGTAATGCGCCCAGACCGTGCCGCTTGCCAGCAGAGCGATGGCTACGAACAGGACAAGTCGTGCCGTTCGCGGCGTTTTCAGTTCGGCCGCAGCCCGGACATCATTGGCAAAAGCGAAATCAGACTGCCGCACTGACTTTGATCCCCGGCGAAACGGCCGCGATCGGAGCAGCTGGCTTTTTAGGCCGCCCGCTCTGCAGCAGTTCGATGACTTTGTCCCGCGGTCCATCGGCTATCAGCCGTCCCTGCTCAAACAGCAGCAGCCGGTCAACGAACGACAGCAGGGAAAGGCGGTGTGTTGAAATGAGAATCGTCAAATCTTCAGCAGCAAGCGTCTTCAGCCGCTCGAGAAATTCCGCTTCGCTGCGAACGTCGAAATGGGCCGTTGGTTCATCGAGGAACAGGATTTTCGGACGGCGGATGAGCGCGCGCGCGAGCCCGATCGCCTGTTTTTGTCCGCCGGAGAGGCTGCGGCCGCCTTCGGCAATCGGCATTTCGTAACCAAGCGGGTGTCCGGCCACGAATGTCTCAACGCCGGCAAGGCGCGCAGCCGCCAGGATTTCCTCATCTGTCGCGTTCGGCTTGCCGATCGTGATGTTGTCGCGCAGCTTGCCAAAGAACAGATCGGTATCCTGCAGAACGAAGCCGACGCCGCCGCGCAAGTCGGCCGGATCGTATTGGCGGATATCAATCTGGTCGACGAGCACGCGGCCGTCTTCCGGCTCGTAAAATCCGGCAAGCAGCCGCCCAACCGTCGTCTTTCCCGATCCGATGCGGCCGATGATGCCGATGCGCTCGCCTGGCGAAACGCGGAACGAGACTTTCTCAAGCGCGTTGGTTGAGCCGTTCGGGTATCGAAAGGTCACATCGTCGAATGCGACCGATCCCGATTCGATGCGCCGGGCGACATAAGCACGGTTCGCGGGGCGCTCCCGTTCGAGGGCCATCACGCGATTAAGCGCCTTGAGCGAAACGAATGTCTGCGTGGCGCGGCTGATGACGGAGGCAATGCCTGAAATCGGCGAAAGAACACGTCCCGAGAGCATGGTCGAGGCCACCAGCGCGCCAACGGTAAGTTGGCCATCCAGAATCAAATAAACGCCGATCACCACCATCGAAAGGTAATTGATCTGTTGCGCCGTATTGGCGCTGGTCAGCGCGAGAGACGCCCAAAAGTGCACATCCTCACCGGAGCGCGCGGTGGCTGCAACGGAGCGTTCCCAAGCCGTCTGCATGCGCGATTCGGCGCCCGATGCCCTGACGGTTTCAATTCCGGATAGCGATTCGACGAGAACGCCGTGGCGCGCGGCCGATTCGGCCTGCAACTTGCGCATCGAGCGCTCGAGAGGGAATTGCAACACCAATCCGACGGTCACCATCAACGGCAGCATCACCACCGGTATCCACGCAAGCGGGCCGGCGATGACGAAGAGAACGCCGACAAACAGAATCGCAAACAACAAATCCGTAATCGATACGACGGTGCCCGACGTGAAAAATTCCTTCACCGAGTCGAAGTCACGCATTTGATTGGCGAGAATGCCGACGGACGTCGGGCGCTGCGCCATCTTGATCGCCAGCACGTGCTCGAAGATATCGGACGCCAACACGACATCGAGCTTTTTGCCCGTCATGTCGATGATACGGCTGCGCACGGTGCGGATCAGAAAATCGAAGATGATCGCAAGCCCCATCCCGATACCCAGCGCGACCAGCGAAGGGATTGCGCCGTTCGGGATGACGCGGTCGTACACGCTCATAATGAATAGGGGGCTTGCGAGCGCCAGCAGGTTCGTAATCAGCGCGGCGAGCGCAACGTGGCTGTAATTGGCCCAAAAGCGCCGAGCCACGGACCAGAACCAGTGCCGCTTGGGAAGATCGCCCGCTGCAATGGCGCGTGGGTCGGCTTCCGCCGCCGGTCGCACGAAGAACGCGTAGCCTAAATAATCGGCGGTGAGCGCCTTGATTGAAACTGTTCGAGCTGAATTCTCAGCGCTCGGATTGACCACCGACGCGGTTTTGCCGCGATGATCGATGGCAAGCAGGATTCGCGTCGAGCCATCGCGCAGCGTGAGCACGGCCGGCAAAACCAATGCCGGAATATCGGAAAGCTTCCGTTTGACCGCTTCAGCCTCCATACCCGCTTTGCGGGCTGCGCGGCCAAACAGCGCCGGCGTCAGTCGACCATCGAGAATAGGCAGGTTCGCAAGCAGAGCTTCGCGGCTTATGGCGCGTCCGTGATATGCCGCCAGAAAAAGCAGCGCGTCGCTCAGGGCGTCGTTTGAGCTCGACGCGTCCGGCGCTCCGGAAGGCGCCGAATCCAAATTGAAGGCTGCCGCCGCTGCTCCGGTTTGTACGTTCAAAGCCGTATTCCCGTGCCTAACTCTATTGAGCTACAAAGGTAAACGTGGCCAATCCGACGATAATACTCTTTAGCCGGCAGGCGGTCTTTAGCCCAAATCAATTTAGACTTAATAATAAATCTTTGCCGGGAAGCCGAAACAGCCTCGGCGGTTTTGACCATGGGTCAAAACCGCTGCGCAAGGCTTTATAAGGCGGGCGCGCTACTTTTTCGCGATCGGCCAAAGCGGCGTGTGCGCCGTCATTGGACTGGGCGAAAGGACGTCCGATGCATACCCCAAGGCGGTGCCTTTTGGGGCGGTTTCCAGGGCTCCCCAGCGATCATGGAACGTACTTCCCGCGGCGGGCCTTGCCGGCTCCGGCGGAATCTCCTTGTTGTAAACCGGGACGCTTGCGGGCGCCGCGACATTCAGCGGCTCCGGACCCGGATTGGGCAAGTTAATCAGGATCGGCGGAAGCTTGTCCGGGATGAGGCCGAAGCTTTTCGGGACGAGCGGTTCGGCATCGACCGGGTGTGGCGCGTGCAAATAGGCAAGCAGCTCACCCATCGCGGCAAGCAGCTGATAATCACCGAATACGGCAACTCCACGGGATGATTCGAGCGAGACTTCCGCGTTGAACAACTGGTTTTCCGCATTCAACAAATCGATCAGCGAACGCTGACCCAAATCGTATTCCTTCGAATAGGCGGTTATGACCTTACGGTCGGCGCGGATTTGACTCTCCAGTTCTGCGATTCTTTGAGTCGTAATCGTTCTCGCGTTCCACGCCTTGTCGACGGATTCAAACGCGTCGCGCTGAAGACGAGCGTGCGCCATGTTCGCTTGCGTATAGCGCTCGGCAGCCTCGGCTCGTTTCCAGCTATCCTGTCCGCCACGGAAGATGTCCCAGCTCGCAACCACCTGAAGGCTGTTCTGACTAAATCCGCCGAAAAATCCGTCCTCGTTTTTGCCTTCGGTCGCGCGTGCTTCGAGCGAGACGGTGGGCAGGAATGCACCGGTTGTCGCGTGGAAAGCGTATCGAGCGGCATCGGCGTCCGAGCGCGCCGCTTTGATCGTTGGATTGTTCGTGAGCGTGACCGCCAAGACTTGATCTTTGGATCGCGGCAAACCGGGAAGCCGCGCCGGGCCTCGAATGTTATAGGGCTCGGTGCCGATAACTTTGCGGAATTTTGCCCGTGCATCTGCGAGGCTGCGACGGAAATCGGTCAAAGCAGCTTCGGCGGCATCCACCCGCTCTTTCGTTTGTTCGAGATCGCCTTCTCCTGCCCGTCCGCCCGAAAAGCGCGATTGCACGTTGGATAAAATCCGCCGGTGCGCTTTTACGTTTTCAACCGCGAGTGCGACGAGGCGTGTGTAGCGGACAACGTCGATGTAAGCCTCAGCCGCATCGAGAGCAGTCAGCTCACTGCGCTCGTGAACACGCGCAGCCGCGGCATCGACGCGCGCGGTCTGGCGCCAGATCTCATCAATGGAAGCGAATCCGTCAAACAGCAATTGCCGTACGACAACCGACTCCTTGTCGCCGTGCAGCCACTTGCCATTGCCGAGCGGAGGCAGGTTAGGTGGCGTGAAGTAGGCCGGATCCCGCACGTTTGTTCTCGTCGGGCCGGCTTGCGCTTCGAGCCGGACTTGCGGCAGAAGAACGCCTTGGTTTTGATGCAATTCGGCTTCAGTTGCGCGCCGATTTGCTGATGCTTCGCCGACGGAAGGGTTGGTCTGCACCGCCATCAGAATGGCGTCGTTGATTGAAAATCCCTGGGCCGAATAGGCAGCTCCAGAAATTCCGATGGTGCAGAGAACGACCGATCCCCAGACAATATTTGTCCGCATATTTACCACCCCGCCCCAACGCTTCATAAAAGACACAATATTGGCACACTATA
>JAICMO010000281.1 GCA_025929185.1 Pseudolabrys sp.
ATGCCGCTCTTCACCGCATCTTTCAATACTCCCGCAGCGCGCGCGCCATCCTGCAAGGGCAGGGTCGCGAGCGGGACGAATTGCGGCGTTGCTTTTGCTGCGTCGAGCAGCACATCATTCGCGAGCCGGCTCCATGCTTCGCCTTCCGCACCCGGCAATTCGTAGCCGAACATATCGACCCAGCCGCCAACGATCTGACGATCGATGCCTTGCGTCTTCATCCAGGCGAGCCGCGCCGGAATGTCCGACAACCCTTTTGAGATCGGCCGCGTCGGCTTGTGATCGGCGAACGTTAGCGCAAGCCCACCGTCGCTCTCGATCTGCCGCACCGAAGGAAAGTGCGCCCTTTCCTTGCGGATTTCCGTCAGCAATTCGAGCGGCACCAGATGGGCGTGGGCGTCGACAATCATTTTTACCTCTTTCGGTCATTCCAGGGCGGCGCAAAGTGTCCACTCGTCATTCCGGGGCGCGCCGAAGGCGCGAACCCGGAATCCAGACGCGCATTTAGCTTGCATGTGGATTCCGGGTCCGGCGCCGACGCGCCTTCCCGGAATGACTTTGAGACCGTTATCACGGCGCCTCCTTATTTTCCTGCGTCGAAGCAATCAAGTCGCCGAGCTTCGAAGCTTTGAACGGCAGCGTATTTATCGAAACGCCGAGTGGCCGCAGCGCGTCGTTGACCGCGTTGGCGATCGCCGCGGGCGCGCCGAGGTAGCCGGATTCGCCGGAGCCTTTCTGCCCGAGCACGGTGTGCGGCGAGGGGGTCTCGTGATCGACGATCTCGACCGGCGGCACCTCGTGCGAGGAGGGCAGCACGTAGTCCATGAACGTCTGCGCGATGAGCTGGCCGTCCTCGTTGTAGGCGAACTCCTCGTAGAGCGCCGCGCCGATTCCATGCGCGATGCCGCCCATGGTCATGCCGCGCACGATCTTCGGGTTGATCTGCGTGCCGCAATCGTGACCGAGGCGATAACGCACGATTTCAGGCGTGCCGAGATCGGGATCGATCTTGACCAGGATCAGGTGAAACTCGAAGGAGAAGCACGGATACATCTGCGCGCGCCCGTCCGATGTCGGCAGCTTGCCGCCGGTCGGCACCTGCATGACGTGGCTGACAGAAAGGCCGGGCTCCATTCCCTCCGGCATGCGGTGATAGTTGCGGTCGGCAATGGTCGCGATTTCTTTGATGGTGAGCCGTTTCGCCGGCGCATTGCAGTCGAACACGGCGCCTTGCTCGTAAGCGGCGCGATCGGCCGGAATATCGAGATCGTGCGCCCCAATCGTGATAAGCTTCGCCTTCAGTTTCTGCGCGGCGTGGAACGCCGCGCCGCCCAGCATGATCGCCATGCGGCTACCGACCGGCGTCCCGCTGGGCAGCGAGGAAAGCGAATCCGGTCGCGTCACGCGGATGTTGTCGGGATCGATTTGCAGGACCTCGCCGATGACGGTGGCGACCAGCGTTTCGTGTCCCTGGCCGGATGACGTGGTGTGCATCGTGGCGGTGATGGCACCGCTGCCGTCGACATTGATGCGGCAGGAATCCATGAAGGTCGAGGTCGTGACCTTCGGGTTGATCAGTGCCTCGAAAGTGGCGTTGCCGCCGCTCGGTTCCAGGCACGCCGCGATGCCGATGCCGG
>JAICMO010000088.1 GCA_025929185.1 Pseudolabrys sp.
GATTTCGTCCGGCTTGCTCATGTCCGCTGCCGAGTAGAGCGCTTTGACGCCGAAATCTTTTTCGATCCCCACGCGTTCCTTTTCGATCGCCGCCTTGTCGCCGAAACCGTTGATCATCACATCGGCTCCATCGCGCGCTAATGCGCGAGCAACGGCCAGGCCGATGCCGGAGGTCGAACCGGTAACGAGCGCAGACTTGCCCTTCAACATGCTGGTCCTCATCAGATTGGAGCGGCGTAACAGATGACAGTCGCAGTGGCCGAAATGGCCGTAATGGCGGGTTGGGAAGGCTTAGAACCCTCCCTGCTCTCATTTTTGTTGCGCTGCAACATTTTTCAAGAGTGAACGCCTCACCTTTTCGCGATTTGACGGAGAAACGCTAAAGTCCCCGGAGAGGCCGGCTTGTGTTTAGAAAAACTCAGCGCGCAATCTTTCCTGCCCCTGACCATGATCACGGTCGTTGCGCGAGCGACGCGATCCGCCGTGCGGAGGCGCTTTGCGCAGCGCGTAACCAGCGGCTGACACCATTACGTCGCCGCGTATTGGAGGGGCTGCTGGTGAGCCACAAACCGCTTGGCGCTTACGACCTGATCGATCGTGTCGGCGCACGTACTACGCGGCCTGCGCCGATCACGGTTTATCGCGCGCTCGAATTTCTGCGTGAGCAGGGGCTTGTGCACCGGATCGAAAGCCGAAACGCGTTCATAGCTTGCGTGTATCGTCATGAGAGTGGCCATCCGGTTGTTTTCATGATTTGCGAGCGCTGTGGTGCCGTGGGTGAGTCGGCTTCCGCAGCGGTCGCCGACACCATCCGCGATGCATCTAGCGCTGTAGGGTTTACGCCGAAAACGCCTGTGATTGAAGTCACCGGCCTATGCGCGCACTGCAAGACCTAATTTCAAGTTCAGCAAAGACATTATGTCGAACGTGCATAGCATCGCGCGCGCCGGCGCGATAAGACAATCCACGTGACCACCGCACCCGTATCCCGCCACATCACGCGCCCGCTCGATGCCGTCGCTGCCGCGGTTGTGGTGGTGTTGTGCCTGTCGTGGGGCTTCAACCAGGTATCCGTGAAGCTCGCGCTTCACGATATTCCGCCGCTCACGCAGGCCGCCATCCGTTCGTTCGGAGCAGCGCTGCTTGTTGCGGCCTGGGCGAAGGCGCGCGGCCTTCCGCTGCTCGCGCGCGACGGAACGCTTCTTGCCGGTCTTGCCACCGGTCTCGCTTTCGGGATCGAATTTATCTTGATCTATCAAGGCCTCGCCTACACGACCGCTACACGCGCGGTGCTCTTCCTCTACCTCGCGCCGTTCTTCGTCGTTATCGGTGCGCGCCTTTTCCTGCCGGCCGACCGATTCGGTCCGGCGCAATGGCTCGGCCTCGCGCTCTCCTTTGCCGGCATGCTGGTCGCCTTCGGCGTGCCTACTCCCGCGCTCGATCCGCGCCAGACCATCGGCGATCTGATGGTGGTCGGCGGCGCCTTGATGTGGGCGGTGACGACGCTGCTCATCAAGGCGAGTTCGCTCAACCGCGTGTCGGCCGAAAAAGTGATGCTCTATCAACTGGTCGTTTCGGGACCGATGATGGCTGTCGCCGCCTTGGTCACCGGAGAGCGCATCACGCATATGCCGTCGGTAACCGCGCTCAGCTCGATGGCCTATCAGACAGTGTGGGTGGTCAGCATCACGTTCGTGATCTGGTTTGCCCTGGTGATGCGCTATTCGGCCAGTCGTCTCTCGGCCTTCACATTCTTGACGCCCTTGTTCGGCGTTGCCGCCGGCCATCTGGTGCTGAACGAGCCTTTGACGCCCGCTTTTGCGGGCGCCGTTGGCCTGGTTGCCGGCGGCTTGGCGCTGGTAAATCGCGCGCCGTGACATACTATGAGCGAGAGGGAACTTTGGACTGGCAGGATGGAACTTTTGCGGGGCGGCGCCGTTTGAACGGCAATATCCGATGAGCATCAGCACCCAGCAACGCCGCAAGTCCGTGCGGGTCGAGGTCGGCGCCGTCGCCGTCGGCGGCGGCGCTCCCATCGTCGTGCAGTCGATGACCAACACCGACACCGCCGACGTCGAATCGACGGCGCGGCAGGTGGCGGCACTTGCGCGCGCCGGCTCCGAGCTGGTGCGCATTACGGTCGACCGTGACGAGGCGGCGGCGGCCGTGCCGCACATCAAGCAGAGACTTGACCGGCTCGGTGTCGACGTGCCGCTGGTCGGCGACTTTCACTACATCGGCCACAAGCTGCTGGCGGAGCATCCCGCCTGCGCCGAGGCGCTCGACAAGTATCGCATCAATCCGGGCAACGTCGGATTCAAGAACAAGCGCGATCCGCAATTCACGCAGATCGTCGAGATGGCGATCAAATACGGCAAGCCCGTGCGCATCGGCGTCAACTGGGGCTCGCTCGATCAGGAATTGCTCACGAAATTGATGGACGAGAACGCGCGGTCGGAGAAGCCGCTCGATGCACGCGAGGTCATGCACGAGGCGATGGTGCAATCAGCGCTGACCTCCGCTGCGCGCGCGGAAGAAATCGGCCTGCCGAGAAATCGCATCATTCTCTCGGCAAAAGTTTCAGCCGTGCAGGACCTGATCGCGGTTTATAGCGAGCTTGCGCGCCGGTCCGATTATGCCTTGCATCTTGGGCTGACCGAAGCCGGCATGGGGTCGAAGGGCATCGTTGCCTCGAGCGCGGCGCTCGGCGTCTTGTTGCAACAAGGCATCGGCGACACCATCCGCATTTCGCTGACGCCGGAGCCGAACGGCGATCGCACGCTCGAGGTACAGGTCGCGCAGGAACTCTTGCAAACAATGGGGCTGCGCACCTTCGTACCGCTGGTCGCGGCGTGTCCAGGTTGCGGGCGAACGACGTCGACCACGTTCCAGGAGCTTGCCGCCGATATCCAGAATTTCATCCGCACGTCGATGCCGGAATGGAAAACGCGTTATCCCGGCGTCGAGACGCTCAACGTCGCGGTCATGGGTTGCATTGTGAACGGGCCGGGCGAGAGCAAGCACGCCGATATCGGTATTTCGCTGCCGGGAACCGGCGAGCAACCGACGGCGCCTGTGTTCATCGACGGCAAGAAAGCAGCGACGTTGCGCGGGCCGACGCTCACGACCGATTTCAAGCAGATGGTTGCCGATTACATCGAGCGCCGTTTTGGCGCGGGCTCGCGCGCCGCGGCCGAATAAGAGAATTTCGAAGACGTTCAAGACGAAGGACTCCCCGCGCCTGCCTCGCTGTTGGAGGCGCGGAGTTACGTCGCCGGCGGAGTGAGGAGCCCTGATTTCTTCGCCATGGTTTCGGCTCCCCACAAGCCGATCCGATCCGCTTCGAGCGCTCGTTCTCTCGTCAATATGCGTACGGGTAGTCGCACACCCAGACGCGACGCCAGCCGAACCGCGTCGGCCGCCACCGCCAGCAGGAGTAGCCGTAGTCGTTGAACACTACGCTGCTGGCAAAGAAAGGCGCGCCGAAGAAGAATCGCCGGTGATGGAACCGGTGATGGAAGAATCGGGCGTGACGGAAGAAGCGATCGTGGTGGAAGAAGCGGGGTCCGCCGAACCGGGCGAAGCTTCGACTGCCACGGAAGGTGGCGAAGCGGGCGCTTCTGCCGAAATTTGTCCCGGCAAAACGGTTGCTGCTAAAGCGGGCGCCACTAAATCGAGCGCCGCCGCCAAAGCGAGCGCTGCTGCCGAAGCGAGCGCCACTACCGCCGATCATCGCGTGACCGCCACCACCGCCGCCGCTGAAGGAAGCGTGACCGCCGCCACCTCCGCCGCCGTGACCGCCGCCACCGCCACCCATCCGCGCGAGTGCGCCGGCGGTTGGAAATGCGAGGGCCGCGGCAAGCATGGCGATAAGAGTGATCTTACTGCGCATGTTTGAACTCCCTGTTCAGAGATCGTCGCCCTTTTAATTCAAACGCAACACGATCTCCGGACATGCGCGCATCACAGGATGTTGACCGAAGTTCCTCTCGACGCACGTGCGCAGACGTAACGTTCATCGCAAAAGATATCGTGTGTGGTAGAAGGATACTTATTGATGTGAGGCGCTGCGTTCGCGCCGTCACATCCAACCGCCGCCATGCGAATCGCGATTGGCGACGCCGGCTTCTTCCAAATCCAATTCGTATTCGATGCGGCGACGTGCTTCGTCGGTGATCTTGCCCGCGCGCAAAAGCTCGTAAATGAAGTTGCGCTCGGCTTCGATCAGCTTTGTCTTTAATTCCGCGCTCTGCCGCATGTGTGCGAGTCCGTCGCTCATGTCTTTTGGCAAAACCTGCGCGCGGCTTTGATTTCGCGTTCGCAACAGCTCGATCACTTCGTCCGGCAGCTCATGTTCCTCGATAAAGCGGTCAAGCCGCTGTCTTACTTCTTCGAGCGCAGCCTGCCGTGCCTCGATTTCGGCCTGTATCTCGCTCTCGCGTTCGGTGCGCCCGAGCTGCGAAAGCCCAAGCCAGCGCGCGACCGTCGGAAGCATCAATCCTTGCCCGACCAAGGTAATGATTATGACGCCGAAAGTGACGAACAGGATCAGGTCGCGGTGCGGAAACGGCTGCCCGTTGTCGAGCGCAAATGGAATCGCCAGCGCGGCGGCGAGGGAGACGACGCCGCGGACGCCGGTAAATGAAAGCAGGAACACGCTTTGCCACGCCGGCGATGGATCGCGTTTCGCAAGCCTCGGATTGACCCACCGGGGCACATAGGTCGCCGGAAAAACCCAGATGAAGCGCGCGGCAATGACAATCGCGGTCGTCCATGCCGTCGCCAGCAGCAGGTCGTGAATCGAAAAGGCATGCGCCTTCTCGATCAGCGCGCGCGCCTGCAAGCCGGTGAGCAGGAACACGATGCCTTCGACCAGATAGACGATCAAACCCCAGAAAAAGATGCCCTGAAGCCTGGTCGCGGATCGGATGAGCCGCGGACCGGTCCAACTCACGTACAAGCCGCAGGCGACGGTCGCGAGCACGCCGGAGCCGCCGAGGTGCTCCGGTACCCAATAGGCGAAATAGGGCGTCATCAGCGAGAGCGTGATCTCCACGCGCGGATCGCGCGACCATTGCCGCAGCCGCAGGCTCAACCAGCCGATGGCAAGGCCATAGGCAATCTCGCCGGCAACGATCAGTGCGAATGTGCCTGCCGCCTCCGCAAGCGAAAACGTGCCGGTGCTCACGGCGAGCACGGCGAAGCGGTAAAGGATGAGGGCGGTCGCGTCGTTGGCGAGGCCTTCGCCTTCCAGCACGACCAGCAAGCGGCGGGGCAGCCCGACCCGCCGCGCAATGGCGAGCGGCGCCACCACGTCGGGCGGGGCAACGATCGCGCCGAGCAGAAAGCCGCTCGCCCAATCGAATTTGAGCATGTAGTGCGCTGCCGCGGCCACCGCGCAGGTGGTGAACACGACGCAGCCAAAGGCGAGAAGCGTGATCGGGCGCAGATTAAAGCGGAATTCGCGCCAGCTCATGGAGACGCCGGCCGAATAGATCAGCGGCGGCAGGATGACGAGCAGCACCAACTCGGGCGCAAGCGTGATCTGCGGCAACCCCGGTATCAGCGCCATGCCGATGCCGGCGACGACCAGCAGGATCGACGGTGCGATCTTCAACTGCCGCGCCGCGACGTCAACCGCCGCCAGAACCGCGAGCATGAACAGAATGGTTTGAAAAGTTCCGGTCATGCTCTCGCATTCTCGAGCGCCGGCGCGCCTACAGCAGATTCGAAACGATGTTCACCGTGAGTGCAAGCACCGTGACGTTGAAAAAGAACGACAGGACCCCGTGCACGGCCGCCATGCGGCGGATGAACCTGCTGGTGATGCCGACATCGGAAACTTGCGAGGTCATGCCGATGACCACCGCGAAATAAAGAAAGTCCCAATAATCCGGCTCGTTGTCGCCGGGGAACTTCAGTCCCCCGATTTCCTTGTCGCGGCCCTCGCCATAATATTCGTGCGCGTAATGCAGCGAAAAGATCGTATGCATGAACGACCACGACAACAAAATGGTCACAACGGCGAGCAACACTTGCGCGGCGGCTTGGATACCCGTCTGCTGCTTCGGGCCGCCCAACTCAAAGATGACGGAGACCACGCTGGCGATGGTCGCGCCGATGCTTAGCAGCAAAATCGCGAAGGCGCCCTCGTCTTCTTCGGACGCGCGGGCGCGAATGCGCTCGATGGTGGCGCGCCGCATGGTGGCGGCAATCAGGATCAGATAAGTGGCGATCCCCACGTCCCAGCCGGTGAGCAGGCGTGTCGCGTCGCGCCACTCGTGCGGCGTCAATAGCGCGACAACGATGGCAAGGATCACGGCGCCAAAAAGCTTGGCGTGCAAGATCACAATCCGAATCGGCAAAGGCCTGCGTTTGGCTGAGGCAACCTTTCGCGCCATGGGTTCCGCTCGTAAGGCTTAACTTCGCCGTTCGGCGATGAAACGGGCCGCGGCGCGCAGCATATCGGCTTTCGCGCCAAACACGGCCAGAGCACTTTCTGCGCCTGCGAGCATTTGCGCGAGCCGCGCGCGCGCGCCGTCGATCCCAAGCGCGGCGACAAGCGTCGCCTTGCCGGCGGCGGCATCTTTTCCGGTCTGCTTGCCTATGGTTTCGGTGTCGCCTTCAACGTCGAGCAGGTCATCCGCGATCTGGAAGGCCGTCCCGGCCGCCGCTCCGAAGCGGTCGATGGCGGCAAGCGCGGCCGCATCGGCGCCGCCGAGGATGGCGCCGGCGCGGCAGGCAAAGCGCAACAGCGCGCCTGTTTTCATCGCCTGCAGCTTCACGATATCGGCTTCGGTTTGTTTGCGCGCGCCGCCGAAGCGGCCTTCCGATGCGAGATCGAGCAACTGTCCGCCCACCATGCCGCCGAGGCCTGCTGCGCGCGCGAGTTCGGAGACCAGGGCGATACGAACGTTCGAGTCCGGGTGCGTTTCGACGCGCGACATCAGGTCGAACGCAAAGGTCAGCAATCCGTCGCCCACCAGGATCGCGGTCGCTTCATCGAAAGCCTTGTGAACCGTCGGCTGGCCGCGACGCAAAGCATCGTTGTCCATCGCCGGCAGATCGTCGTGCACCAGCGAATAGCCGTGCACGCATTCGAGCGCCGCGCCCGCCATCAGCGCCGGCTCGCGCGGAACGCCGAACAGCGCGGCCGTTTCGACCAGGAGGAACGGCCGCAAGCGCTTGCCGCCGGAAAGCGCCGCATAGCGCATCGCCTCGATGAGCCGCGCGGGACGGGCGATCTCCCCCGCGGCGGCCTTGTCGCTCAGCAACCGGTCGAGCAGCGCATCGGTTTCGGCGGCGATCTCGTCGAGCCGCCCGGCGAAAGAGGTCGAAAGGGTCGCATCCATGGGGCCATTGTTAGCCTTGGCGGGTGTTCCCGGCTAGTCTTGGCCGCCCATGGCCCGGTCCGGCAAACCGCTGTCGCTTTCCTATCGTGCCTTGCGCCTGCCGCGCATACGGCGAAGCTTCCGGGTAATCGGGATTGCCGTGCTGGCGCTTTTGGTGCTGCCCTACGTGCTGACGCCGCTTTACGCATTCGGCAGGCCGTATTCGACGGTGATGATATGGCGCCTTGTCACCGGTCAGCGCATGCAGCGCATTTACGAGCCGCTCTCGCGCATTTCCCCCTCGCTCGCGCTCTCGGTGATTGTCGCGGAGGACGGCCGCTTTTGCAGCCATTACGGCGTCGACTTCCGGGAGCTGCGCGATGCCATTGCCGACGCCGACGATCTGCAAGACATGCGCGGCGGCTCGACCATTACGCAGCAGGTCGCCAAAAATCTGTTCCTGTGGCAGGGCCGCAGCTATCTGCGCAAGGCGCTGGAGTTTCCGCTGGCGCTGTGGATCGACCTGGTGCTTTCCAAGCGGCGGATTCTGGAGATTTACCTCAACGTCGCGGAATGGGGACCGAACGGCGAGTTCGGCGTGGAAGCCGGCAGCCGGCGCGCTTTCGGCAAGTCGGCGCGCGATCTGTCCCGTTCCCAGGCGGCGCTGCTCGCGGCCGTTTTGCCGAACCCCTATATGCGCGATGCGCGTTCGCCCGACGCAACCCTTCGGCGCCTTGCGCGCCTCTACGTCGGCCGCGATGCCCGCGCCGGCTATGCCGACGACTGCATTCGCCGGACCCCCTAGCCTTGGCGCGGACCATCCTCTATAAGCCCGGCTTCCGATCAAACCGTCCGGCCGGCGCAAAGCGCTGGATTTTCAGGAGTTTCGTCCATGGCTGTGCCGAAAAGAAAAACCACGCCGTCCAAGCGCGGCATGCGCCGCTCGGCGGACGCGCTGAAGCGGCCTGCCTATGTCGAAGACAAGGATTCCGGCGAACTTCGGCGGCCGCATCATATCGATCTCAAGACCGGCATGTACAAAGGCCGCCAGGTGCTCAAGGTGAAGACCGAAGCGTGACCGGGACGGGGAGTCGATCATGTACCTTGTCGGCTTTCCGCTGCTGCTGGTTCCCTTCGCGATCTACAACGTCGTCGCTTTCCTCATTCCCGGCGTGAGCTGGACGGGCCCGCTCATCACCATCCACATGGCGTCCGGCGGCGCGTGCACGCTGTCGGCAGGCGACCTGCTGATTGCGCTCGGGATATTGATGCTGTTCGGCGAGGTGATGAAATCGACGCGCATCGGCTTCCGCACCGTCATCGATCACGCGCTCTCGCTTATTCTCTTTCTTGGCATGCTGGTCGAATTTATCCTGGTGACGCAGGCGGCGAGTTCGACCTTTTTCCTGTTGCTGGTGATCGGCTTTGTCGACGTCATCGGCGGCTTTGCGGTTACGTTGCGGTCTTCGCAGCGCGATCTCACGATCGAAGGCGCCGGTCGCATTCCATCCTGATCCTCAGAGCAATTCGATAAGCATGAGCCGCGATTTCCATCTGCCGGGCCGCTCGCCGGTCATTGCCCGCGACGGCATGGCGGCGACCTCGCATCCCTTGGCGACATTGACGGCCATCGACGTGCTGCGCGCCGGCGGCAATGCCGCCGACGCCGCGATCGCGGCGGTTGCCGCGCTCTGCGTGGTCGAGCCGCACATGACCGGGATCGGCGGCGATTGCTTTTGCCTCATCTCGCAGCCGGGCAAGCCTGTGTGGGGCTACAACGGGTCCGGCCGAGCCGGCGCGAAAGCGTCGGATCGCGCGTTACTCGACCAAGGTATGAAATCGATCGGCCTCACGTCGGTGCATTCGGTCACCGTGCCGGGCTCGGTCGAAGCGTGGGAAGCGATCTTGAAAGCGCGCGGGCGCTTCGCTCTCGATCGGGCGCTCGCGCCCGCGATCAAATTTGCCGAAGGCGGATTTCCGGTCGCTCAGCGCGTCGCGTCCGACTGGAAAAACCACGTTGCGAAATTGAAAGCCGATGCAGGCGCATCGAGGCACTATCTTTTCAACGGCAATGCGCCGAGCGAGGGCGATGTCATCCGCTTTCCCGCGCTTGCCGAAACGTTGAGAACGATCGCCGCGAAAGGCGCGCGCGCATTTTACGAGGGGCCTGTTGCCGACGATATGGCGAAAACGCTCGCCGCCAAGGGCTCGTTCGTCACGGCGCAGGATTTCGCCAATCACAAAGGCAACGAGGTCACGCCGATCTCTGCCAATTATCGCGGTCTCGATCCGATCGAAATTCCGCCCAACGGGCAGGGGCTCACCGCGCTGGTGATGCTCAACATCCTGGAGAACTTCGATCTCGCCTCGCTCGATCCGCTCGGTCCCGACCGCTTTCATCTCGTGCTCGAGGCCGCGCGCCTCGGCTATGCGGTGCGCGACACGCACATCGCGGACGCCGCGCACATGCGTACGCCCGTCGGCGCGTTGCTCGACAAGAAATTTGCCAAGGAGCTCGCGGCGAAAATCGATCCGACGCGCCGCTCGCAATTGCCGGCGGCGCCTGCGCCAGGCAGCAACACGGTCTATCTCACGGTGGTCGACCGCGATCGCATGGCGGTGTCGCTGATCAATTCGCTGTTTTCGAGCTTCGGCTGCGGCATCTGCACGGAAAAAACCGGCATCATGTTCAACAACCGCGGCGCTTGCTTTGTGCTCGAGCCGGGCCACCCCAACACCTTCGGCGCAAACAAGCGGCCGATGCACACGATCATTCCGGCGCTCGCCATGCGTAACGGCCGCTGCGAGATGTCGTTCGGCGTGATGGGCGCGCATTATCAGCCGATGGGCCACGTGCAGATCATGCTGAACATGCTCGACTATCGAATGGACGTGCAGCAGGCGATCGACGCGCCGCGCTTCTTCTTCGAAGGCGAACGCGTGCTGGTCGAGAACGGCACGCCCACGGCGACCGTCGAAGGATTGCGGCAGCGCGGACACGATGTGGCGTTTGCCGCGGCGCCTTGGGGCGGCGCGCAAACGATCAAGATCGACTGGGATCGCGGCGTGCTGATCGGCGGCTCGGAGCCGCGCAAGGACGGCTGCGCGCTCGGCTATTGACTGCTTCGCCTCGCTATCGGCCGGCCAACAGGCTTGCCGCCCGATAAGCCGCCAGCGCTTCCGCCGGCTCGGCGCGCCGGCGCTCGCGCGCCTGCGGCAGCTTGTTCTTTGCGGCGAGCAATTGCGCGGTGAATTCGGCGGTGCGGCGGTCGCCCGGACGGCGGCGCGGCCCCGCAGCGGGCGAGATGGCCGTCAACGCGCGGCACTCCGGCTTGTTGTTGTCATTCGCCGAAAGGGGACAGATCGTCGGACTCCCCGGCGGCGGGGTCTTCGTCGTGCTGGATTGCATCTTGTGCCAATTCGGGACAGGAATCGTGTTGCTTTGTCCATCTCGCAAGCATCGTGCCGTGCATGAACGCTGCGCCAAACCTGTGAAAGGCGCGGCTTTTCCTAATTATTTAAAGGTTCTCCGTAGTTTAATGGCGTGTCCTTTGCGTCCGATCGACAGATCGGATCGCCGGGCGTCCCCTTATCGGAGCAACCGTGACCCGTAACGAAAAGCCGGCCGGTTCTCTCGATACCGCCCAAATTCTCCGCTCCATCGGCGACATCGCTTATGAGTGGCGCATCGGCAGCGACGTCATCGTCTGGAGCGACACCGCGGCCGCCGGACTCGGCGTGGCCGACGTAGCCGAGATCGCCAGCGGGCGCCGTTATGTTCAGCACGTTCAGGCGGAAGCGGGCCAAACCCGTTTCGACGCCGTCACCAAGTCTTGCGAGCGCGACGAAGGCGAAGGTGTTCCTTACCAGGTGCAATACGCATTCCAGCCTGCGCCCGGGGCGCAAAAAAAGCTGTGGGTGGAGGACAGCGGCCGCTGGTTTGCGGGCGCCGACGGATTGCCGGCGCGCGCCCACGGCATCGTTCGCATCATCAGCGAGCGTCATGAGCGCGAGCGCCGGCTGGCCTTCCTCGCGGAATTCGACGCGCTCACCGGAGAATACAATCGCGGGCGATTGATCGAGGCGGTTGAAGAGATGCTGAATGACGCGACGCTCGCCCGCTCGTCGTTCGGCTTCTTGCTTCTTGCCGTGGACAACCTCGACCGGCTCAACGAGGGTTATGGCTTCGACGTCGCCGACGAGGTTTTGGCGCAAGTCGGCAAGCGCATCCGGCGGCGTCTGCGCGGCGGCGATATCCTGGGGCGGCATTCCGGAAACAAGTTCGGCGTCATCCTGAAGAACTGCTCGTTCGAAGAACTGGGAATCGCGGCTGGGCGGCTCTTGACGGCAGTGCGGGAGGAAACGATTCAAACCGTCGCCGGACCCGTCGCGGCGACCGCGACCATCGGGGGCGTGACCGCGCCGCGCCATGCGCGCAGCGTCGCCGAGATCTTGAGCCGCGCGCATGAGGCGCTGAAGGCGGCGCGGCACAAGCGGCCGGGCTCGTTCGAGACTTACCGCCCCAATATCGAGCGCGAGGCGCTGCGCCGCGACAGCGCGCGCGCAACCGACGAGATCGTCGCCGCGCTCAACGAACGGCGCATTACGCTCGCCTTTGAGCCGGTGGTCGAGGCGCCAACGCGCCGCATCGCGTTTTATGAGGGGCTCATGCGGGCACAGCGCGCCGACGGCAGAGTGTTCTCTAACGCGGACATCGTGCCTGTCGCGGAACGGCTTGGCCTCATCCGCCTGCTCGACCACCGCGTGTTCGAACTGGCGATCGAACACCTCGCCGGCGCCCCCGATCTCCATTGCAGCGTCAACGTATCGCCCGAGTCGATTGTCGATCCCGATTGGCTCGTCGGCTTCGGCGCGCTGGTCGGCACCTACGAAGGCGTTGCCGAACGGCTCACCATCGAAATCACCGAAACGGCTGCGATCCACAATGTGGACGACACGCGAGGCTTCGTCACCCGCGTAAAGGATCTTGGCTGCCGCATCGCCATCGACGATTTCGGCGCCGGTTACACTTCATTTCGCAACCTGCGGAAACTCGGCGTGGACATCATCAAGATCGACGGCGCCTTTATCCGCAACATGACGAAATCGGCCGACGACCGCGCTTTCGTCCATACGCTCATCGACCTCGCGCGTCGGCTCGGCTTGCAGACGGTGGCCGAGTGGGTGCAGGACGAAGAAACCGCCCGCGCTCTCGAAGCGCTCGGCTGCGATTATCTGCAAGGCGCGCTGATTGGCCTTGCGTTGCCGCAGCAGCCGGGCGAACTGGCCAAAACCGCGTAATTCCACGCGTCCGAACACCCGCGTCCGCCGATTCAATAAGCTGAGCCCGCTGTGAATACGCAACCCGCGGTTCCAAGTCGGTTCGCATTGTCACAGACGTGTCATGTGCACGTCATAGAAGGTTAGCGCACCGCAGCTAGGCAATCCGGTATCGCGGCACGAAAGCCGCGTAACACGGAGAGGCCTATGAAAATGAGAACTGTGACGGCAGCATTTGTCGGCCTGGCGCTTTCGGCGGTCGGTGCGGTTGCCGCCGACATTTCCGGCGCGGGCGCCACGTTTCCTTACCCGATCTATGCCAAATGGGCGGATGCATACAAAAAGCAGACCGGCATCGCTTTGAACTATCAGTCGATCGGCTCTGGCGGCGGCATCAAGCAGATTATCGCAAAGACCGTCACGTTTGGCGCGTCCGACATGCCGCTAAGCGCCGAAGAACTCGACAAAAATGGACTGGTGCAATTTCCGACCGTTCTCGGCGGGGTCGTGCCTGTGGTTAATCTCGATTTAATCTCCCCAGGCCAACTGGTGCTCGATGGCGAAACGCTGGCGAAGATTTTTGCCGGCGAGATAACGCGCTGGGATGACGCGGCGATCAAGGCGCTCGATCGCAATGTTCATCTGCCGAGTGAGGCGATCGCCGTCGTGCACCGCGCCGACGGCTCGGGCACCACCTTTATCTTCACGAATTACCTGTCGAAAGTGAGCGCCGCCTGGAAGGCCAAGGTCGGCGCGAGCACGGCGGTGCAATGGCCCGCCGGCATAGGCGCCAAGGGAAATGAAGGCGTGGCCACCATGGTGGCGCAGACGAAGGGCGCCATCGGCTATGTCGAATATGCTTATGCCGAGCAGAACAAGCTCGATGGCGTCCGCCTCGTGAACAGGAGCGGCAAGGCGGTCGCACCCGATGCGCGATCGTTTCAGAGCGCCGCCGACCACGCAGAATGGAGCAATACGCCCGGCTTCGGCGTAATCCTCACCGACCAGCCGGGCGTCGATGTCTGGCCGATCACCGGCGCAACTTTCATCCTCATGCACAAGAAGCCGCGCGATCCGACGAGCGCGACAGAGACGCTGAAGTTCTTCGCTTGGGCTTACGCCAACGGAGGGAAAATGGCGGAGGAGCTTGACTACGTGCCGATGCCGGCCACCGTCGTCGCGCAGGTCATGACAATGTGGGCGCGCGAAATCCGGGACGGCAGCGGCAAACCGCTGATCGCGGCAACCCATTGAATAGCCGTGCTATAGGTGTGAGGAGCGGTGCGGCCGCTCGTGCTGCACCGCGCCCGCGCGCAGCCGCCGGAGTTGCTTTTGACATGCCCGCCCGCATCCTGATCGTCGAGGACGAAGAGCCTCTGACATTGTTGCTGCGTTACAATCTCGAAGCGGCCGGCTACGCTGTCGACTCCATCGCGCGCGGCGACGAAGCCGAGCTTAAGCTGCGCGAGACCACGCCCGATCTCGTCGTGCTGGACTGGATGCTGCCCGGATTGTCGGGCATCGAACTGTGCCGCCGGTTGCGCGGGCAAGCCGCGACTGCGCAGTTGCCGATCATCATGCTGACCGCGCGCGGGGAAGAGAGTGATCGCGTGCGCGGGCTCGCCACCGGCGCCGACGATTACATCGTGAAACCCTTCTCGGTGCCCGAGCTTCTCGCCCGCGTCAGCGCTTTGTTGCGGCGGGCAAAGCCCGAGCGCGTTAACGCGGTGCTTAGTGCCGGCGACATCGCGCTCGACCGCGAACGCCGTCGGGTCTCGCGGGGCGGCGTCGAAATCGACCTGGGGCCAACCGAGTTTCGATTGCTGGAATATTTGATGCAACGGCCGGGGCGCGTGTTCGCGCGCGAGCAATTGCTCGACGGCGTGTGGGGCAGCGACGTTTACATCGACGAGCGTACGGTCGACGTGCACGTCGGGCGTCTGCGCAAGGCGCTCAGTCCCGGCGGCGAAGTCGACCCGATCCGCACCGTGCGTGGCTCCGGCTATGCTTTCGATGAACGCTATGGAAAGTGACGCAGCGCTGACCGCAAGTGGGGTCGATAACAGGGACCAGTCCCTGCTGCAGGCGATCATCGATGCGATGCCGGACCCGGTGGTCGCCATGGAC
>JAICMO010000280.1 GCA_025929185.1 Pseudolabrys sp.
CGCGCGACGCCGTGCGCGATGGCCGCGATGCCGCCGGCGTTGGTCGAAAGATTGCCGCCGATCGTGCAGGTGCCTTCCGATGGAAGCAGTTGCGGATAGAGCCGGTCGGCATTTGCCGCCGCTTCGCGCGCGCGCTGGAGCGTAACGCCGGCCTCGCAAGTCATTGTGTTCGAGACCGGATCAACTTCGCGAATCTTGTCGAGCCGCGTCAACGACAAGACCACCTCGCCATTATGCGAAATCTGTCCGCCGGCGAGACCTGTGTTTCCTCCTTGCGGGACAATTGCCGTTTTTGTCTCGTTGGCGAGCTTGAGGATCGCCGAAACCTCCGCCACCGAGCCGGCACGCAGCACCACGGGCGTGCGCCCATGATAGATGCCGCGCATCTCGACCAGATAGCGTTCCTGATCGTGTGGATCGGTGACTGCGTATCGCTCGCCGACGATGGCGATGAATCGCGCGAGCAAGTCAGGCGGGAGAGCGGGGATATTTTGCGGTTTGGCGTGAAGATTCATTTCGAGACTCTCTGGCTTCAAGGCTTTGGCGCCGCGGCACGCGTCAAGCGGTCGTTGATCGCTTCGCCAAGCCCTTCGTTCGGTACTTTCATGACTGCGATTGTGCCCGCACCCGATGCATCGAGCGCGCGCAGATGCGAAAACAAATTGGATGCAGCCTCGATCAGATCGCCGCGTGGGGAAAGGTTCAGCACTGGTCGCCCTTTTTCGATCACAAGCGACGGTCCAAAGGCCAGCAACGCTTCGTCTCCGCCAACCGCGTCGGCATTAAGCCGCAGCTTTGCCTTTGGTGCGTAATGCGACGCGAGCATGCCGGGCGCAAGCGGGGCGTCGTCCGCGACCGGCGCATCGACAAGCCGCCGTCCGAGAATGCGCTCGATTTGCTCACGGGCCACGCCGCCGGGGCGCAGCAGTGTCGGATCGTCCAAAAGAGCGACGATGGTCGACTCGATGCCGACTGGGCAATCGCCGCCATCGATGAGCATATCGATCCGCCCACGCAGGTCCGCCAGCACGTGCGAGGCGCTTGTCGGCGAGACATGGCCGGAGCGATTGGCTGACGGCGCGACAATCGGCTTGCCGAAGGACGCGAGCAGTTCGCGTGCGACGGGATGCGCGGGCACCCGGAGCGCCACGGTATCGAGCCCCGCGAGCGCCAGATCGGCCACGGCGCATTGGGCGCGCTTCGGCAGGACCAACGTCAGCGGACCGGGCCAAAAGCTCGCCGCGAGCCTTTCGGCGGCATCATTGAAACGGCCGATTGCGCGCCCCCGCTCCACATCGGCCACATGCGCGATAAGCGGATTAAAGCGTGGCCGCCCTTTCGCCAGATAGAGGCGGGCGATGGCTTCGCCGTTGCCGGCATCGGCGGCAAGCCCGTAGACCGTCTCGGTCGGAAACGCCACCAGGCCGCCGGCGGCAAGACACCGCACGGCCGCCGCTGTGGCGGTTGCTTCTGCCTTCATCACCCGTGTTCCCGGCTCGACGGTCACGATTTCCTTCTAAACCTCTCGGCTTGCGGGTTTAAGGCTGCCAGCGCTATAAGCCGCCCATCAGTCGGAGTGTAGCGCAGTCTGGTAGCGCACCTCGTTCGGGACGAGGGGGTCGCAGGTTCAAATCCTGCCACTCCGACCATTCCTACCAAAGTTCTTGCCGGTTTGTGCATGCACTCAGGTCAGAGCGTAGGCCCAATTGCGCGAGCCTTTCTCGCCGTCAATGGGTGGCAGGCTGCAACGAACGGAATGCGCTTGCC
>JAICMO010000041.1 GCA_025929185.1 Pseudolabrys sp.
GCGTCTCTCGATTTCATCGCCTCTGCCGCAGTCGGAGGTGCCGAGCCCGTTTCAAATCCCGGCGCCGAGCCGAACGATCTCGGCGCAATGGCACCATCCGGCGACTTGCCCTGATTGCATCGGTGCACGTCCGAGCATCGGGCACGCCACAGGTTTGATCGCGAGCGTCGAGGCCCGACGCGAGCCGACGTTTTTCCGCAGAATTAATTCCCTCGCAGTACCGATCGAACTGGCCGCGCCCAAAGCGTTCCATTAGCATCCGCAGGGCGATCCACCCGGCGGCGCGGCTATTCCAGAATGCCCTTTATCCTTCGCAGCGCTTTTGCAGTTGCGGTTTGCACGAGCTTGGGCATCCACGCCGTGCTGGCTGATGAGGACGACAAACCCGACAAGAACGGCGTCCCCAAATCGTCGATCGCCCACAGCCTGCCAGACAATGGCGACCCAAACGGCGCGCGCGCCACTCTGGCGAAATACGGCATCACCTACGGTTGGACGTTCACCGGCGAGATTTTCGGCAATGCATCCGGGGGCACGCGGCGTGAAACGATCGTCGAGGAACGGCTCGATGCGCACGTCAGCGCCGATCTCGAAAAGCTGATCGGCGCCAAGGGTCTGAGCTTTTACGGGAGCGGAACGCAAGCGGGCGGAAGCGGCGGGCTCCGGCGCGACGCTGTGCCTGCGCTTGCCACGCTCAGCAATATCGAGGCCCTGCCCGCGGTGCGACTGTTCGAGCTTTACCTCGAGCAAAAGTTCGCGGACGACAAGGCTTCGCTGCGCATCGGCCAACTGGCGGCGGACTCGGAATTCTTCGTCAGCGACTACAGCACCATGTTTTTCACCAGCGGTTGGCCGGCGGTCCTCGGCATCGATCTGCCGAGCGGCGGCCCGTCATGGCCGCTGGCGACACCGGCGGCACGGCTGAAGGTCGAGCCGGACAAAAACTGGACGATGCTTCTCGGCCTGTTCAACGGCGATCCCGCCGGGCCGGGCGCCGGCGACCCTCAGGCGCGCGATCGCAGCGGCCTGCTCTTCCGCTTGCGTGATCCGCCGTTCCTCATCGGCGAGTTGCAATACAAATACAATCAAGACTCAAACGCGAAAGGCCTTGCCGGCACGATCAAAGCCGGCGCATGGCATCATTTCGGCGCGTTCAACGATCAGCGCTTTGACACGAGCGGGCTCTCGCTCGCCGATGCGGCGAGCAGCGGCATGCCGGCGCAATTGCGCGGCGACTCCGGCGTCTATGCGATGATCGATCAGCAGATTTATCGGCCGCCCGGTAGCGACGCGGACAAGGGAGTTGGCATATTCGGGCGCGTGTCCGTGAGTCCGTCGGATCGCAACCTGATCGATTTCTATGCCGACGGCGGAATCGTGTTTTCAGGCATGACCCCGTCGCGCCCCGATGACAAATTCGGCGCGACGCTCCTCTATTCACACATCTCAAACAGAGCCGGCGCGCTCGACAATGACCAAATCGCCTTCACAGGCATTATGCAGCCGGTGCGCAATTCCGAACTGGTAATGGAGCTAAGCTATCAAGCGCAAATCGTGCAGGGTTGGACCGTGCAGCCGGACTTCCAATACGTCGTCCACCCGGGCGGCGATATCCCTGATCCGGCAATGCCGACACGGGCGGTCAGAAACGCTGCCATATTCGGCTTGCGAACGACGATCCAATATTAGCTGACACGCAGGGCCGCGCGACCGGTGACTTCGCCGCGTTCCACCCGCTCGTGCAGCGCTTCAGCTTCGGCGAGCGGGCGCACGTCTGTGACAAGTGGCCAGACATCACCGCGCGCGACCAGATCGAAACAGGTGAGGATTTCCGCGCGCGTGACGTAACGGCTGCCGAGCAGGGATTGCTCCTTTGTAAGCATGTCGATGCCGCTTGCCTGGAAAGGCTTGGCCGCACCGCCGAGCACCACCAAGCGGCCGCGCCGGCCGAGCGCTTTCGCGCCCGCTTCCAGCGTCGCCGTCGTGCAGACGTAGTCGATCACCACATCGACGCCGCGGCCCTTGGTCAGATCCATCAACGCGCCGGTCACGTCGTTGCTGCGCGCATCGACGCAGTCGTCGGCTCCGGCCTTTCTACAGGCTTCGAACTTCTCCTTGGCGATATCGACAGCGATCACGCGCGCGTTCGCCCATTTCGCCATCATCAACTGGTGAATGCCGACGCCGCCGCCTGCCCCGATCACCGCGACCGTGTCGCCGCCTTTCACCTCGGCGCGACGCAAGACCTTGAACGGCGTCGCCAGCGCATCGGTGATGACACCCATTTCCGCGGGATGCTTCTTGTAATCGAGCGTGTCCGGATACTTGAGAAAGATATGCGCCGGCAGCTTGATGTATTCGGCATAGCCGCCGTCGCATTCCATGCCGACATTACCGCCGGTGTTGAGGCACAACGGCTCTAGATTGGACAAACAATAGCGGCAGTGCCCGCAATTGAGATAATAGTAGGCCGTAACGCCATCGCCGGCTTTCAATCCGGAGACGCCTGCCCCCACCGCGACGATCTCGCCGGTGATCTCGTGGCCGATAATGCGCGGGAACGTGGCCTTCCGCCGGCCTGCCTTGATGTGCTGGATGGTGAGACCGGAGCCGCAGGTGATGACGCGCGCGACCGCTTCGCCGGGGCCTGCAACCGGATCGGGCACGGTCGTCATTTCGAACGGGAGATTGGGCCCCCGCAGCATCATCGCCTTCATTGAATTTTCTCCTCACCTGCCGAAAGCTGTTCATGTCATAACGCTTCGCCAAAATTGACAAGCCATTCTGGGGGCACCGTCCGAACGATGCTTAATGCGGCCGCGGTTGGTCTGGGCCGCTGGGGCCAGACCATCCTCAATTCGATCCAAGGGAAAAGCGAGCGTATACGCGTCGTGCACGGCGTGAGCAAGGAGCCGGATACCGCGCGGCCGTTGGCGGAAAAATACGGCTTCCGGCTTTCGACCGATCTTTCCGACGCGATTGCGGACCCGCACGTGCAGGCAGTGCTGCTTGCCACTCCTCATTCGTTGCATGTGGAGCAGGTGAGCGCGGTTGCGGCGGCCGGCAAGCACGTCTGGTGCGAGAAGCCGTTCGCGCTGACACGCGCGGAAGCGGCGCGTGCGGTTGCTGCCTGCCGTGAGGCTGGCGTCGTGCTCGGCGGCGGCAACAACAAGCGCTGCTTTGCATCCATGCGCGAATTGAAGCGCGTGGTGAGTTCAGGCGAAATCGGCGAGGTGCTGCACGTCGAAGGGCATTATTCCAACGAGCACTCGACGCGTGTGGCCGGCGGCTGGCGCGACGATCCGAAGGAATCCCCCGGAGCAGGCATGACCGGCGCCGGCCTGCATATTCTCGACGCTTTTGTGAACTTCGCCGGACCGGCGCGCTACGTCGATGCGCGCACCGTTTCGAAGAAGGCGCCCCCCGATCCACGTGACGTGGTGGCGGCATTGATCGAGTTCGAAAGCGGGGCGACCGGCGTGATGGCGACCGTGCGCGCGGCCCCGATGTACTGGCGCGTGCATGTCTTCGGCACCAACGGCTCGGCGGAAGCGCGCGGCGAGGACACGCTTGTTGTTGCAAAGATCGGCGGCGCGCCACGGGAAACAACTTATCCGCACGTCGACTCGCTGCGCGTGCTGATCGAGGCGTTCGCCGACGCGGTCGAGGGCCGCGCGCCGTTCCCGGTATCTACCGACGATATGCTCAATGTGATCGGGTTATTCGAGGCGTCGATCAAATCGCTGGAGACAGGGAAGCCGGTGGCGCTCTCTTCTTCACCATCACTGTAAAAGGGGTGCCGCTTTTTGCACCGCACTTCCGTCATTCCGGGACGCGAGTGAAACGAGCGGACCCGGAATCCAGAAACGAGGAATGAGTTCGCATCTGGATTCCGGGTTCGCCGCTTCGCGGCGCCCCGGAATGACAGCTATAACGATCAAGAGCCGGCCGTATCACGCCGCCGCTGCGAGCCTGCGCGCCACCTTCATCCGCTGCACGCTGTCGCCCGCCAGATGACTCCAGATGATGGAATCGCGCGCCAGCTTGTCGGTGTGCGGGTCCATCATGCAGCCTTCCGCGCCGCGCACATCCATATAAAGCTCGGTGACCTCCTGCACGACATCGGTTGAGTAATTCATCGCCAGGCCCGCATTGCAGGAGTGAATTTTCATGTCGTGCTCCCAGGCAACGCGGAGCACGAACGAGCGCAGCGCTTCGGTGAGCATGTACATGCGGTTGATCTGCAACTGAACGCTCTGCTGCTCGAACAGCACGCGGCCACCCTGCTTCGCAGTTTTGGCATAATGCATCGCCGTTTCGCAGGCATCGTCACAAATGCCGAGCGCGTTGGCGGCAAGCTCGAGATCGCCGAAGATATCGCCGCCTGTCGTGTCGCCGCCGCGTCCGCCGGTTTTGCGTGCGCCGCCGTTGACCTCACCGACAACGTTGGCGTGCGGCACGCGGGCATTTTCAAAGATCATCTCCCCGTTCTGGTAGAAGCGCCAACCGCTCTTGTTGAACACCTTGCCGATGCGGAAACCGGGCGTGTCGCGCGGTACGAGGAACAGCGTGGTGCCCTGCTTGAGCGGCGCGTTCGGATCGGTGCGCGCGTCGATGAAGAACAATTTTCCGATCGGCGCATTGGCGATGAATGCTTTCTCGCCGTTGAGAATCCATTCGTCGCCCTTGCGCTCGGCTTTCAGCCTAAGCCCTGCTTTCGGATCGTCGGCCGGTGGCAGGCGATTGTCCGAGCCGGCGCTGGGTTCCGTGATGCCCTTGCCCAACACAAACGTGTCGTCGGCGATGAACGCCGGCAGGAAGCGTTGCTTCTGCTCTTCGGTACACGTCGCCGAAATAAGGTGGCTCCACTTCCAATTCTGGCTGAACGCCTTGGAGATTGCGCTGTCGGCCTTGGCAAGCTCCGCCATCACCAGCGCCTGTGTCACAAAATCGGTGCCGTGGCCGCCCCATTCCTTCGGCACCGCCAATGTGCGGAAGCCGAGCTTCGAGCCCTTCTTGATGATCTCCCAGTCGAACGGCCCGGATGCGGTCGGGATGGCGTCGCGCTGCAAGGAGATCGGGCGAATTTCTTCTTCGGCGAATTTACGCGCTGCCATCTGCCAGGAGCGCTGCTCGTTGCTGAACGAAAAATCCATCTCGATCTCCCTTATTCGCCGGCCAGCGCCAGCGCGCCGGCATCGGCCACGCGCCGGTAACCGGCGAGCGCCTCCGCGATGCGCAGCTTGGCATCGGTGTTGCCGTCGCCCGAATGCAGGCACACGCGCGCATCGTGCACGTATTTTTGCAGCGGCATGTCGCGCATCACGCCCATGGCGCCGAACACCTCCGCGGCATCCTTCGTCGCCGTCAACAGCGCCTCGGACGTGAACACCTGCGCAATGGTTTGCAGCGGCAGGTCCGGCAGGCTGCCGTCGGCATAAGCCTCAGGATGATCCGCCGCCCAAGCGGCGCGCCAAACGGCCGCGCGCGCGATGTCGAGCTTGACCGCGCATTCCGCGAGCTTGGCGCCGATCGCCTGATGCTCGATGATCGGCCTTCCGCCCTGCACGCGCAGCTTGGCATAGTCGGCCGCCGCTTCGTAGGCCGCGCGCGCGACGCCGAGATTGAGCGCTGGCGCGAACGGAACGCCTCGCCCCGGCGCGTCGGCGCCGGTTAACAGCGCGACGGCATGCTCACCGAGCACATGATCGGCCGCAATGCGGCATTCCTTGAATGTCACCTTTCCGCACGGACCGTGGTGCCAGGCCTTCTCATACGCGTGCACGGTAATACCTGGCGCATCCGCAGGCACCAGCAGAATGGCCGTGCCGCGACCGGGGATCGTAGCTTCAACCGCGAACAATTTGGCGATCGGCGCATTGGCGACGGCGATCTTCGTGCCATCGAGGACCCAGGTGCCGTCGTTCGCCTTCACGGCACTCGTTCGCGGCGACGATTCGGCGATACTCGCGCGATGATAGTTCACGCCGAGCTTGGTGTCGGAGTTCTGCTCCCGTTGCGCGAATGCTAGATGAAAACGATCGTCATTCAGCAATTTCGGCAGGAATTTGTCGCGTTGCGCGTCATTCATCGCGCGGTTGAACAGGATCGAAGCAAGCCGCGACGTCTCCATCAGCGCGCCCGCGATATCCGCGTCACCGGCGGCAAGTTCCTCAGTAATGATGCAGGCTGTGAGCGCATCCGCGCCGGCGCCGCCCAGCGCTTCCGATAACGCCAGCGTACGTAGGCCCATCTGCGAAGCCTGCTCAAGCAAATCCATCGAGAGCGTGCGTTGGCCGGCGTCGAGACGCTCGGCCTTGAGCACGACCGGCTTGATTTCGCTGTTGACGAAGTCACGCACGGTATCGCGGATTTCAATTTGCTCGGAAGTAAGATGAAGATTGTACATGACGCTTCGCTCTCGCTGCGACGTTAACATTGATGCCGCTAGACGACGGCGGCGATTGCATCTCCCATTTCACTGGTGCTCGCGTTGCCGCCCAGGTCTTTGGTCAGATGACTGCCCTCGGTGATGATCTTCTCGATCGCCGCCTGCATCCGCTCCGCGGCGGCGACAGCCTTCGGCTCCTTGTGCTTGCGGCCGACCCAGGCCATCAGCATTTGCCCCGACACGATCATCGCATAGGGATTGGCGAGGCCGCATCCCGCGATGTCGGGCGCGGAGCCATGCGTCGCCTGCGCCATGGCTTGCCGCTCGCCGACGCAAAGGCCGGGCGCGAGACCGAGGCCGCCGACAAGGCCGGCGCCGATGTCGGTCAAGATATCGCCGAACTGATTGGTGGTGACGACGACATCGAACTGCTGCGGCTCCATCACCAACTTCATCGAGACGGTGTCGATCATCGCCTCTTCGTAGGCCACATCCGGATACTCACGCGCGACCTTGCGGCATTCTTCTGCAAACATGCCGCAAGCGAGCCGATAGACCGGCTCCTTGTGCGCCGCCGTGACTTTCTTGCGCTTGCGCGTGCGCGCAATCTCGAACGCTTCGCGCGCGACGCGATTTGAACCGCGGCGCGTGATGACGCGCATGGCCACTGTGATCTCGTCGTTCGGACGGAATTCCGGCAAACCGGCGACGACCGATTCGGAATAGAGCATGCCCTCGGACAGTTCGCGCACGAACACGATATCGACATTTTTGTGAATCGACGCAACCTTCGGATAAGAGCGCGACGGCCGGACGGCGGCGAACAGCTCGAAGCGCTTGCGCACCGGCGGCATCACCCAGGTCGGATCGTTGCGCGGATAGGCGGCGTGGCCGATCGGCCCCATGATCCAGCCGTCGAGATCGTGCAGCGCTTCTTCGGTGACCGCCGGCAGCGTGTCGCCGTGCAGCTCATGTCCGCGCCTTCCGATCGGCAGCTCAGTCCATTCGATCGCGAGGCCGGCGCGCTCCGCTGCCGCCTTCATGACCTTGACGCATTCAGGAACGACCTCGAGCCCGATGTCGTCGCCCAACAGAATTCCGATCTTCAAGCCGGTGTCTCCTGCCGGGAACGGCGGGAATTCACAAAAATAGGCCGCGAATAAACAGCCGCCCAAGGCTAGCCTTGGCGTGCGGCCGGACGCAACGGCTGAGGTTTTCGTCTGCTTCGTCATGCCGCGCCGCGAGAAAGGGCTCGGCAAAGACATAAATTGCCAGTCGTAGGCGGGATGCGGTTAAATAGACGACCGGCCGGTGCGAACCCGCGCAAAGCCAAGCGGGGGACCTGGGCCGAATAAAACACAGGGGGCAACGCCGTCGAATGCCGGCGCAATCGACCCCATGGGGAGCGATAACATCGGGAGGATAAAATGGGCTCACGCCATTCGGCACCGGCCGCCTATCTTGCTGCACCCATTGCCGCAATTGCGCTTATGACGCTGACGGCTCCCGTCTGGGCAGCCGATTTCACGCCACAAGAGCAAGCATTGATTGCCGCCGCCAAAAAGGAAGGCGCGGTGACCGTGCTCAATCCGCAATTCAGCGACAATACTGGCCGGCGGCTCGGTGAAGGCTTCGTCAAGCGGTACAATCTCGGCCCCGATTTCAAGTTCAACAATTTGCGGAAAGGGACCGGCGCAACGGTCGCGCAAACGCGCCAGGAAATTCAGGCCGGCAAGCACACCGTCGACATTCTCATCGTCAGCGCGCCCGGCTTCTTCGACGCCGCCGCCAAGCGCGGCGATTTCCTGAAGCTCGACAGCGGCTATTGGAAGTATCACGAGGAAAACGCGCGCGCGGCCGGTCAATATTTTGACTACCCGTACGTCGTCGTGCCGTTCGCCTACACGTTCCAGCCGGTGTGGAACAGCTCCTGCCCGGGCATGGAGCACTTCACGGCGAACTCATATGCCGATGTGCTCAAGCCCGAGCTAAAGGGCAAGACGATCGCTTCCGATCTCACCAAGAGCTTTACCTACGACAACACCGCGCTCGCGCTGAAAGAGCACGGCATGAATCTCAACGACCTGTGGAAGAAACTCAAGGCGACCGATCCGCTGGTCGAATTCCGCACCGAGCCCAAGATGCAGATGGTGATCTCGTGCCAGCGCCCGCTCGACATGTGGAATCTCACGGGGCGCATCTATCAGAACGTGCTGCAGAAGCCCGACCTGCTCAAGATCATCAAGTGGAGCACATACAAGGAGGGTCAGGTGATGCTCGGCAACCAGGCTGCCGTCATCAAGGGCGCGCCGCACCCGAACGCCGCCAAGCTGTTCATGGAATACATGCTCAGCAAGGAAGGCGCGGACATCATGGTCGTCGGCGAGATGATGTATACCTTCCTCAAGGACTATACGCCGCCGCCGGAAGCCCAGCGTTACGTCTTTGACATGAAGAAAACCAAAATGATCGGCCTGAAGGACTGGGTCGGAGCGCAGAAAGAATTCAAGGCTCTGCGCCAGGAGTGGCAGGCGGTGTTCCAGTAGAGATCCATTGACATCGGCTCCGCCTCAGCAGGCGGAGCCGATGCGGCGCGGAAGTGCCGCTATCGCCTGACGAAAAGCATCGCGACACGCGGATATGCGATGAGCACTCAGACGCTCACCAATGAAACGTTGCAAGCGCCGGCGGCGAGTCGTTGGCGGAGCCTCGTCACGCAAGAATCGGTGGCAACGGTGGTGGTCAGCCTCATTGTCGCCGCAGCGGTGATCTTGCCGCTGCTGGTGCTGATCGTCAGCAGCTTTCGCGTCCTCGATCCCGGCGGCTTTGACACGACCTGGGGGCTGGACAACTACCGGACGCTTTATACCGATCGCGTCATTCCCAAAGCGTTCGTCAACACATTGATTGTGTGCGCCGGCTCGACCCTGATCGCGACCTTCTTCGGCGTTGCGCTGGCGTGGGTCAACGCGCGCACAAACTGCCCGGGTCGCGGGCGGATGGAGCCGTTCAATCTGGTGCCGTTCTTCTTAAGCCCCTTCGTCGGCGCAATCGCATGGCACAATCTCGCCGGCGGCAAGGTCGGGCTCATCAATTCGTGGGGCCGCGATTTTCTCGGCATGCAAGGCAATCTGATCAATGTCGACAATCTCTACGGCGTGATCTGGGTCACGGGCTTGTTTTTCGCGCCTTTGGTCTACCTGTTCGTGATCGGCTCGCTACGGCGCATGGACCCATCGCTTGAGGATAGCGCGCGCACAACCGGCGCCGGGCTCGTGCGGACCGCCATGACGGTGACGTTGCCGCTGGTGGCTCCGGGCATTCTTTCGGGCGCGATCATCGTGTTCGTCACCACGGCCGGCGAATTTGGCGTGCCGTTCAAGCTTTCCGCGCCGTACGGCTGGCAGACGCTGACCACGCAAATCTTCTCCAAGGCGGTCGGCGACGACGCCAACATCTATCTCGGCGCGGCTATGAGCATGGCCCTCGGCGTCATTACCGTGCTGCTCATCTGGATTCAGCAGCGCTATATCGCGCCGCGATCGTTCACCACGGTCACCGGCAAAGGCTTCCGGCCGAACGTTATCGATCTTGGCGGATGGAAATGGGTGGCCTTCGCCTTCAACTTGGGCTTCATCCTGGTTGCCGTCGTGCTGCCGATCCTGTGCCTGTTCATAGTGAGCCTGCATCCGGTCTGGCAGTCGCGCATCATCCTGCACGACCTCACGCTGCATAATTACGTGCGCACGCTTTTCTTCTGGGCGCCCGACCATATCGCCGCGGCGACGAACGGCATTTACAACAGCTTCATCCTCGCTTTCGCCGGCGCGACCATCGCCATGATCCTCTCGCTGGTGGTGAGCTATATGATTCACCGCACCAAGGGGTTCGGCGCGCGGCTGCTCGATTTTCTTTGCGTGGTGCCGGTCGGATTTCCCGGCATCGTGATCGCCATGGGCGTGCTGGTCACCTACATCAAGACGCCGATTTACGCGACGCTCTGGATTCTGCTGCTCGGCTACATCACGCGCTTTTTCCCCTACGGCCAGCGCAACGTCTCTTCGGTCATGCTTGCGATTTCCGAGGAACTCGACCAAAGCTCGCGCATGGCCGGCGCCTCGTGGTTCACGACATTGCGGCGCATTACCATCCCGCTGCTCAAGCCAGGCATCTTCGCCGGGTGGGTGTTGCTGTTCATCATCTTCCTGCGCGAATTATCGATCTCGATCATTCTTTATTCGTCAGGTACCGAGACGCTGTCGGTCGGCGTCTACTATTTGACCAATTACGAGAACGATACGTTGACCGCAGCCCTCTCGGTCACGCAAACGGTGATGCTGCTTGCCTGCGTCTACATTTTCCGGCGGATCGCCGGGCGCGAAGCGCTGACGGTGTAGGCAATGACGGCCACCAACGCAGCGGCCTACGTCGAGGTGCAAGGGCTGGTGAAATGGTTCGGCGCCGATCGCGCCGTCGACGACGTCTCGTTTAACGTCTCCAAAGGAAATTTCGTCACCCTGCTCGGCCCGTCCGGCTGCGGGAAGACGACCACGCTGATGAGCATCGCCGGCTTGCATTCAATCGATGCCGGACAAATCCGCGTGGGCGGAATGATCTACACCGCGCCGAAAAACGGCATCTTCATGCCGCCGGAGAAGCGCGACATCGGCATGGTGTTCCAGAGCTACGCAATCTGGCCGCACATGACGGTCGCGCAGAACGTCGCCTACCCGCTCGAAATCCGCGGCATGCCGCAGCCGGAGATCGATTCCCGCGTTGCTGACGTGCTGCGCCTCGTCGGCCTCGCCGAAATGGCGGCAAAGCTGGCAACGCAACTCTCCGGCGGGCAGCAGCAACGTGCCGCGCTCGCGCGCGCCATCGTATCAAGGCCGCGACTGCTGCTGTTCGACGAACCGCTGTCCAACCTTGATCTCAAATTGCGCGAACAGATGCGCGTCGAATTGAAACGCATCCAGAACGAGGTCGGAATTACTTCTATCTACGTCACCCACGACCAGGCCGAGGCGCTGGTGATGAGCGACGAGATTATCGTCATGAGCAAGGGCCGCATTCAGCAACGCGGCACTCCGCACGAAATTTACGCGCGGCCGGTCAACGCCTATGTCAGCAACTTTATCGGCGTCGCCAATTTGCTGAAGGGCCGCATCGTCGCCGTCAACGGGGGCGGCCGCGGCAAAATCGAGATCGCGCAAAACGGAAAACAGCTGCAATTCCCCTGCCTTATCGCTGCCGGAATCCGCGCAGGCGATGAAGCCGTGCTGTCGGTGCGGCCGGAAAACGTCCAGGCCCGGCGTGACAATGGCGACGGCCGTTGCCTCGAAGGCGAAGTGCTGCAGGCGATCTTTCTCGGCAATTGCGTCGATTGCCGGGTGCGCTGGGGCGATTTCGAATGGAAAGTGCTCACGCATCCGCGCGGCCGGCTTAGCAAAGGCGACAAAGTCTATTTGCATCTCGATCCGGAGCATACGCTGGCGGTGCAGCCATGAGCGCGATGGTCACGCTCGATCGTCTCAGCAAGAATTTCGGTGCCGAGCGTGCCGTGCGCGACGTCAGCCTGTCCGTCGCGCAAGGAGAGTTCGTCACGCTGCTGGGTCCGTCCGGCTGCGGAAAGACGACGACGCTGCGCTGCATTGCCGGCCTCGAGCATCCGGATGCGGGAGAAATCCGCATCGGCCGCGATGTGGTGGCAGCGCCAGAGCAAGGTATCTATCTCGCGCCGGAGCACCGCAATATCGGCATGGTGTTCCAGAGCTACGCGGTCTGGCCGCATATGACGGTGTTCGACAACGTGGCTTACGGCCTGCGCGTGCGCCGCGTGCGCGGCGCCGACATCAAGACGCGCACTAGGCGAGCGCTCGAGCTGGTCGGGCTTGAGCATCTCGCCGGCCGCTATGCGACCAAGCTTTCCGGCGGCCAGCGCCAGCGCGTCGCGCTTGCGCGCGCCATCGTCTACGAGCCGCGCGTGATCCTATTCGACGAACCACTGTCGAACCTCGACGCCAAGCTGCGCGAGCAAATGCGGGTCGAGTTGGTGCGGCTGCAACAGGAGGTCGGCATCACGTCGGTCTATGTCACCCACGACCAAACCGAGGCGCTGGTGATGAGCGACCGGGTCGTGGTGATGGACAAAGGCGTGATCCAGCAAATCGGCGATCCGCATGACATTTATGCGCGGCCGCGCAACGCGTTCGTCGCAAATTTCATTGGCGCTACGAACCTGCTGGAGGGCGTGCTGCGTGGCCGCAACGGCGATATCTGCGATGTTGAAATTGCGCTGGGTGAAAGTCATGCCCCTGTGCGCATAAAGGCGCTCGGCGGCAATGTCGTCGCAGGCGATCAGCGCATGATCGTCAGCGTACGGCCGGAAGACCTTTCGATCCACTTGCAGGCGCCGGACGGAGATGGCGGCAACGTATTTGAAGGCGAGGTAATTGACACTGTCTACCTCGGCAACTTTCTCGAATGCAACGTGCGCGTCGGCACGCAGGAGATCGGCGTCCAACTCGACCATTACATGCAGCTGCGGCCGCAGCAGAAAGTCTTTGTCGCTTTTGAACCCGATCGCGGCCTGTGCCTGACGGAATAACAGTTAAGGGCAGCGCGACCCATGTGCTACGGTAGCGAGGAAAGCTCTTCAGGGAGACGCCCATGAACACCCACGCCATGCCTTCGAAGGCCGTGCCGGCGGGAATGTCGCCGGAGGAATGGCAGGCGCGCATCGATTTGGCCGCCGTGTACCGGCTGATCGCGTATCACGAGTGGGACGACGTCATCTACAATCACTCCTCGATGCGCGTCCCCGGCGAAGAGCGCAAATTCCTCATGAAGCGGCACGAGCTTTTGTATACGGAAGTCACGGCATCCAACTTGGTGAAAGTCGATATGGATGCCGATCTCGATGAATCGTCGGGCGTCAATCGCCCCGGCTTCACGCTGCATGGCGGCGTGCTGGCGAGCCGACCGGATGTCAATTGCGCCGTGCACGTTCACACCGAATTGGGCATGGCGATTTCGGGACTGCAAGGCGGCCTGCGCATGGTCTCACAAGCGGCCGTCCGCTTCTACAACCGCACCGGCTACCACGCTTACGAAGGCATCACCGAAGACTTCGACGAGCGCGCGCGCATCAAGAAGGACCTCGGCAATAACCGTGCGATGATCATGCACAATCACGGCCTGCTCACGGTCGGCAAAACCGCACGCGAGGCTTTCGTGCTCATGAAAGCTTTGATCGAGGCGGCGAAAATCCAGCTGATGATGGAAGCGACCGGCGAGAAGCTGATCGAAATTCCACCTGAGGTTTGCGAAAAGACCGCGCGGCAATATGAACACCACGACAGCGGCCGCGGCTCCGCCGACTGGCCCGCTTATCTGCGCATGCTCGATCAACGAGACGCCAGTTATCGCAACTGAGCATCGCGGTGACCCCTGCAAAGCCAGCGTCCGACGCGCCGATCGCAAATCGCGTCAAACAAAAGCTCGCGCGCGGCGAGGTTTCGTTGTGTATGGCGACGCGCCTGTCGCGCACGGCCGATATCGCGATGATCGCCGAGGCCTGCGGCTTCGATTCCTTCTTTGTCGACATGGAGCATTGCTCGATTTCGCTCGACAATGCCGCGCAAATCTGCACCGCCGCCGTTCCGCTCGGCATCACGGCGATGGTGCGCATTCCAGGGCATGAGTTCACCGTTGCAACGCGCATGCTCGATAGCGGCGCGCTTGGGATCATCTGTCCACACGTCAATACGCATGCGCAGGCTTTAGCCTTCGTTGAGGCCTGCAAGTTTCCTCCTCTCGGGCACCGTTCGGTGTCGGGCGTCGGTCCAGCACAGCTTTATCGTTCCACGGCGCTAAGCGAGGTAAATCGCCAGGGCAACGAGCTGACGCTTCTGATCGCGATGCTGGAAACGCCCGAAGCGATCGAGAACGCGGATGCGATTGCGTCGGTGCCGGGGCTTGGCATGCTGCTGGTCGGCTCCAACGATCTTTGCACCGAGCTTGGCATTCCCGGCGAACTGCATCATCCCAAGCTACGGGCAGCATTCGAGTCGGCGGCTACCGCATGCAGGAAGCATAACATTCATCTCGGCATCGGCGGCGTACGCGGGGATGCTCCGCTCACCAAGGAACTGGTGCAACTCGGTGCACGCTTCGTGATAGCCGGTTCCGATGCCGGTTACTTGATGAGTGCCGCACGGGCGGATGCAGCAGCCGTGCGCGCCGCAACGAGCAGCTAGGCGGCAGTCAGGCCGCCGTCGAGCGTGAGCGTCTGGCCGGTGATCGAGGCCGCCGCCGGACCGGCGAGATAACAAACCGCGGCGGCGATTTCCTCCGGCGTAATAAAACGCCCGGTGGGGATGCGCGCGAGCATGCGCTCGCGCGCGGCGGCATCGAGCATGCGCTGGCGCGACGGCGTGAGCGCGGTCGCGGGTGCGATAGCGTTGACGCGAATATCCCTGTCCGCCCACTCGATCGCCAGCATCCGGCTCATCTGAATGAGTCCGGCCTTGGAGATGCCGTAGACCGAGCGACCTGCGATGCCGGTGAGCCCATGCGTCGAGGCGATGCTGACGATCGCGCCGGGTTGTTTGCGCGCGATGCAATGCGCGGCGAACTGCTGCGAGAGGAAATACGCGCCCTTCAGATTGATGCCGATGACATCGTCCCACTCGGCCCAGGTCACTTCCGTTGCCGGCTTGATCAGCGCGCGACCCGCGTTATTCACGAGCAAGCCGAGGGCGCCGAGCGATTCTGCGGCCGTTGAGAACGCTCGCGCGATATCGCTCTCGGAGCGCAAGTCGAGACCGATGGTCGCGACCTTGCGGCCTTGCACCACCGGCTCGCGCAGCAAGCCGTCGAACATCGCCAAATCGAGGTCGGTGACCGCCAGGTCGTAGCCCTCACGCGCAAGCGCACAGGCAATCGCGTAGCCGAGGCCGGTCGAAGCACCGGTCACCAGCGCAGCCTTAGGCAGAGGATTCATCGACATCCACCCACTTTCTCTCGCTTGCGCTCCGCTTGCATGCTTCGGCGAACTGCACGTCGCGGACTCCGGCAGCGAGCGTGCCGCGCAATGGCGCGCCAATGACGACATGGCGAAGGAATTCTTCCCAGCCGACGCGATAGGGATTTGTTTTACGCACCTCGCCGATGAATTCGCGCCAATCGGCACGATAGTCCGCGCCAATATCCTTATCGGGATTGAAATGACGAACCGCCGGCGTCTCGGACCGGCTCTGCATCCAGCAGCGGTGCAAACCGGCGACCGCCGAGCCGCCGGTGCCGTCGATCTGCAAGGTCATCAGGTCATCGCGGCGCACGCGCGTGGCCCAGGAGCTGATGATCGTTCCGACCGCGCCGTTCTCAAGCTCCGCGAGCGTGATGGAGCGGTCGTCCACGTCTACGGCAAAACGTTTGCCGTCCTCATCGGCGCGCTCGCCGAGTGCGGTCGTTGCCGACGTCACTACGCGGCGCACGCGGCCGACAATGTCTTCAATGATGTAGCGCCAGTGCGGATACATATCGAGCGTGAGCCCGCCGCCCCCACTGCTGTGATAATTCCAGCTCGGCCGCTGGCTCGGCGCCTCGATGCCGTCAAATACCCACCAGCCGAAATCGAGCCTGAAGCCGGTAATCCGGCCAAAGAATCCATTGCGCGCCAATTGAGCAATCTTCTGCAACCCCGGCAGATAAACCTTGTCTTCGACGGCGCCGGCCTTAAGGCCTGCTTTCTCGGCGGCGTGCAACAGCGCCAGCCCCTGCTCTGCCGTCGGCGCGACCGGCTTTTCGGTATAAATGTGCTTGCCCGCTGCGATCGCTTTGGTCAGCGTCGCCACGCGTTGTTTGGTGGCGGCGGCATCGAAGAAAATCGAAAATTCGGGACTGGCCAGAGCCGCGCCAAGATCGGTCGTCCACTCGGCCATGCCGTGCGCCCGGGCAACCGCCGCCACCCGGTCGCGGTCGCGCCCGAGCAGCAGAAGCCGCGGCATGATGCGATCGTCGCCTGCCGGCAAGCCGCCCTCCGCGCGCATCGGCACCAGCGCGTGCGCCAGATGCTGCGTGGACCCTATGCGCCCGGTCGCCCCGTTGACGATGATGCCGATTTCCCTGATCGCCATGACCTTTCTATAATCTGTCGAGAAAGCTCTGTCTCGCGGCGGGGCGCATCAGGTGAATGCCGTGCCACGCCACATCGTCTGCCTCACCTTCGACTTCGATACCCAGTCCGGTTTCATCGCGCGCGGCATGACCACGCCGACGCCGCTCTCGCGCGGCGAATTCGGCGCCGTGGCTTCGCGCCGTATTCTGGATTTTCTGAAAAGACGCGAGATCAGGGCTACTTGGTTTACGCCCGGCTTCACCATCGAGAGCTGGCCACGCGAGTGCGAGGCGGTCGTCGCCGCCGGTCATGAAGTCGGGCACCACAGTTGGGCGCACGTTCCGCCCGCAACGCAAACCCGCGAGGAGGAAGAGGCCGATCTTGTCCGCGCCAACGATGCGATTGAGCGCCTTTGCGGAAAGAAAGCGCGCGGTTATCGCTCGCCTTCCTGGGATTTGAGCGAGCACACGGTAGATTTGCTGGTCAAGCATGACTTTCGCTACGACTCGAGCCTGATGGGATCGGACTACCTGCCCTATCGCACGCGGCGTGGCGACGCGACGAAGCTCGGCGAACCGTTTCGGTTCGGCGAAGAGACGACATTGATAGAAATGCCGATCAGCTGGTCGCTCGACGACTATCCGCATTTCGAATTCGTGCGCACCGCGTCGACGATTTTGCCCGGACTACAGCCGGCGCGCGTTGTCATGCAGAGCTGGTTCGATGAATTCGTTTACATGAAGAAGAGCACCGACTGGGGCATACTAACCTACACCATGCATCCTTACGTGATCGGCCGCGGCTATCGCATGCTGGCGCTCGAAGAACTCGTCGGCAAGCTTGCGGCCGAGGGCGCGGTGTTTACGACAATGGAAGCGGCCGCGGAGGAGGCCAGGGTGCGCTTGTGCGCGTGAGGCACCGCTCGTTTTTCGCTCGATCTCTCCACCTCCCGGTCGTTTGACAGCCGGTATTGAGCTACTTACCGTTTGCAACGCGCGACGCGGCTGGATCGCACGATCCGCTCGCAACAATAACGTTTTCAATGGGACGGGAGGACGACGTGAAACGCTCATGCTTACTCTCTGCCACGCTTATACTGACCGCGGCGTTGTTCGGCTGGACGAGCCGCGCGGGAGCCGTTGACGCCGTAAAAATCGGAATCATTTGGCCGCTGACCGGCAACGCGGGCGCCGCCGGCCAGGCCTCGAAAGCCGCCGCCGAGATCGCAGCCGACATCGTCAACAACGCGCATCCGGAGTTGGGCGACTTGCCGCTCGCAAAAAGCGCGGGCCTGCCGAATCTCAGCGGCGCCAAGCTCCAGCTTGTCTTTGTCGACCATCAAGGCAATCCGTCGCTCGCGCAGCAGCTTGCGACGCGGTTGATCACCCAGGACAAGGTGAACGTCTTGATGGGCGCCTACCAGTCCTCGTGCAGCTTTACCGCCACCGCGGTCGCCGAGCGCTACGGCATTCCTTTCATGGTAGGCGAATCGGCGGCGCTCAATATTACGGGGCGCGGCTTCAAGTGGGTGTTTCGTGGCACGCCGATCGCAACGGACTACGCGCGCACATACATGCGTTTCTTCGCCGACATGAAGAAACAAGGAAAGAAGATCGGCTCGATTGCGATCGTCAACGAAAATACCGACTACGGCACATCGGTTGCCAACTCCATCATCGATGAAGCGAAAAAAGCAAACATCCCGGTCGCGATCCGCATCCCTTACAGCGCGAGCTCGACCGACGTTTCCGCGCAGGTGCTGCAATTAAAGGAGAAGCAGCCGGACGTCGTCATCTTCATCAGCTATACGGCCGACTCGATCCTTTACATGAAGACGATGAGAAATCTCGGCTACAAGCCGCCCATGGTAATCGGCGACGATAGCGGGTTCTCCGATCCCTCGTTCGTTCCGGCAGTGGCCGACGTGGCGCAGGGCGTGATGAACCGCAGCGCGTGGGTGATCGGCAAGCCGGGATCGACCACGTACAAGATCAACGAGATGTACAAGGCGAAAACCGGCCGCGATCTCGACGACACCAGCGCGCGCAACATGCAGAGCTTCTTTGCGCTCGCCGATGCGATCAATCGCGCCGGATCGACGGAACCTGAAAAAATCCGCGTGGCGCTGACCCAGACCGATCTCAAGGCCAATCAGCTCATGATGGGCTATCAAGGCGTCAAGTTCGACAAGACTGGGCAGAACATCCTGGCAGCGACCTATCTCATCCAATTGCACGGCAAAAAATACGAGCTCGTGTGGCCTGACAAAGCCGCCGACGCCAAACTAGAATGGCCGATGGCTGGCTGGGCAAAATAGCCGATGCTGTTCTTGCAAGTGATTGTGGGTGGCCTCCTGCTCGGGGCCATCTACGCCCTGTTTTCCTCAGGTCTCACGCTGATCTGGGGCATGATGAATTTCATCAACTTCGCGCACGGCGAATTCGTCATGCTCGGGATGTATGTCTCCCTGCTCGTCGTGGTGTGGCTGAGCGGGGGGCCTGCCGCTTTCGGCTTTGCCGCGGCGGTGGCGTTGTTTGTGCTCGGCGTGATCATTTACGCCGGGCTCATCCGCCACGTGATGCGCGGGCCGATGCTCGCGCAGATTCTGTCCACGTTCGGACTTGCCCTTCTGCTGCGCTATACGGCCTTTTTTATCTTCTCCGCGAATTTTGTCTCGTTGCCGCAAACCTCGCTGTCGGGAACGATCGATGTCGGCGGCATCTTGATGCCGCTCGCGCAACTCGTTTCGGGCGTACTCGCGATAGTGCTGACGGTGGGCCTGCATTTCATGCTCACCCGCACGACCATCGGCAGCCGGTTGCTGGCCGTCTCGGAGGACCGCAATGCCGCGATGCTGATGGGCATCCGGCCAAATCGCATGCAGGCTTTGGCGTGGGGACTATCGGCCGGCGCGGCCGGAATCGCCGGCGCACTGATGGCGATTTCCTATCCGTGGTCGCCGTCGGTTGGCGAAACATTCGGGCTCACGGCCTTTGTGGTCGTCGCGCTCGGCGGCTTCGGCAGCGTGCCCGGCGCGTTATACGCGGGCCTGATTATCGGGCTTATTCAGGCGATCTCGGCCTTTTGGCTCGGACCGATCTACAAAGACATCGTCGTTTACGCGCTGTTCGTGGCGCTGCTCTGGCTGCGGCCGCAGGGCCTCATGGGTAAAGCGTGAAAAAACCCTCGGTTGTTCGACCCAAAATTCTTCTGCTCGCGGCCTGCTTGCTGATCTACCCGCTTGTTTTTTCCGATGCGTTTTATCGCGACATCGGCGTGACCTTCCTGCTCGCCGCGATTTCGGCGTCGGCGTGGAATATTGTCGGCGGCTATGCCGGCCAGGTGTCCGTCGGCCACAGCATGTTCTACGGCATCGGAGCTTACGCTCCGCTGCTGTTCTATCAATTGTGGGGGTGGCCGCCGATGTTCGGCATTCCGATCGGCATCGTGTGCAGCCTGCTCCTCGCAATCGTTATCGGCGCGCCAACGCTCAGGCTCACGGGGCACTATTTCAGCATGGCGACGATCGCGGTCGCCGAGCTGATCCGTATATTTACCGGCACGTGGGACCTGGTTGGCGCGGCGATCGGCCTGCAAGGCCCGGCGGTGGCGCGCGGCTGGTGGGACCTGACGTTTCGCGGGGAACTGCCCTATTACTACATCTTCCTCGGCGTGCTGGCGGTCTTGCTCTACGTCACCTATGCCATTGAGCGGCGCCGCTTTGGCTATTACCTGGGCGCGATCAAAGCCGGCGAGCGCGCCGCGCGCAGCCTCGGTGTCCCCGTCCGCAAAACCAAAATCGAGGCGCTCATGCTGAGCGCGACGTTCACCTCGATCGCCGGCTCGCTTTACTCGATCAAGACCGGCTTCATCGATCCAGAAAGCGGCTTCGGCATCCTCATTTCCGTGCAGATGGTCATCATCGCGGCGCTGGGCGGCGCGGGCACGCTGTTCGGACCGCTTGTCGGCGCGCTCATTCTCATTCCGTTGCAAACGGCGACCAACACCTGGTTTGGCGGCAGCGGCTCCGGCCTTACCTATATTCTCTATGGCGGCATCATCGTCCTGATCGCCCGTTTCGAACCGGGCGGGCTGTTTGAATTGTGGGAACGCATCGCGCCGGCGCGCTGGAAAAGCGGCCATGCTGCTTGAAGCGCAAAACGTCGCCAAGGCATTCGGCGATTTCCATGCCGTCGCAGGCGCCGATCTTTCCGTCGATGAAGGCGACATTATCGGACTCATCGGTCCGAACGGCGCCGGCAAATCGACTTTTTTTAATTGTCTTGCCGGCGACACGACGCCGACAGGGGGCCGGATCAGCTTCGCGGGCCAGGACGTGACCACCGCTTCGCCGGAGGCGCATGCCCGGCTCGGCGTCGGCCGCACGTTCCAGGTGCCCGCTACGTTCGAGGACATGACGGTGCTCGACAACGTAATGGTCGGGGCTTTTCTTCGTCACCCTCATCGCCGCGACGCGCGCGAGCACGCGCGCGGCATCGTCGAGCTGACCGGCCTCAATTCAGTCGCTCACTCGCGCGCGCGATCGCTCGGCACGCCGGGACGCAAGCGCCTCGAAATCGCGCGCGTCCTCGCCACCAACCCGCGGCTGATGCTGCTCGACGAATCGCTTGCAGGCCTCACCCCGACCGAGCTGCAAGAAGCGATCAAGCTCGTGCGGCGCATCCATGAAATGGGCGTGACAATCGTCATCGTCGAGCACATCATGGAAGTGATCATGACGCTGACGCGGCGCGTGCTCGTCTTCAACCAGGGCCATGTCATCGCGAGCGGAAAGCCGGAGGACGTCGTTAAGGATGAGACGGTCATCACGGCCTATCTCGGCCACGGCTCACGCAGGCACCGGAGCGAGACGTGACCGATCTCGTCGTCGAGCATCTCGAAGTTCGCTATGGCGATCTGGTCGGCATCGCCGACATTTCGCTCAAAGTAGAAGCCGGGAACATTGTGGCCCTGCTCGGCTCGAATGGCGCGGGAAAGACGACGACGCTCAATGCGATTGCCGGGCTCGTGCGACCTTCGAAGGGCCGGATCGAATGGCATGGTGAAACGATTTCGGGAAAGCCGGCTTACCAGATCGTCAGCAAAGGCTTGGCGCTTTCACCGGAAGGCTGGCGGCTTTTTGTCTCGCAGACGGTCGAGCAAAACCTCCGCCTCGGCGCCACCGCCCTCACCGACCCGTCTCGCATGAACGCGCTGTTCGAGCGAGTCTATGCGATGTTCCCCCGTTTGGCAGAGCGGCGGCGGCAGCTCGCGGGCACGCTGTCAGGCGGCGAGCGGCAAATGCTCGCGATGGGACGCGCGCTGATGAGTGAACCGAAGCTGCTGATGCTGGATGAGCCGAGCCTGGGGCTTGCTCCCGCTGTCGTGGAGGCCATGTACGACACACTGCATCGGCTCCATAAGGACGGGCTCACGCTTTTGCTCGCCGAACAGTCGATCCCGCTTGCACTCGGTATTGCCGACTATGCCTACGTGCTGCAAACCGGTCGTATCGCGCTCGAGGGCAAGGCTGCCGACCTGGAACAGAACGAACAGGTGCAGCAGATCTATCTCGGCATCAGCGCCAACGGCGCCAGCGCCGCCTAAATGCGGGTGTGGTAAGAACAGCCGGCACAGGCAGCGCGAACATGACTTCCATGGGAAATCCCGCAGTGCGGCTGGCGGTCGATATCGGCGGCACGTTCACGGATATTGTGCTCGAACGCGACGGCCACCGCCTCACCCGCAAAGTGCTCACGACGCAGCAGCGGCCGGAAGAAGGAGTGCTCGACGGCGTGCGTCTCTTGCTTGACGATGCCAGATTGCACGTCTCCGACATCGACGTGTTCGTCCACGGCACGACCCTTGCGACGAACGCCATCATCGAGCGGCGCGGCGCAAAAACTGCCTTGATCGCCACCGATGGGTTCCGCGACGTTATCGAGATCGGCACGGAAAGCCGCTACGACCAATATGATCTCTCGATCGAGAAGCCGAAGCCGTTAGTCCCTCGCGCGCTGCGTTTCACCGTGCCCGAGCGCATGGACGTCCACGGAAACGTTCGTGTGCCGCTCGATGAAAGCGCGGTGGCCGGTCTTGCGCCTTCGCTGCGCGAGCAAGGCGTGGAAAGCGTCGCGTTCGCTTTTCTTCACTCTTACGTCAACCCCACGCACGAACAGCGTGCCGCGGCCATTCTCAAGCAGAAAATGCCGGAACTTTGGGTCACGTTGTCTTGCGAAACCTGTCCGGAAATCCGCGAATACGAGCGCACCTCGACCGCCATTGCCAATGCCTATGTGCAGCCGCTGATGGCCGGCTATCTCGCGCGCATGGCCGACGCCTTGCAAGCCCAGCAATTTCGCGGTGCGATTTATCTCGTCACCTCCGGCGGTGGACTGACATCCATTGAGACGGCGCGCCGCTTTCCGGTGCGTCTGGTCGAATCGGGTCCCGCGGGCGGCGCGATCTTCGCCGCGCAAATCGCGCTTCAACTCAAGGAGGATAAAGTCGTATCTTTCGACATGGGCGGCACCACCGCCAAGATTTGCCTGATCGAAAAGGGCGAGCCGAAGACCGCCCGCGTCTTCGAGGTCGATCGCGCGTCGCGCTTCATTAAAGGCAGTGGATTGCCGGTGCGCGCGCCCGTGATCGAAATGGTAGAGATCGGCTCGGGCGGCGGCTCGATCGCCAAAGTGGATGCGCTCAAGCGCGTCACCGTCGGGCCGGAAAGCGCCGGCTCCGAGCCCGGCCCTGCCTGCTACGCGCGTGGCGGAAAACATCCGACTGTGACCGATGCCGATGTGGTGCTCGGCGTGATCGACCCGCAGCGATTTGCCGGCGGCACGATTCATCTTGATTCCAATCTCTCAGGTGCTGCGCTCGCGCGAGAAGTGGGAAAGCCGCTCGGGCTGACGGCCGAAACCGCGGCCTATGCCGTACACGAAATGGTCTGTGAGAACATGGCGAGCGCCGCCCGTGTGCACGCGGTGGAGCGAGGCGCCGTCATCGCCCAGCATACGCTGATCGCCTTCGGCGGAGCGGCGCCGCTGCATGCCGCGCGTGTGGCCGAGAAGATCGGCGTTGCACGCGTCGTGGTGCCGCCGGACGCGGGCGTCGGCTCGGCCATCGGATTTCTTGCGGCGCCGATTTCCTACGAGCTTGTGCGCAGCCGGCATACGCGGCTCGATGCGTTCGATGTTGAGGCGATTTCCTCTCTGCTTGCGGAAATGTCGGCCGAAGCGCGTGCGCTGGTCGAACCCGGCGCGCGCGGCGCGCCGGTGACGGAGCGGCGGCGCGCTTATATGCGCTATGTCGGGCAGGGACACGAGATCGCCGTTACCCTGCCGGCGACAAGCTTTGCGCGTGAGGATATCCCCGCGCTGCGCGCTGAATTCGAGCGCGAATATGCCGCGCTCTTCGCCCGTTCCATTCCTGGCGCGGCCATCGAAATCCTGACCTGGTCGGTGACGATCAGCACGTCAACGCCTACATTCGAACGCGCGCAGCCTGTGACGTTAAAAGCCGCGGCGAAACCGTCCGGCACGCGCGCGTTTTTCGACGGACGCAGCGAGACGACGATGCACATGCCACTTTATCGCCGCGAGGATGTAGAGCCGGGCGCGCGCGTGACGGGTCCGGCGATCATTGCCGAAGATGAAACGTCGACCTTTGTCTCGGCAAATTTCACGGCCCATATCGACAACGCCGGCTGCATCGTCATGAACCGCAAGGGCTCGGGGAACTAAGCAATGACCACGCCATCCGCGCCGAATCTGATCGACCTGCAAATCATGTGGAGCCGCCTGATCGCCGTGGTCGAGGAACAGGCGCAGGTGCTTATCCGCACCGCCTTTTCGCCGATCGTGCGCGAATGCGGCGACCTTTCCGCCGGCGTCTTCGATTTGCGAGGTCGCATGCTGGCGCAGGCCGTCACCGGAACGCCGGGCCATGTCAATTCGATGGCCGAGTCGGTCAAACATTTCATCCGGCACTTTCCAATCGAGACGATGAAGGAAGGCGACGCCTACATCACCAACGATCCATGGATGGGCACCGGGCACCTCAACGACTTCGTCGTCACGACGCC
>JAICMO010000027.1 GCA_025929185.1 Pseudolabrys sp.
CGGCTTATGAAGCTGTCGGAGCCGGTGCAAACTTTAGTGCGCGCGGGCAAGCTTTCCGCCGGTCACGCGCGCCTGCTTGTCGGGCAGCCGAATGCGGAAGAGATCGCGCACGAAATTATCGAGAAAGCGCTGAACGTCCGGCAGGTCGAGCAACGAATGCGCGAGGACGGCGCCGCGCAGGCGCGCGACGTGCGTCGCGAGTTTCGCGGCCCGGTGACGCCCAGCGGGAAAGACGCCGACACGCGCGCTCTGGAAAAGCGGCTCTCGGATGTGCTCGGGCTTGTCGTCACGGTCGACCACAACGCGAGCGGCGGCGGCACGCTGCACATCAAGTATCGCGATCTGGATCAGCTGGAGGCGGTGTTAAGAAAGCTGGACGGCTAGCATTATATTGGATGTCATGACAGCCAAGACGCTCAAGACCGCTCTAGAGCGGGTTGAAAGGTGGCCAGAGCATGCACAGGCCATGCTGGCCGAGCTTGCATTGGAAATCGACCGGGAATTGCGCGAGCAAAAATACATCGCAACCCCCGCCGAATTGGCCGGGATCGATCGGGGGCTAAAAGCGGCGCGCGAGGGACGCTTTGCGAGCGACAAAGAGGTCGAATCGATCATTGCCAAGCACCGTCCGGCATGAAGGTTATCTTCACCGACATGAAATTCTGAGTTATATTTCGACCCACTATCCAACTGTTTATCGACCGTTCGAAAAACGGCTTCACACTATTTTGACGCGCATCGGCAAATGGCCGGACAGCGCCCATGAGGTCGATCAGCGGCCAGGCGTTCGTAGCGTTCCGTTCATCCGTTATCCGTACAAGGTATTTTATCAAATGGGTCGGCACCAAGTCGAAATTCTGCACGTGCATCATGGCGCGCGCGACGATCGGTGAAAGGTTGTTTACCGAAGGTGCTCCTCTTGAGCACTGCCTTCAGCCATGGCCAATCATCCTCTAGGATTTTTCGAAGGCACGGAAATGCCGACCGCCGGGTGGTGGGAGGCGCTATGGCCCGATCCCGCGGGCGTGCTGGCGGCTGTTGGACTGCGCGCAGAGATGGACGCCGTCGATCTTTGCTCGGGCGACGGCTGGTTCACGCTCCCGATCGCAAAACTGGCGCGCCATGTCGTCGCCATCGACGTTGATCCGGCGATACTGGACGTGGCGCGTCATCGCCTCGCGGAAAGTGGAATCACGAATGTCGAATTCATCGCGGGCGACGCCTACGAACTTGCAAAGCTTGTCACGCACCCCGCCGATTTCGTCTTCATGGCGAACGCATTCCACGGCGTGCCGGATCAAACCCGCTTGGTGCGTGCTATTGCAAGCCGGCTGAAGCCGGCGGGAATGCTTGCCATAGTCAATTGGCAGGCGCGGCCGCGCGAGGAGACAATCGTGCTTGGTGAGCCACGCGGGCCCAAAACGGAATTGCGAATGAGGCCCGAGCGAACGATCAAGGCGGTGGAGGCCGGCGGGTTAAAGCTTGTACAACACGTGGATGTGCCGCCCTATCATTACGGTCTCGTGTTCAAACATCCGTCTTCCTGAGCGCCAAGTGCCGCCACTGCTCGAAAACAAAAATGCGTCTGCGCCCTCGGTGTTTGAGGCCGAAGGCTTGCTGCGCGAGGCGCGCCGGCAAAAAAATCTTTCAATCGTCGACGTGCCGCGCGTGTGCATTCTCGATCCCGATGGCGATATAGTGCGGCACTTGCAGCGCGCGGGAAAAACCCAACGCTTTGAAGGCTGGCCTTGCTATCACACCGATCTGTACAGCTTTGAACTGGGCGGGCAGACCGTCGGAATTATCGGCTGCGCGGTCGGCGCACCGTTTGCGGTTCTGATTGCCGAGGAATTGTTTGCAAGCGGCTGTTGCCTGCTTCTCAGCATGACATCGGCGGGTCAGATCGTCCCGGCCGGAACCCTGCCGTACTTCGTCATCATCGAGCGCGCGCTGCGCGATGAAGGCACGAGCTACCATTACGCACCGCCCTCGGAATATAGCGATGCTGACCCACAGCTGATTGCCCTTGCCGCGAGGGCTCTCAAGAAGAGCGGCTTGAATGCGATCGTTGGCGCGAGCTGGACGACCGATGCGCCTTTCCGCGAAACCGCCGAGGCTATCGCGGCAGCGCGCGACAAGGGCGTGCTTGCCGTCGAGATGGAAGCTGCCGCGCTCTTTGCATTCGCGCGCGCGGCAGGCAAAAAAGTGCTGTGCCTCGCTCATGTCACCAACGCCATGGCGCAAACGCAGGGCGATTTCGAAAAAGGCGAAGCCGATGGCAGCGTGGAAGCGTTGCGCGTTCTCGAATCGATCATCGCCGCTTCGCTTTAGAGGCTGTGGGCGCGGACGTTGCCGCGCGTATGGCGATGCCTCGATCAAACGTTTTTCAGCAGCTTGCGGCCGAGGACCACGAGCAACCCGGCCCCGATAACGCCGGTCGCCACCGCGGCCGCGCGCGTTATCGGCGCCGGCAACAGCGGCGCGCGCTTGGCGGCCTCACGGCCGAACGAGCCGCGCGTGCGGTGCAACTCGGGGACGGGATGATTGAGATTGTCGCGGCGGCCGGAACGAACGCGTTCGCCGGTCATTTGCGCGCCGTAGGCCTTGCGCGCGAGATAGCGGTCGAGATAGGCGGGGCCCAGCATGTTGCCGAGAATGACCTCCGCCGTGCCGAGGCCCAGCCAGTATTCGCGCTTGCGCTCGTGCGCCGCGCGGAAGATCGCGTTCGCCGCGACTTCCGGCTCGATCACCGGCGGCACCGGCCGCGGCTGCCGCCGCATATGCGTGCGCGCCCAGTCGAATTGCGGCGTGTTGACGGCGGGAAGATTGACCATGGTGACGTGCACATTGCTGCGGTCGTGAAGCAATTCGCAGCGCAGCGAATTGGTGAAGCCGCGGATGGCGTGCTTGGCGCCGCAATAGGCCGATTGCAACGGGATGCCGCGATAGGCGAGCGACGAGCCGACCTGCACAATCGTGCCGCGGTTGCGCGGGCGCATCACGCCCAGCGCCGCCATCGTGCCGTAGACAAAGCCGAGGTAGGTGACCTCGGTGACGCGGCGGAATTCTTCGGCCGTCATCTCCGATAGCGGCGAGAACACCGTCACCATCGCGTCGTTGATCCAGACGTCGATCGGGCCAAGCTCGCGCTCGAATTGCCGTGCGGCGGCGAAAACGGCTTCGGCGCTGGAAACGTCCGCCGGCGCGGTCGCCGCCTCCCCGCCGCGCGCCTCGACTTCGCGTCGAACCTCGGCAAGCGCCGCCTCATCGCGCGCGATCAGCCCGATGCGTGCGCCGGCATGGGCGAAGCGATGCGCGGTCGCGCGACCGACGCCTGCGCTCGCGCCGGTAATGACGACGTTGAGCCGCGCCGGCGCGCCGCCTAATCCGGTCCGTCGCTCCCTGGGACGCAGGCTGCGGACGAGTCCCGGCCGTTGCACGAGCGTCATGACGAAGCCTCCAAGCCGCCACAAGTGAGATGGAACGCACTTTGACAACGACTGAGCGAGGCCCGGCGTTCCCCCGGCTTGCGCCGGCGCGCTAGCGGCTGTTCAGAAACGTGGCGCAGAGGACTGCGTCGAACTCGCGGTAGTCGTTGGTGATTTCCACGCCCTTGCGGATGTTGCGCCGCGCGATGACGTAGCCGTTGTGCAGGTAGGTGTTCGGATCGTCGGAATGATTGATGTGATGATCATGATCGACGGTCAGAAGGATCTCGCCGTCCGCGCGGTAGCCGTGCAGCTTGATGTAATCCTTTGCCGGCTTCGGCAGCCGTGAAAATTCCCTCGGCGTGTAGACGCGGTCGAAACCGTAGACGAAACGCCAGATTTTGGTTCCCTTGCGGATGAATTGCGCGGCGAACACGCCGATGCCGTGAATCGGGCTTTTGTCGAGATAGGTTTTGACGAGGAGCATGCTCGCGACCTTCGGTGCTTTTCAGCGAATGGCAGGCTCGAGCCCGTTGGCTTCGAACAACGGCCGCGCGGCGGGGGCAGCGAGCATAGCGACGAGCGCTTGCGCGGCGGCGCGCGCTTGGCAGGCGGCGGCGATGCCGGCGGCAAAGTCCGTATAAAGCTGCAACGCGGCCGGAAGCGGACCGACGTAATCCGCGCCGGCGACCGGAAGCAATTCGCTTATTTGTTGCACGGCCATTTCCGCTTCACCGCCGGCGACAAGCTCGGCGACGCGACCGCTTTGCCCGATTCTGATCTTGCCGCGGACGGCTTCGCCGATGCCGAGGCGGTCGAGCAGCTCCTCGAAATAGTGCCCGCTCGCGCCTTCGGCCGAGCGAACGATCGAGGCGGCAGCGAGCAGCGCCTGTTTAAAATTCTCGACCGTTGCGATGTCCGGCTTGGCGGCGCCTTTGCGCACGGAAACGCCAAGGCCCGAGCGGCCGAGATCGACGCAGCTCTCGGCGACGATTGCGCCGCGCTGTGCCAGTTCGTCGATCGCCCGCCGCGTGACAATCGCAACGTCGAACGTTTCGCCGGTTTCGATCCGCCGCCCGATGGCTTTCGTCGGATCGAAAGCGCATGACAGCCTGCGGCCGCTGGCGCGCTCGAAAGCGGGCGCAAGCGCGCGCAGCACTTCATAAAGGGCGTGCGTGCTGAGGACCTTTATTTCGGCTGGGCGTACGTTCACTGCTTTTCGCGATGTGGGACGCGTCGATCGTTCGCGCTGCACAATATTAACGTTCAAGTTATCAGCAAGGCCGTTCAAGCGATATGCCGCCAATGGAACCAAACTTGCGAATGCGGCGTTGGAGGCTCGCTTGTGCTGAGGAGGCGACGATGCGGCTCATTCTTCTTATCATCATTATCATTCTGCTGATCGGCGCGTTGCCGACTTGGCCGTACAGCAGCGGCTGGGGCTATTATCCGTCCGGCGGGCTCGGGCTGATCTTTATCATTCTCCTCATCTTGCTGCTGCTTGGCCGAATCTAAAAGCGATTCGGCGACGAGGTTGTGCGTAACGCGCAAGGCTTCACAGCCTTGCCGCGCCGTCATGTCAGCACACCGAGATCGACCGGCTTTCATCCGAAGGAGAGGCACCATGAAAACGGTTCTTATTGCGGCCGCAATCGCCGCGAGTATGACGGTCGCGGCGACGACTACGCACGCGCAGGAGAGAATAGGCGACGCGGCGGGCGGCGCGCTGGCCGGCGCCATCGTCGGCGGGCCGATCGGTCTGGTCGCCGGCGGCGTGGTCGGCTACACGGCCGGCCCCAGCATCTCGCGCGGGCTTGGCCTGCATCGCCATCGTCACGACCGCCCTCACCGGCACGTTTCGCATCGCGATCGGCACGAGGCGTCGCGCTGATCCCGTCCATTTCATCGCAGTTGAAGGGCCGGAGATGTTCTCCGGCCCTTTCGTTTAGACCACGGGTGGTCCGGGGCGCCGCCATAAACAAGCGAAAATCACCACGTTGGCGCTTGCGCGGCCTCGCCGCGCGCGCCAAAGCTTGCGCCATGAGCATGTTGCAACGATGGCTGCTGAGCCTGGCGGTGACGGCCATGGCCGTGCTTGTTTCGTATGAATGGCTCGATCGCCCGCTCGCCCTGTTCATGCACCGGGCGTTTCCGCATCCGCAGGCATTCGAGAAGCTCACGCACATTCCCGATCCGCTCGTTCCGCTCGCGGTCATCGGCTTTGTCGTGCTTGGGCTGCGCGCGCTCGCGGCCCGCCCGCCGTCGCGGCTTGAAACTGCGCTTCTGCTTTGCAGCGTCAGCCTCATCATGGCCGAGGCCATCAAGACCCAGCTCAAATTCGTGTTCGGCCGCACCTGGCCGGATACGTGGACGCACAACAATCCTTCGCTCATCCACGACGGCGTGTTCGGCTTCAATTTCTTTCATGGCGGCGAGGGCTACGCCTCATTCCCATCCGGACACACGACGGTGACCTGCGCGGTGATTTTTGTCTTATGGATTTTTTATCCGCGGCTCAAGGCGCTCTGGCTGCTGATCGTGCTTGCCGTTGCGGTGGGCCTCGTCGGCGCCGACTATCATTTTCTCGGCGACGTATTCGGCGGCGCCTTCCTCGGCGTATCGACGGGTTGGATGGTAACGCTGTTGTGGAATCGCGCGCGCGTCATGGTGCCGGGATGGGAATCGAACCATCTTGGCTCAGGCGCACCGGAGCCCGATGCCTTTGGGTTAAATCGATCATCGTCCGTTCGTCCCCGCGCAAGCGCAGACCCAGAGTCAAAAAGAACTGGATTCCCGCTTACGCGGGAATGAGCGGAGGACTGCAAAGCTCGAGCGTTACGCCTTGCGCCTTGCGCTCATCGCGATCGAAAGAAGCGTTCGATGCGCGATAGCGTCGGCGAGATCGGCTTGCAGCCGCGTTTCAAGCAGCGCATCGGCAAGCTGCTGCATCGCGCGCAAGAGGCGCGCCGCGGTCCAGTTTCTGAGTGCCACCTCGACGGCATCGCTGCGGCTGAAGTGAATGAACGGTGCGCCGCGCCTCAGCGCGCTCTTTGGATCGTCTCCGTCTTCGACAAGAAGACGCACTTTATGCAGCACCGCGACGTGGCGCAGCGCGGCCGAGACAATCGCGCCGGCGCTGCCGACGCTGGCGCGCGCCTTGGCGAACTCCATTTCGGTTTCGGGGATTCTGCCGGCGAAGGCGGCGTCGATCACGCCGTCAAGCTCCTGCTCGGAGGCGTCCGTCACCACCGCGCGCACGTCGGCAAGCTCGACGCGGTCTTTGCCCATGGCGTAGAGCGCAAGCTTGCGCAATTCGCTGCGCGATGCGAGCCGATCGCCGCCGAGCAATGAAACGAGCGTCGTTCGCGCGTCGGGCGCGAGCGTCAGCTGGGCGGCGCGCATCTCCTCATCGATCAGCCGGGCGATGTCGCGCGCGCCGTCGGGGTAGCAGGGCAGCGCGACGGCCGCTTTCGCAGCCTCGCAGGCTTTGCGCAGCGGCGATGTTTTCTTCAGATCGCCCGCCTCGATGATCACGCGGCACTCGGCCGACGGCGAAGCCGTCAGCATTTCGACCGCCGGCGCGATGTTATGGCGCGGCCCGACCTGCACCAGAACGGCGCGGCGCCCGCCGAACAGGGGGACGGTGTGCGCTTCTTCGACCAGGCGGGATGGATTGGCCGATGCGTCTTCGCCGGAAATGCGCGCCAGCGCGAACGGGTCGTTCGGGTCGTCGACCGACGCGCGCACCAGCGTATCGACACGCTCGCGCACGAGGCCGGCGTCGGGTCCGTACACCAGCAGGATCGGCTGGCGCGGGTCGGGCCTGGCGATGAAGCGATCGACATCGGGGGTTTTGAGGGCGGTCATTTGATTGTGTGTCCCGTGGGCGGCCCTCGGGTCCGTCCTTCGGCCGGCCCGACGGTGTTGCGCGGCAGACCCGGCACCGTTCCGGTCCATAGCGGTCCCGGATCAGCGGTGCACCGCTGACGCGCTGCACCGCATCCGGGACACGAACTACCCGCCCGCCACGAAATACGACGCGAGGCGCGAGCGGATGTTATCGGCGATGACCTGCGCCGCGCGATCTTCCGCGTCGCGCAGGCCGCGCGCGCCCGCGAAGCGCTGCTGCTGGCCGGGAATGTCGTATGACACGCGCGAGAAGGTCTGACCTTCGACGACCTTCTTGCCGGTGGCGAGATCGGTCAACGTGTAGCTTGCGTCAATGCCGTAGTTCTGCACCTCGGGGCGCGCGGTATTGATGTCGACGATCACCTGCAATTGCTTTGCGGCAAGCCGAATGTCCAGCCGATGGGTCGGCGAGCTGCCGCCGCTGCCGCCGGTGAGGCCGAAGATCAGGTCGTTGCGCACGTCAACGCCGACGCGGGCGAGCCTCGTGCCGTTGGGCGTGTCGATTGGCGCAACCTGCACGCCCGCGAGCTTCGGACCCATGCCTTCGCCGCCGACGGATCGCGTGCCGTACAGCGGCTCGAAACAGCCGGCTGTGAGGCTTGCAATTGCCATCACGGCGAGCAGACGGACCCCGCGGCGCGTATTTTCCTTCATCATTCCGGCCGAGCGGCGTAGCCGCGAGAGCCGGAATCCAGATGCAGCACAATTCGCGAGCGTGTGGATTCCGGGTTCGTCCGCCTTCGCTGCGCTTCGGCGTCCGCCCCGGAATGACGACCGATCAGGCGACCACATTGACGATCCTCTGCGGGACGACGATGACCTTTTTCGGGCTCTTGCCCCCGAGCGCCCTTTTTACCGCATCGAGGGCCAGAACGGCAGCCTCAATATCGGTTTTTCCGGCATCCCGGGCGACGGTCACGTCGGCGCGCTTTTTGCCGTTGATCTGCACGGGCAGCGTGACGGTGCTTTCGACCAGCAATTCCGGCTCGAGCTGCGGCCACGCTTCGGTGGCGACCAGTGTCTTGTGCCCGAGCGCCGCCCAGCATTCCTCGGCAAGATGCGGCATCATCGGATGGAAGAGGCAAACGAGGATGTCGCCCGCTTCGCGCAACGCCCAGGCAAGGTCGGGGGTGACGGCGCTTTCGACCGTGCCGATGGCCTCGCCGAGGGCGTTGGCGCATTCGTAGATGTGGGCGACGCAGCGGTTGAAGCGCAGGCGCGCGATATCGTCGGAGACATTGGCGAGCGCGCGGTGCGCAGCCTTGCGCACGGCGAGCGCTGCGTCGCCGAATTGCGCGGGCCGCGCTGCGGGCGCTTTGATATCGGCGATTTCGCCGACGAGGCGCCAGAGCCGTTGCACGAAACGGCTCGCGCCCTGCACGCCTTCCTCGCTCCAGATCACGTCGCGCTCGGGCGGCGAATCGGAAAGCATGAACCAGCGCGCGGTATCGGCGCCGTAGCTCTCCATGATGTCGTCGGGATCGACGGTGTTCTTTTTCGACTTCGACATCTTCTCGATCGGACCGATCTCAACTTCCTCGCCCGTCGCAATCAGCGTCGCGCGTCGTGTGTCGCCGGACGTTTCGATTTTCACTTCCGCCGGCATGGCCCAGTCGCCGTTCTTCTTGCGATAGGTCTCGTGCACGACCATGCCTTGCGTGAACAGGCCGGCGAACGGCTCGTCGAGACCGGCGTGCCCGGTCTTTTTCATCGCGCGCGTGAAGAAGCGTGAATAGAGCAGGTGCAGGATCGCGTGCTCGATGCCGCCGATGTATTGATCGACCGGCAGCCACCTGTCGACTTGCTTGCGGTCGGTGGGCGCATTCGCAATCCAGGGATCGGTGAAGCGCGCGAAATACCAGGACGAATCGACGAACGTATCCATCGTGTCGGTTTCGCGCCGCGCATCGCCGCCGCATTGCGGGCACTTGACGTGCTTCCACGTCGGATGGCGATCGAGCGGGTTGCCGGGTCTGTCGAACGTGACGTCGTCGGGCAGAGTCACCGGCAAATCCTTTTCCGGCACCGGCACGACGCCGCATTTGGCGCAGTGGATGATCGGGATGGGGCAACCCCAATAACGCTGCCGCGAGATGCCCCAGTCGCGCAGGCGGTAGTTCACCTGGCGTTGGGCGACGGGTGCGTTGTTGCTTTGCGTTATCCTCTCTCCGCGCATGGTCTTCTCCCTCCCCCCTTGCGGGGGAGGGTTGGGGAGGGGGGTAACCTCAAGCCCTGAATTCGCGATACCCCCCTCCCTGTCCCTCCCCCTCAAGGGGGGAGGGGGCGACGTGGCGGCGCCCGTCGAAGCTGCGGCAAATGTGTTTTCCAGCCGCCGCGCCACTTCTTCTTTCGCCTCCGCAATCGTCATGCCATCGAGGAAGCGCGAATTGATCATGGTGCCGTCGCCGTCATAAGCGACATCGGTGATGACGAAGGTCTTCGGGTCCTGACCCGGCGGGCAAACCACCGGCGTGTTGCCGAGGCCGTATTTGTTGACGAAGTCGAGGTCGCGCTGGTCGTGCGCCGGGCAGCCGAAGATCGCGCCGGTGCCGTAATCCATCAAAATGAAATTCGCGACGTAAACCGGCAGCTTCCAATTCGGATCGAACGGATGAACCGCGCGGATGCCGGTGTCGAAGCCCATTTTCTCGGCGGTGTCGATCTCGGCTTGCGCGGTGCCCATCCGGTGACATTCTTCGATGAAAGCCGCGAGTTTTGGATTTTTCGCCGCGGCTGCCGCCGCCAGCGGATGATCGGGCGACAGGCCCATGAACTTCGCGCCGAACAAAGTGTCGGGGCGCGTGGTGAAAATTTCCAGCTCGTTCTCCATATTCGGCATGGTCGCCCGGTCGAGCATGAAGCGGATGAGCAAGCCTTCCGAGCGGCCGATCCAGTTCTTCTGCATCAAGCGCACTTTTTCCGGCCAGCGGTCGAGCGTGTCGAGCGCGGCGAGCAGGTCTTGCGAATAATCGCTGATCTTGAAAAACCATTGCGTGAGCTCACGCTGCTCGACCACGGCGCCGCTTCTCCAGCCGCGGCCGTCGATCACCTGCTCGTTGGCGAGCACGGTCTGGTCGACCGGATCCCAGTTCACCTTCGACTGCTTGCGCTCGACCAGTCCTGCCTTGAGGAAGTCGAGAAACATTTTCTGCTGATGCTTGTAGTAGGCCGGATCGCAGGTCGCGATCTCGCGCGCCCAATCGAGCGACAGCCCCATCGACTTAAGCTGGCCCTTCATGGTGGCGATGTTCTCGTAGGTCCACGCCTTGGGGTGCACCTTGCGATCCATCGCGGCGTTTTCCGCCGGCATGCCGAAGGCGTCCCAGCCCATCGGGTGCAGCACCGAAAAGCCCATCGCACGCTTGTAGCGCGCGACCACGTCCCCCATGGTATAGTTGCGCACGTGGCCCATGTGGATGCGCCCCGACGGGTAGGGAAACATCTCCAGCACGTAGTATTTTCCGGCTTCGCCCTGTGGGCTTCGGGAAGTTGGCGCGGGCCTGTCCGCTGCAGCGCCTTGACGCGAAGGCGGATCGTTTTTGGTCGCGAAGATGCCGCGCTCGTCCCACACCTTCTGCCAGCGCGGCTCGGCCTCGCGCGCGTTATAGCGCTCGTTTTTCTGGGAATTGGTCGTCATTTCCAGCCTTTTTTAAGGTGGCCGGGAGTGACATGGAAGGGGCGCGGGGGTCAACGGCTTGGCCGACAACAAGGCCGAAGTTGGAAAAGCAGTTTTAGCTCGCCACCAGGCGCAGCGGCTGTTCCACATGGACGCGGGCGACGACCGTGTTGCGGCCGCGCTGCTTGCCTTCGTAAAGGCAGGCGTCGGCGGCTTCGGTTAGGTTTTGCGGATTGTCTTTCTCGCCCGGAATTATTGAGGCGACGCCGACGCTGATCGAGACGAATCCCCACGGCGCGCCGGCGTGCGCCATCAGCAAATCCTCGACGCCCTGCCGCAGCCGCTCGGCAAGCCGCGTCGCCACTTCGAGATTGGCGCCGGGCATGAGCACCGCGAACTCCTCGCCGCCGTAGCGCGCGGCGAGTTGCTCGTCGCGGCCGAGATTGGCGATCTTGTCGGAGGCGCGGCGGCCGGGTGAAACCGCGCCCGGTCGCCCGGTCGTGCAGTTTCTGAGTACGTCGCCGACCTTGCGCAGGCACGAGTCGCCCTGCACGTGGCCGTAGCGATCGTTGAAGGCCTTGAAGAAGTCGACGTCGATCATCAGCACCGCGATCGGGCGGTGAAGCTTCGCAGCGAGCTTCCATTCCGCCATGAGCTGGCTGTTGAACGTGCGGCGGTTGGCGAGGCTGGTCAGCGGATCGAGCTGCGCCAATTCGCGCAATTGGTTGTTGGTGTCGCGCAATTCCTGTTCGCGCGCGTCGAGCTTCTCGGCCATTTCGTCGAGCGCGACGGCGAGCGGAACGAATTCGGCGGCCCACGGCAAGCCCGCCGCGCGCATCTTGTCTTTCCCGCGGCCGATATTGCCGGCCGCTTCCACCAGCGCGCGGATCGGGCGCACCAGCAGGCGATCGGCGCCGAACCAGATGCTCAACAGGACGAGCGCGGTGACGACGCCGAGCTGCGCAAACGCGAGCCACATCGCGAAATCGGCGCGGCTGAGCACTTCTTTTTCGTTGAAGCCGATGGCGACGTGCGCGCTGGTGCCGGGCAGGTGCGCGAACGCGAAAATGCGGCGCACGCCGTCGAGCGAGGCTTCGGTGACGACGCCTTGCGGATGCGCGAGGACGTCTTTGATGAGCGGATGATCGTGCAGCTGTTGGCCGACCCAATTCCCCGGATTCGGCTCATGCGCCAGGATCGTGCCCTTGCCGTCGATCAGCAGCATCAGCGAACCCGACTGGGCGGCAAGCGGCGTGGCCACCTGGCCGATCCAGTTCAGGTCGAGCGTTGCCAGCACGACCGCTTCGATCACCCCCTGGGAGTTGCGCTGCGGCGTCGCCGCGATGATGAGCGGCCGCTTGTCGCGCGTCCCCATGAAGTAATCGCCGATGAAGAATTTGCCCGTCTTGATCGCCTGGATGAAGTGTTGACGCTGGCTGATGTCGAGCCCGAGCGCCGTCGGCCTGCTGGAGCAGATAATCTTGCCGTCGAGATTGGCCAGCGAGAGCGCTCTTACCCAGGGCGCCGCATCGGCGATATTTTTCAACACCATATTGCAAGGCTGGTCGACAATCGAAAACGCGGCGCGCGTGTCCGCGACAACCTGCAGCAACGTGCGGGTCGATACGATGACCTCGTTTTGCCGCGCGGCGGCTTGCAGCGCGATGCTGTGCGCCTGCTTGTAAGCGGCATTGACGCGCTGATCGCGGTCGAATTGCTCGTTGTGAACGCGCTCCAGCACGATGGGAACGATGGCGATGACCGCAAGGATCATCAGCCGCGCCCGAATGCTGAGCGTACGCCGCGGCTCGGCCGGAGCGGGATTCGCCGATTGCGCGTTTGAACTCATATCTGATGACGTCCCCAGTTGGGGCTTCACTAGCATTTGCGGCTTAAGATGCCTTTCGGCCGGTCGCTAAAATTTTAAAATGTGAAATTATTAAGCATCGCCTTGATGCGATGATGAACGCTTTGCGAATACGCGCGTCCGGCCGCGTCTGAAGCGGCGCAAAGCGCGTCGGGAATACTTGAGGAACCGGCCGCGCGCCGATCGGGTTACCCAAAGGTAACCACAGGAGGTGCGGCATGGCCGATATCAAAGCCATCAAGGAACATATGGAAGTGGTGGGCTCCGACGGAGCTCACGTCGGGACAGTCGATTATCTCGAGGGCGACAGCCGGATCAAGCTCACCAAAAGCGATCCGCTCTCAGGCGGGCAGCATCATTTGATACCGGCCGATTGGGTCGACAAGGTGGATAACAAAGTCCATTTGAAAAAGGCCGCGAAGGAAGCGCAGGCGCAGTGGCAAACCGCGGCCTGACGGCGCGCCTGTTCATCGCCGGCGCAGCGCGCGGCGCACGACGGCGATGAACTCGGCTTCGTGATAAGGCTTCAACAGAACCGGCACGTTCGGAAATAGCTCCGTGTGCGATCCCTCGCCGCTCATGCCCGTGATGAAGACAAGCGGAATTTTGCGCTTGGCCAGAGCCTCGGCGACGGCAAGGCTGCTGTGGCTCTCGCGGCCTAGCAGAAGGTCGAGAATCGCCAGATCGAAAGATGCCCCCGTTTCGATGGCGGCGTGTGCTTCCTCGATGGTGCTGACGTAGACGACCGAACGCGCGCCGGCGCTTTCCAGCATGTGTTGGATATCCGACCCAATGAGAAATTCGTCGTCGAGCACGAAAAAATTCTTGCCGGCGAACGGCGCGAAGCTCTCGTCGTGAGGCGTGTCGGGCATGTGATGTCGCGGATCCGCGCCGCTTGCGCCATCGATTGCTGAAGCCGGCATGAACGCGCCCCCGGCAGGAACTTTTTCTTGTCTCGCGAATTAGAATTTTCGTCATTTAAAAAAGACACACGGGCCAATCAGCACATGATCGTCGGGGCGACGAGCCGGCAGAACGGCCAATACACTTACTGCGAGCAGTGTCCGCTTCGCTGTCGCAGTTCGCTGCGCGAATTCACGGCGGAAGAATTGGCGTTCGTGCGTCAGTTCAAGGTCGATGAGTTGCGGGTTGGCGCCGGCAGCAGCTTTCTTCAGCAAGGCACGAGCAGCGAGCACCTCTACACGGTGCTGAGCGGATGGGCGTTTCGCTACAAGATGCTCGACGACGGCCGCCGCCAAATTCTCAATTATGCGCTGCCTGCCGACCTGGTCGGCCTGCAAGGGGCCGTCATGCGCGAGATGGAGCACTCGGTCGAGGCATTGACCAACGTGGTGCTCTGCGTCTTCCCGCGATCGAAGTTATGGGACCTTTACACCCGCTTCCCCTCGCTCGCGTTCGATCTCACGTGGCTTGCCTCGCGCGAGGAGCAAATCCTCGACGAAAATCTTTTGAGCGTGGGGCGGCGCAGCGCGACCGAGCGCATCGCGTTTCTGCTGTTGCATCTGTATATGCGCGCTGAGGAGGCAGGGCTGGTTGCGGCGAACACCGTCGAATTCCCTTTCACGCAGCAACATCTCGCCGACACGCTGGGAATGTCGCTGGTTCACACCAACAAGACCTTGCGGCGCCTGGCGCCGCGCAGCGCCTTCTATTGGAAAGATCGCATGTTCAAGATGGCGGACCGCGCCGCCCTGGCCGAATTGGCCGGAGCCGATGCCGCAACCGGCAAGCCGCGCCCGTTTATTTGAAGCGCCACGACACGAGCGTCTTTTGACGCGGCTTGCACGATCGCCGCGACACGGGCTACTGCATGTTTCCGCCGGGGCGGAACGATTACTCATTCGACATGACGAGCGACGCCATCACCGGATTTGAGAATGTCCGTGCGGACATTGCGCGCGCGTGCCGCGATGCCGCGCGCGATCCCGCTTCGGTGACGCTCATCGCGGTGTCGAAGACGTTCGGCGCCGAGCGGATCGAGCCGGTAATCGCGGCGGGTGCGCGCGTGTTCGGCGAAAATCGCGTGCAGGAAGCCAAAGCGAAATGGCCGCCGCTGCTGTCGAGGTACGGTGATCTCCCTCCCCTTGAAAGGGGGAGGATTGGGTCGGGAGTGGCAGATAGACCCTCGCCCGGCGAGCTTCGCTCGCCGACCCCGGATCAAGTCCGGGACAGGCTCTCCCCCTTACAGGGGGAAGTGAGGAGAAGAATTGAATTGCATCTCATCGGCCCCTTGCAATCCAACAAGGCAAAGGATGCGGTCGATTTGTTCGATGCGATTCATTCGGTGGACCGGCCGAGCCTGTGTGAGGCGCTGGCGAAGGAGATTGCAAGGCAAGGCCGCTCGCCCTTGCTGTTCGTCGAAATCAACACCGGAGCCGAAGCGCAGAAAGCAGGCATGCTGCCGCGGGATGCAGACGATTTCTTGAAGCGTTGCCGCGAGACTTATGGGCTCGTAATTTCAGGGCTGATGTGCATTCCACCGTTGCAGGAAGCGCCGGGCCCGCACTTTGCGCTCACCGCCAAGATCGCCAAGCGGAACGGATTAAAGCTGTTGTCGATGGGCATGAGCGCCGATTTCACGACCGCTATCGAGCTTGGCGCGACGCACGTGCGCGTCGGCAGCGCGATTTTCGGCGAACGGCATTAGGGCGCCGCATATTATCCAATTACAATCTTGGTGCGTGGCCCGACGCGCTCGAGCAGGCGACCCAATGCGCTCGCCGTCAGCGCCACGCAGCCGGCGGTCGGCGCGAATCCGTCACGCGCAATGTGGATGAACACGGCGCTGCCGCGGCCGGCGACCCGCGGGCGCATGTTATGATCGATCTCGATAATAAAATCATAGAGCGCGTCCTTGCGCGCAAGCCGGTCGGCATTGCTGCCCGGCGCAAGTTTGATCGGCCGGTTGTAGCGGCGGTCGGCGGGATTCTCGCACCAGCCGTCGTCCGGTTGGATTCTTCTAACAGGCAATAACGTGCGCGGACGCGGATGGCGCTCGGCGCGCCACCACAGCCGCTTGAGCCGGAAGGCGCCGCGCGGCGTCGCGCCGTCGCCCTCGCGCTTGTTGGCTTTGATGCCACCGCGGCCGAGCGCAACCGGGAGCGCATGCGGACCCGCCAGCAGCCATCCGCGCGTCAGCGATGCAGCCTTGCGGCGGACCACAATGCGGCCGAGCGCTTTCTTCCGCATCCTTGCAAGTCTTTCCGAAATCGCCTGTTTTTGATCGAAAAAAACAGTTCCCGGTTGCCCTTTTAGCGTCTAATGCTCTACTCCGCGACTGCTGGAGGGCTAAGGCGTTACAGCGCCTATGAAGGGGCGGTTTTTCGATGCCCAACAAACGCACGATTCTGATCGTCGACGACGACAACGAACTGCGCGATGCGCTGGTCGAACAGCTCGCGTTGCACGACGAATTCGACGCCGTCGCGGTCGAGAGCGGCACCAAGGGCGTGCAGATCGCAAAGAACGGCACCGTCGACCTGGTCATCATGGATGTGGGTCTGCCGGATGTGGACGGCCGCGAGGCGGTGCGCATCCTGCGCAAGAACGGCTTCAAGGCGCCGATCATCATGCTGACCGGTCACGATACGGATTCCGACACCATTCTAGGGCTTGAGTCCGGCGCCAACGACTACGTGACCAAGCCGTTTCGCTTCGCGGTGCTGCTCGCGCGAATTCGCGCGCAGTTGCGCCAGCATGAAGCAAGTGAGGACGCGGTCTTCACCATCGGGCCCTACACCTTCCGGCCGAGCTCGAAGCTTTTGCTCAGCCCGAAAGGCAGCAAGGTGCGGCTCACCGAAAAGGAGACCGCGATCCTGCGCTATCTTTATCGCGCCGGGCAAAAGCCGGTCTCGCGCGAGACGCTGTTGCAGGAAGTGTGGGGCTACAATTCCGGCGTTACCACGCACACACTGGAGACGCACATCTATCGCCTGCGGCAGAAAGTCGAGCGTGACGCGGCCGCGCCGGCAATTTTGGTGACGGAAGCCGGCGGCTACAAGCTGGTGCCGTGATGGGTTGTCATTCCGGGGTGCGAGTGACCCGCCTTCGCTCGCTTCGCGAGCTACGGCGCGCATTAAGTCCGCCGAAGCGCGGAGCGCGAAGGCGGAGGCAAGCGTGTCGGGAATTCATACTGCGCAGTGCTGGGGCCATGGAGTCCGGTTTCGCGGCCGGAGCCCGCCATCGGGCCGCGCTTTGCGCGGACCCGCTGGGCCGCGCCCCGGAATGACCTTCAATCGATGCACCTCGAAGACGATATCGCCCTGTTCGAACGCGTGCCGACCCTCGCTCTGCTCGGCAAGCAGGCGTTGCGCATCCTCGCGATCGGCGCGGAGACGCGCGAACTGCAAGTGGGCGCGGTTCTCTTTTATGCCGGCGATGTCGCGGAATCGGGCTACGTTGTGGTCGATGGCTCGTTGCACCTCGAGCCGGGCGCGCCGCACGAAGGCGCCGAAACGATCGCGGGACCCGGCGCGCTGATCGGCGAGCAGGCTCTGATTGCCGATGCGGTACGGCCGGCCACCGCCACCGCGCTCGAGCCGACGAGGGTCATTCGCATTTCGCGGACGCTTTTTCTCCGCATGCTCGAAGGCTATCCGGCCGCCGCGCGCAAGCTGCGCGACTGGATGGCGGCCCGCGCGGAGCAAATGACGCATGACCTCGGCGGTGTCCTAGCGGCAATGGGCCGCACGAAAGACCGCTAAATCCTTTTGCACTAAAAGCATGATTGCTTTCGATTGAATCGTCTCAATGTCTCTGCGTCACCCGCGGGTCCATCTCCTTCGCAAGGATGGATGCCGGATCAAGTCCGGCAATGACGCTGCGGCGAGCGGCGCTTCCGTTTTAAGCGATCATGCCCCGACGCGGGCACTTCAATGCAAAAACCGCTTTAGGCCTCAATCGTGGCGGTTACCGGCACATGGTCGGAAGGCCGCACGGCGCCGCGGTAGTTCTTGGCGATCGCAATCATCGATACGCGGTCGGCAATCGCGTCCGACGTCCAGATGTGATCGAGGCGGCGGCCGCGGTCGGCGTCGCGCCAGTTGTCCTGCGCGCGATAGCTCCACCACGTGTAGAGCTTCGTCGGCTCCGGCGTGTGCACGCGCATGCTGTCGATCCAGCCGCCGGTCTTGCGCGCCGCGTTGAGCTTCTCGCATTCGATGGGCGTGTGCGAGATGACCTTGATCATCTGCTTGTGGCTCCAGACGTCGTGCTCGAGCGGCGCGACGTTGAGATCGCCGACCAGGATCGCCCGCTGGCTGCGCGCGGGCCGCAGGTCCTCGCAATCGCGCATCTCGTCGAGGAAGGAGAGCTTGTGGCCGAATTTCGGGTTGATCTCCGCATCCGGCTCATCGCCGCCCGCCGGCACATAAAAATTATGCAGCGTGATCGGGTCACGAAGTCCCGCGCGCTCGCCGAGCACGACGGACAAATGGCGGCAGTCTATTTTTCCGCAGAAATTGCGGAAGCTGCTCGCTTCGAAGGGGTGGCGCGAAATGATGGCGACGCCGTGATAGCCCTTTTGTCCGTTCAGCGTGACATGCTCGTAGCCGAGCCGCTTGAAGCGCTTGAGTGGAAAAGCATCGTCCGGGCACTTCGTCTCCTGCAAGCACAGCACGTCCGGCCGCTTCGCCTTGATGAATTTGGCGACGAGATCGATGCGCAGGCGGACGGAATTGATGTTCCAGGTGGTGAGCTTGAGGGGCATATCGGCTTTCGCGCTAGTATTTAGAGCGTGATTGCTCAACATTAAAGTGCCGTCATTGCCGGGCTTGACCCGGCAATCGATCTTTTTTGAAAATGATGCATGCGCGGGTCAAGCCCGCGCATGACGTTGTACCCGCAGCGGTGCAGAATTAGCCGCCGAAGGGGAATAGCTGTGGGAAGGTCCGGGCGCCCAAAGATCGTGATTGTCGGCGGCGGCTTCGGCGGCCTGAGCGCCGCGCAGGCACTGGCGCGCGCGAACGCCGATATCACGTTGATCGATCGGGAAAATCATCACTGCTTCCAGCCGCTGCTCTATCAGGTCGCGACGGCGGCGCTTTCGCCAGCGGACATCGCCTGGCCGATCCGCGAGATTTTGCGCGGCCAGTCGAACGTGTCGGTGCTGCTCGGCGAGGTGCGCAGCATCGACGCGAACGCGCGCATCGTCCAGGCCGACACGATCTCGCTGCCTTACGATTATCTCATTCTCGCGACCGGGGTCACGCACTCCTATTTCGGCCATGAAGAATGGAGCGTGTTTGCGCCGGGTTTAAAGCGCATCGAGGATGCGCGCACGATCCGCCGCCGCCTTCTGCTCGCCTTCGAGAGAGCGGAGCTTACGGCAGACAAAGCGGAGCGGGCGCGGCTGCTGACGTTTGCGATCGTCGGCGGCGGGCCGACCGGCGTCGAGATGGCCGGCGCGATCGCCGAAATCGCGCGGCAGACGCTGGCAAAAGATTTTCGTCACATCGATCCGCGGGAGGCGCGCATCATCGTGATCGAAGCGGGACCGCGCCTGCTCGCATCTTTCCCGGGCGACATTTCCGATTACGCGCGGCGTGCGCTCGAGCACATGGGCGTCGAGCTTCGGCTCTCGGCGCCGGTGACGCAATGCGATGCCAAGGGCGTGGTCGCCGGCGGCGAGCGCATCGACGCGGCGACGGTCATTTGGGCGGCCGGCGTTGCCGCCTCGCCCGCCGCCGCCTGGATCGGCGCGGAGACCGGCGCCGCCGGGCGTGCCAAGGTCGCGCCCGACCTATCGGTGCCCGGGCATCCTGAGATTTTCGTGATCGGCGACTGCGCCGACGTGAAGGATGAAAACGGCAAGCCGCTGCCGGGCATCGCGCCGGCGGCGAAGCAAATGGGCAAGTATGTCGCGGCCGTCATCCGCGCGCGGCTTGCGCGCGCCCCCGCTCCGCCGCCGTTTCGCTATCGGCACTACGGCGATCTCGCCACCATCGGCCGCAAGACCGCGGTCGTGAAAATGGGCCGGCTGGAGCTCACCGGCTTCATCGGCTGGCTGTTCTGGGGCATCGCGCACATTTATTTTTTGATCGGCGTGAAGAACCGCCTGATCGTCGCGATGACCTGGCTGTGGAGCTATCTGACGTTCAAGCGCGGCGCGCGGCTGATCCTGGCCTCGCGCGATCGCGCTTAGCTTGCTTGCTGTCATTCCGGGACGGCGCGTAAGCGCCGGGCCCGGAATCCATGCACCGAAGCGCTTGCGATTATGGATTCCGGGTTCGCGCTTCGCGCGCCCCGGAATGACTCGTTGATGGGCTTCTACACAAAGACGCGCTCAATTGTGATAGCGCGTGTAGTCGATCTTGAAGAGGCTCGGATCGGGGCGCTTGGTCGTGTCGAGATTATAGACGGCGACCGTCGTGTCGTAGCCTTGCGGATCGGTCACCGTCCATTGCTTGATCTGCATGTCCTTGGTGCTGAACATGATCATCAGGCGGCTGGTGCCGACTAGGCCGTTCTTTTCCTCGACCACGACCGTGATGAACACGTCGTCGCTGTAGAGCGCGACGAGGTTGGTATCCTTCAACAGGTTGACGTGGTCCGACAGCAAAAAGCGCAGCGGCGTCTGCGACAGCGGATAGACGTCCTGCGTCGCGAGATTGCGGTCGCGCACGACGACCGACTGGCCGTCGGCGACGATATCGATCGGGCTCGGCGGATCGTATTCGAAACGCACCTTGCCAGGCTTGGAAATAAAGAACTGCCCCTTGGTCTTGCTGCCGTCGGGACCGATCTGGACGAAATTGCCGGAAAGCACCTGCGTGCTCGAAAGATACTTGTTCACGCGCTCGATGGTGGCGCGCTGCTCCGGCGTGAGCGCGGTCGTCGTTCCGGGCGTGCCGAGCAGCGCCGCAAACGGATTGGTCGGGATCATCGCCGGCGGCTTTTGCGATGCCTGCTCGCTCGCCTGCGCTTGCTTGGCGGCGGCGAGCAGCTCAGGTCTAGCCGATGCGGCGCTCGGCCTTGGATGAGGTTTCGGAGAAGGCAAGGGAACCGTCTGCGCAAGCAAAGGGCTCGCGAGACAGGCGACGCACGCCGCCAAGATTGCTTTACGGCCGATTTTGGCCATGCCGGGTCCTGTTACTGTTAGCCGCCTCGCCCCCGAACGATCCGGTTTCTGGCAAGCGGCTGTGGCGATTTCGCGGCTCGGCGCACAAAAAAGCGTCTCGTTCCGGCTTAATCGCGAAACGCCCGATTCTCAATAGCGGTCTTCGTTCGGGTTCTCTGGAATGAGAATCTCACGCTTTCCGGCGTGATTGGCCTGCCCGACAATGCCTTCCTCTTCCATTCGCTCCATGATGGTGGCGGCGCGGTTATAGCCGATCTGCAGCCGGCGCTGGATGTAACTCGTCGAGGCCTTGCGGTCGCGCTTCACGATGGCGACGGCCTGTTGATAGAGATCGCCGCCTTCGGCAAGCCCCATGCCGGTCGCATCGAACACAGCGCCATCTTCGCCCTCTTCGTCGCCGCCGGCGGTGACTTCCTCCAGGTATTGCGGCACGCCTTGCGACTTCAGGTGGCGCACGACCTTCTCGACTTCGTCGTCCGACACGAACGGGCCGTGGACGCGGCTGATGCGGCCGCCGCCGGCCATGTAGAGCATATCGCCTTGGCCGAGGAGCTGCTCGGCGCCCTGCTCGCCCAGGATGGTGCGGCTGTCGATTTTTGAGGTCACCTGGAAGGAGATGCGCGTCGGGAAGTTCGCCTTGATCGTGCCGGTGATGACGTCGACGGAAGGACGTTGCGTCGCCAGAATGACGTGGATGCCGGCGGCGCGCGCCATCTGCGCGAGGCGCTGGATTGCGCCCTCGATGTCCTTGCCGGCGACCATCATCAGGTCGGCCATCTCGTCGACGATCACGACGATATACGGCAGAGGCTCGAGCTCGAGCTCTTCTTTCTCGTAAATCGCCTCGCCGGTCTCCTTGTCGTAGCCGGTGTGAACCGTGCGCGTGAGCGTTTCGCCTTTGGCCTTCGCTTCGGCGAGCCGCGCGTTGTAACCGTCGACATTGCGCACGCCGAGCTTCGACATGCGCTTGTAGCGCTCCTCCATTTCGCGCACGGCCCATTTGAGCGCGACCACAGCTTTCTTGGGATCGGTCACGACCGGTGTGAGCAGGTGCGGAATGCCGTCATAGACGGACAATTCGAGCATCTTGGGATCGACCATGATCAGCCGGCACTGATCGGGCCGCAGCCGATAGACCAGCGAGAGGATCATGGTGTTGATCGCGACCGATTTGCCGGAGCCGGTGGTGCCGGCGATCAAAAGATGCGGCATGCGCGCAAGATCGACGATGACGCTCTCGCCGCCGATGGTCTTGCCGAGACAGAGCGCGAGCTTGGCCGTGGTGCTGTTGTAGTCTTCGTCGTCGAGCAGCTCGCGCAGGTAAACTTTCTCGCGCGTCGGATTGGGCAGCTCGATGCCGATCGCGTTGCGGCCCGAGACGACGGCAACGCGCGCCGATACCGCGCTCATCGAGCGGGCGATGTCGTCGGCCAGGCCGATCACGCGCGACGACTTGATGCCGGGCGCGGGTTCTAGTTCGTAAAGAGTAACGACTGGCCCCGGCCGCGCATTGATGATCTCGCCGCGCACGCCGAAGTCTTGCAGCACGCTTTCAAGGGCTGTGGCATTGGTCTGAATATCTTCGCTCGAAACCGTTGCGCGGTCGCTTGCGCGCGCCACGGCCAGCAAGCCGAGCGACGGCAACACATAGCCGCCCGAAGAGCGCCGCGCCGCCGCCGGCTTGGAGGTGCGCCGGCGCGCAGTCGTTTGCTCCTCTTCCCCGTCCTCTTCTTCCTCATCGTCGAACTGCGGCGCGACAATCGAAGGCGCCTGTCTCGCCGAGCCGTCGAAACGCGGCTCGACGCGTCCGCTTCTGGAGAACGGTTGCGCCGCGCGTTGCATCGGATCGCGGCCCTTGATGAGCCGGCCGAGGCGCGCCTTGGCGCTGAGCAGCGCGTGCGCGAGCATGCCAAGCGAGACGGAGCCGCCCGTCTCCTCGGGCTCTTCTTCTTCCTCTTCCTCCTCGTTTTCGACCTCCTCGTCGTCGGCTTCGGCCGCTCGCGCTTTTTTGCGTTCGACGGCGCGCTGCGGGAACGGAATGCGCGCGGCGATGATCGTGGCGATGAAGAATGCAAAGCCGAGGATGAGCCCGGTCGTCAGGCTGGTGACGCCGGCGACGGGCGTGCGAACGATGAAGCTGTACGCGTACAAGACCGCATCGCCGATCACGCCGCCAAGCCCCGTCGGCAGCGGCCAGTGCGCCGTTCGCGGCAGGCACGACGCGAGCGCCGCGGCGAAAAGGATGGCGAGCACCCAGACCGGCGCGCGCCATTTCTCCATGGGCGCGCTGTGCGCCAGCAGCCGCCAGCCGAATACGGCAGCCGGGGCGAGCAGCATCACGGCGGCAAGGCCGAACAACTGCATCACCAGATCCGCGAAGATCGCGCCGGGCAAACCGAGCAGATTGTGAATCGGCGCGTGCGTGGCGTGGCTGAGCGAAGGATCCTGCACGGACCAGGTGGCGAGCGCGGTCGCGCCGAGCAACGCAACCGAAATCAACGCAAGGCCGATGATCTCGCTCACGCGGCGGCGCAAGATGTCGCGGAAGTGCTCGATGACGAAGGCGACGGCGTCGACGCTGCGATCTGTGGAAGCCATGCTCAAGCCGCCTTCCGCTCATTCCCGCGAAAGCGGGAATCCAGCACTGGGTCCCCGCTTACGCGGGGACGAGCGGGAGAGTGGGTTCGTTGAAGTATTTGCATGTAATCAACCCAATACCGCGACGATGCGATGCAACGCCTCGGCGGTGGCCTCCTTGTCCTGAACCATGGCGACGCGGATGTAATCGGCGCCCGGATTGCTGCCGTCGTCCTGCTCGCGCGCGAGATAACGGCCGGGCACGACGCGCACGCCGGCCTCCTGCCAGAGTCGCCGCGTCACCGCTTCGCTGCCGCCGTGCGCCGAAACGTCGAGCCAGAGGAAAAACCCGCCGGCCGGGCGCCTGTAGCCATAGCGGTTGCCGACGATCTGGTCGGCGAGATCGAATTTGGCATTGTAGAGGCGCCGATTTTCCTCGACGTGCTTTTCGTCGCCATACGCGGCAGCGCCGACGTGTTGCGCAGGCGCCGGCACTTGCGGCGCGGCGACGTTGCGCAATTCGAGAAACGCGGCGAGGAAGCGCCGGTCGCCCGCGGCAAAGCCCACGCGCAGGCCGGGAAGATTTGAGCGCTTCGACAGCGAATGAAAGGCGACAACGTTTTTGAACTCGGGGGCGCTTGCCTCGAGCATGCCGCGCGGGGGATCGCGATGATAGATTTCGCAATAGCACTCGTCGGCGAAAACAAGAAAGCCGAAGCGGCGCGCGAGGGTGGCAAGCTTGGTAAGGTAATCGAAATCGGCGACGGCGCCTTGCGGATTGGAAGGTGACGCGATGTAGAAAGCCACCGTGCGGGCGAGCAATTCGTCGCTCAACGCATCGAGGTCGGGCAGGAAGCCGCTCGCCTTGCGCGCGGGCAGATACACGGGTTCGCAATCGGCCGCCGCGGCGCCCGCGCCATATGCAGCGTAGAAAGGATTGGGGATCAGCATCGCCGGCTTGCCGGCGCGGGCCGGCACGTAGCGCTTTGCAGCGATGCCGGCGAGGAACAGGCCCTCGCGCGTGCCGCTCAGCACCAGCACCTCGTGCTCGGGATCGACGGCGCGGCCAAGCCGATAGCGCCGGTTAAGCCACACGGCGACCGCGCGGCGGAACGGCTCCGTGCCTTTGTTGGCCGGATAGCGGCCGAATTCGTCGAGATGCTTTTGAAGTTCAGGGCCGACGAACGATGGAATCGGATGCTGCGGCTCGCCGACCGAGAGGTTGATGACCGGCTTGCCCGGTTTGATATCGGCGATGAGCTCGGTCAGCCGCACGAAGGGCGAGCGTCCCCCGGCCGGGGCGGAGCAGGAGGGGATCGGCTGGTGCGCGGCGCTCATGCTGAACATGCGGTCACACGAAAAAAACGGGCCCGACTGCCCGCACCAAGGCTTTAGCCACATTAAGGACGGCGAGGTTAAGACCCGATTAACTATCACGCCCCTTCAGGGGGCGCAGAGGCCATGAGGTAAGGGCGAGAGCTGGCCCTAAGTATCTGCTTTATCTTTAGTTTTAAGTTCAAAAATCACTCAGCTCAAGTTTAGTGCAAACCATCGGTTCAATGCTCGTTTGAGGAACTCCTAAGGAATGGCCCAAGATCAAGGCGTGGATGAAACGCCCGCGCAAGGCCAAGCGGGTGCGGCGGCCGGGAATTTTTACGGAAGATCGGAGTAGATTTATAAAGAGTCCATCCGCGTCGGCAATTCGAGTGTAACCCTCGGCAGGCAACTCTATGACGGCTGACTTTTCCCGCACCATTTTGCGTCACGCTGCGCTTGCAACTGTTTTCGCGCTCATGCTCGCGCATCCACATCCAGTCTCAGCGCAGTCTCCAGACGCAGTGCAGCAGCAATTCGCCGATGCATGGATCGCGGCAATCAGGTCTCAGGACGAGGCAAAGGTAAAGGCGCTCTTTCATCCGGCCACGCTTGCGTGCATCAACGACGCCAATCGCGATTATTTTGAATTCAGCTTCAAGGATGAGCTGCGGACCGGCGCCAAGCTCGGGACGACCTACACGGTCAAGAGCATCAAGCCGCTTTCCGGACCGCCGCCGCTGGGTGTCCTGCCCGCAGACGGTTTTACCTATCCGGTCGAGCCAACACATCAGATGCAGATCGATGCCAAAACCAGCGATGGTCATCCGATGTATTTGATCCGGCTTTTGGCGCAGGCGAACGGGCGCTGGTACACGGTTGATCCCTGTCCCAATGCAAAGGGCCTGGCCTTCTTTGCGCAGCAGCGCGCGGAAGGTGAGCGGCAGATGGCGGAAGGCGCTGCGCGCGCTGCCGCAATGCCGGACACGCTTCGCACGGAGATCAAGAAGCTGCTGGCGCAGGGCCGGTGGATCGATGCAATCGACCGCTATCGCAAGGCCACCGGCGCCGAGTTGGGAACCGCTGCCATTGTCGTCGACGCAATGGCGGCCAAAAAATAGGGCATGTCCAATTTTATTTCACCAGGCACGGCGGCCTGTAACGCCCCTCGCCCGAAAAAAACGGTGCGGCCCCGGTCCCTGCGCGGAACCGAGGTTTCGACGGAAAGGGCAGCACCGGGTTTCCGCCGCTGCCGTTTCGGATCGATGCGTTACTGGACGACCTCGCCATGCAGCGCGAGGTCGAGGCCTTCACGCTCGACATCGGCGGTCACGCGCAGGCCGATCATCGCGTCGATCGCCTTGAGCAGGATCAGCGAGACGACGACGTCGTAGATGATGACGATCAGAACGCCTTCGACCTGATTGAGGAGTTGGGCGGCATTGCCCTCGATGAGCCCGGACGTGCCGCCGTATTCGTTGATGGCGAACACGCCGGTGAGCAACGCACCGACGATGCCGCCGACTGCATGTACGCCGAATGTATCGAGTGCGTCGTCGATGCCGAGCGCGTGCTTGAGGCCGGTAACGCCCCAGTAGCAAACGACGCCGGCCGCGCAGCCGATGCACATCGAGCCGACCGGGCCGACAAAGCCGGAGGCCGGTGTAATCGCGACAAGCCCCGCGACCGCGCCCGAGCAGATGCCGACGACGGTCGGCTTGCCGCGCGCGGCCCACTCGACCAGCATCCAGGTGAAACCGGCGACTGCCGTTGCGATCTGCGTCACCGTCATTGCCATTCCCGCCTGCATGCCGGCGCTCACAGCCGAGCCGGCGTTAAAACCGAACCAGCCGACCCACAGCATCGAGGCGCCGATGAAAGTCAGCACCATGTTGTGTGGCGGACCGAAATCGCGCCGCTTGCCGAGGCAGATGGCGCAGATGAGACCCGCGACGCCCGCATTGATGTGCACGACGGTGCCGCCGGCGAAGTCGAGCACCTTCACGACCGCGTCGGAATTGCCGTTCGACAGGAAACCGTCCGGGCCCCAGACCCAATGCGCGACCGGCGCATAGACCAGAATCGCCCACAAGCCGATGAACCACAGCATCGCCGAGAATTTCATGCGCTCCGCGAAGGCGCCGGCAATCAGCGCCGGCGTGATGATCGCGAACGTCATCTGGAAGCACATGTAGACGGTTTCAGGGATTGTCGGCGCCAAAGGATTGGGATTGCCGATGCCTTTCGAGATGTCGCTCAGGATGCCTTGCAGGAACGCGCGGCTAAATCCGCCGATGAACGGCGAGCCGGCGGTGAAGGCCATGCTGTATGTGCAGACGGCAAAAATGATCGTGACGAGGCACGTGACGGCAAAGCTCGTCATCACGGTGTCGCCCACGTTCTTCTTGCGCACCATGCCGCCGTAGAACAGCCCGAGGCCGGGCACCGTCATCATCAGCACCAGCGCCATCGAGGTGAGCATCCACGCTGTGTCGCCGGAATTCGGCGTGCATTTTTCGAGCACGGCCTTCTTCGGATCGGGATCGTTGGCGCAAGCGGGCGGCGGCGGAGCCGGCGTCGCCGCGGCGGCCGCCGGAGCGGGCGTCTGTGCGTATGATGTGTCGAAGCTTGCGACACTGAGGAAAAGGCCGAGCAAGATCCCGAAGGCGAGAGCGAGAAGCCCCACGCGGGACGATTTTCTGAACGTCATCATTAACTCCTGTGCGTATTCGTTTCGCGTGGGTTAGAGCGCGGCGGCGTCGGTCTCGCCGGTGCGGATGCGCACGGCATGATCGAGGCCAACGACAAAGATTTTTCCGTCGCCGATCTGTCCGGTTTTTGCGGCCGCGGTAATCGCGCCGACGACCTTGTCGACCTGATCGGACGGGACCGCGACTTCGATTTTGATTTTCGGCAGGAAGCTCACGGCGTATTCGGCGCCGCGATAGATTTCCGTGTGCCCCTTTTGCCGCCCGTAGCCTTTGACCTCGCTGACGGTCAGCCCCTGGATGCCCATCGAGGTCAAGGCGTCGCGGACCTCGTCGAGCTTGAAAGGTTTGATGATGGCCGTGACGATCTTCATGGATTTTGCGTCCCCGCTTGCGCCCGTTGCTTGTGTCGGCAGTGCGGGCGGTGCACTGGGAGCTCCCGCCGCATGCCGGGCGGGCAGCACCGGGCAGGGAGAATCAA
>JAICMO010000250.1 GCA_025929185.1 Pseudolabrys sp.
GGCAGGCCCAGCATCTTCTTGAATGCCCGGCTGAACGAGGCTTCGGAATCGTAGCCGATGGCGGCGGCGATCGACGCCATGTTGTCGGCGCCGCGCGTCAGCATCTCCGCGGCAAGCTGCATCCGCCATCGGGCGAGATAGGCGATCGGCGGAACGCCGACGACGGCGGTGAATCGCTCGGCCAGCACTGAGCGCGACGCGCCGGCACCGCGCGCCAGGTCCTCCAGGGTCCAGTCTCGCGCCGGCTTTTCGTGCATCAAGGACAGCGCCTTGCCGACGAACGGGTCGCGCAATCCGGCGAGCCAGCCGGCGCGCTCCGGCGGTAGCGTTTCGATGTAGCGGCGCAGCACGTCGATGAACATCAACTCGGACAATCTCGTCAGCACGCTCTCGCTGCCGGCGCGCTGCTCGGCCGTTTCGGCGAGCGCGTACTGGATGAATTGGCCGATCCAGCCGGTATGACGGTCCGGGTCGCCGGCCTTGATCACCGCCGGCAGGTTGTCGAGCAGCGGATTGAACGGACCCTTGTCGCAGGCGAGATAGCCGCAGACGATCCGCGTCGTGACCGGGCCTCCGTCGGCGTAGTTGATGCAATAGGGCATGCGTCCGACGGACGCGATCTCCAGCGCATCGGTGGTGAAAGGCTGCGCCTTGCCCTGTGCGGCGCTCGACATGACGTGCGCGTCGGCATTGACGAAAACGATGACCTCGCCGGCCCTGAGGTGCACCGGCTCACCACCCGACAGCTTGCCGTAGCACTCGCCTGCCGTGACCACGTGATAGGCGATCAGGTGATCGGCGTCGGGCAGGACCTTCGGCAAGATCAAGTCCGACGACGGCGATCCCACCGCCCAGGGCCCGTCGGCGACGATCTCGAAGAACGCCGCACCCGTAAGCCGAACGGCCTTCAACAGATCGGACAGTACATCCGCGCCCATTCCCTTGCCCTAGGTTGGCCTCGCCAATCTCGGAATCCGGACGCCGTGTCAAGCAGCGCGGACGCGCCGACATTCAATCCGCCGTGCTTGCGTTTAAACGAGGCGCCCTGAGCCGCCCGCTTCTGGCGCCGGCTCGTCCGGAATCTCAAACACAGGCGGAACGAGAATGACGACTTACAAGGGTGCGTGTTTCTGCGGTGCGGTCGAGATCGAGGCGACGGGATCGCCCGAAGTGATGGGTTACTGCCATTGCGCCTCGTGCCGCTCATGGTCGGCCGGGCCGGTCAACGCCTTCACGTTGTGGAAGCCCGCCAACGTCAAGGTCACCAAGGGCGCCGAGCACATCGGCACCCACACCAAGACGCCCGTCAGCGACCGGCAATTCTGCAAGAAATGCGGCGGCCACGTCATGACCGACCATCCGCCGCTGGGTCTGACCGACGTCTATGCGGCGACCATTCCCGGCCTGCCGTTCAAGCCCGGGGTGCACGTCAACTATGCCGAGACGGTCCTGCCGATGAAGGACGGCCTGCCCAAGCTCAAGGATTTTCCGTCCGAGTTCGGCGGCTCCGGCGCCGTCATGGCCGAATAAGCGCAGGAGCACACCAACATGGACATCGCGACATTCCGCGCCACGCAGGGGCCAATCAAGGATCGCTTTCGCAAGGACGCCGCGTCGGCCTTCCTGACCTTGCGGGCGACAGGCGAGGCGGACGCCTCGACCGTCACCTGCAAGGTGGATACCGGCCGCGGGCTTGCCGTGGCCGGCATCCATCAGAAGGCCGGCGGCTCGGGGCGCGAGCTCTGCTCCGGCGACATGCTGCTCGAGGCGCTGATTGCCTGTGCCGGTGTGTCGATGCGCGCGGCCGCGGCGGTGCTGGAGATTCCGATCCGCGGCGCCGCGGTCACGGCCGAGGGCGACGTCGACCTGCGCGGCACGCTCGGCGTGTCGGACGACGTGCCGGTCGGCTTTACGGAGATCCGGTTGCACTTCGACGTCGAAACGGACGCGCCGCAACAGGACGTCGACCGCTTGCTCGAGCTTACCCACCGTTACTGCGTGATCTTCCAGACGTTGCAGGCGAGCCCCAAGACCGTGGCGCGCATGAACGTGATTCGCGGTGCAACGGCGAAATCCTGACCGGATATCGGAGGCGGATACGCGCGAACGCGAATTCGCCTCCGACGGCCGTAAATGCCCGACGCGAAACACTGGGCGCTTGTTCCGACTCGGGATTTTTCCTTTCCCGACTCGCCGTTAAGCCCTGCTGTGACCACTAATCCACACCGTTAACCCATCGTTAACGATAGGGCTTGAAGGGCCCGGGGTTCGTTGCTTCTATCTTCGGATGAGTACGACCCTCATAGAGATTCGCCGCGCCAAGACGTCCGATGCCTCGGACGTTGCGGACACGCACGACGAAGCGTGGCGCACGGCCTATCAGGGAATCATCCCGGGCAACGAACTCGACAAGCTGATCACTCGCCGCGGCCCCGACTGGTGGGATTCGGCGATCCGCAAGGGCAGCCGTATCACCATCCTTCAGTTCGGCGACCGTATCGCCGGCTACGCGAATTACGGCCGCAACCGCGCGCGCAGCCTGTTCTACGACGGGGAAGTCTACGAGCTTTATCTGCGTCCTGAGTTCCAGGGCCTGGGTTTCGGTCGGCGCCTGTTCAACGCCGCGCGCAAGGACCTCGTGCAAAGCGGGCTGAAGAGCCTCGTCGTCTGGGCGCTGTCCGACAACGAGCCGGCGATGGATTTCTATCGCGCGCTCGGCGGACGTGCGGTCGCGCGCTCTTCTGAGCGCTTCGGCGCGAAGACCCTCGATAAGGTCGCCTACGCCTGGCAGGCGTAAGTCTCACAAGTGAACGGATTATCGATTGTCATGGCCGGGCTTGTCCCGGCCATCACGCTTATGGCGGCACAGTGTCGTCCTAATCGGAATCGGAGGGAAAGGGCCCGGCGATGACGACAGGCGGGGCGCCGTCTTGAACGGCGGCGCTCAGATCGCCGGCTCCGCCAGCCCGTTCTGCGCGCAGGCCGCGCGTAACGTGTTGAGCAGCAGACACGCGATCGTCATCGGCCCGACGCCTCCCGGAACCGGCGTGATCGCGCCGGCGATCTTGACCGCCTCGGCGAAAGCGACGTCGCCCACGATCCGCGACTTGCCGTCTTCGCCCAGCAC
>JAICMO010000216.1 GCA_025929185.1 Pseudolabrys sp.
CTAGCACCATTCGGCATAGCGCGACGGAATCAGGCTTTGGAGATGGCCCGTCTATTTGCGGTGCTGTTTTGTTTCGAAAATGAAGTTCGGGACTTCCTTCGGGATGCGTTGGAAGAAGGCGATGGTTCGAATTGGCAAGAGAAATTGCCACCTAAAATAAAAGAACATGTTGAGAGTCGACGAGAAACTGCCCTAAAGGATTCATGGCTCGAAGGAGAAAAGGCCGATCTGCTAGGATTTGTGGATTTTGGCCAACTAGCCCAGATTGTCATCGCAAAGTGGGATTGTTTCAAAGATATTATTCCAACACAGCACTGGCTAAAGCAGCGCATGGATGAAATCGAAAAAGCGAGAAACTTTATCGCTCACAATCGAATGCTGCTGCCGAGTGAATTTCAGCGACTCTATATGTACATAGCGGATTGGAACCGAGTAATTGGCCTTTGATGACGACCTCAGCCGTGCTCATACGCTCAACACTCAACCACACTCACATGCCCCTGCTCGCCATAATCCGAAAGCGCGCGGTCGCGCGTGAGCAGCGTGGCGCCGAGCTCGCGCGCGGTCGCGGCGATGATGCGGTCGCTCGGATCGTTCGGCGGTTTTCCCGGCAGATAGGATGATGCGATCAGCACATCCGGCGACATGTCGGCGAGCTTCACGCCCGGCATTTCTAACAGATTGGCGAACCAGCGTTCGGGGCGAATCAGGAGTTGCAGCCTGTTGCGGGAGGCCAGCATACCGATTTCCCAGGCCGTGATTGGCGATACGTAGGATGTCGCGCCTTCCCGGTGCGCCGCACGCAGTGCGTCAAGCGCGGCTTGCGAGAGCCGCGCCTTCTCGGAAATCCAGATCGCCGCGTGCGTGTCCCACAAGAGCGGCTGCACTCACCGCTCCCGTTTTTCGGGCCCGTACTCGGCGTCGAGCCGATCGGCCCATTCAGGATCGGCGGCCTGCGTGAGGTCGACGCCGGGCATGATGCGAATGAGGCCCTTCATCGCGCCATAGGCCGGATGAACGAAGTCTTCGTCCTCGCCGCCCGCCGCCTTCAGCCCGCGCACGCGCTTGAACACCAGCTTGCGTTTTTCCATATCGACCTGCTCACTCTCGAAGCCGGCGTCGAGCCACACCTTGGTCATCACGCTGTTATGCGGATTGTTGCTCCACCAAGGACGATGCTTCATCGCCGACGGCGGCAACTTTACGCCCGTGATCCGCTCGATTTCGGTGAAGGTTAAGGGAACATAATCCCCCCCTTGACTTTTTAGGTACTCGGCCAGCGGCGTATATTTCGACATCGCTAAACCTCCGCGCTTTGGTGATTTCCATGGTATAAATGTAAACATATAAGTACCTATGTCAAGTACATATTTCTGCTGAAAAGCCGCTGGCCTGATCGAGCTAAGCGTGCGTAGCTCGAATGGAGCGAGGCGAGATCCGAACTCTGTGTTCTTTCGGCAAAGCTTTCCCAGAATGACGCTCCGCGTCATCCGGACTGCGAATCTCGGCGGACAAGTCGCTCAGCCCCAGACTACGTCCCCTCCTCCACACTCACCACCACGATCGACACGTTATCCGCGCCGCCCGCGCGCATTGCGTGATCGAAGAGTTGCGTGACGGCCTCGGCATCGGGGAGCGTCACGCAATCCGCGATGTCGCCGTCGTCGAGCATGTCCGTCAGGCCATCGCTACAGAGAAGAAAACGCGCCGGCGCGAATAGCGGCCCCTCCCCGGCATGCGGCGATATGGGTTCCGCCGGCAACGCTCCGCCGAGCGATTGCGTGATAAGGCCGCTGCTCGGGCCGGGCGGCGTATCATCGATGCTCATTTGCGCAAGATGGCCGTCGCGAATGCGATAGAGGCGGCTGTCGCCGATATTGAACCAGATGAGGCGCTTGCCGAGCACAAGGCCGGCGACGGTCGTGCCCATGCCCGCGCAGGCCGGGTCCTCCGCCATGGCCCGATAAAGCTCGTCGTTGATGCGGCGCAAGGTCTCCTGCACGACCTCAACGCTCGCAAGCCGCGCGCCTGCCGCGGCGAGCTGCTGCGCGGCATGGCGGCTCGCGACCTCGCCGGCAAGGTGCCCGCCCAAGCCGTCGGCAACCGCGCAGACAAGCGGCGGCGCAAGCGGATGCCGGAAGGTGCGCGGTTCCTCCACTTCGACCGGAGACAGCCAGCCGCCGACCACGATCGTGTCTTCGTTTTGCGCGCGCACGCGGCCGCGATGGGTGATGGCGGAAATATGCGCAACAAGCGGCATCAGGTCAGCAAGCCTAGCGCGGAGCGCCACCAGCCAGTAGCCCGACGAGCGTCGCGAAATCCGGAACCGCCCTCTCGCAATCGCGTCGCTCATGCGGGCCAGAAGCGGTTCCCTACTCCGCCGCCCTCACTCCGCCCCACTGTGCGCTATCATTTGCGTTGACAAAACTGACCGGATCGCTCCTCAAGCTGTCATCGGCAGCGAAGACTTTCCCGTCGGCCCGTCGGTCCTTACGGGAGGAAGCCTCATGCATTTCAAAGCAAAAAACGTCGCCGCGCTACAGACGCTTCTCGGCGGCTGGCCGGACCGGATGCGGGTCGAGATCGATCCGAATCTTGGCGTCTCCGCCAAAACGGTTGGCGATCTGCGGAAGATTTCCGCCTGGCCCGAGAACCTCGCCATCACAACGCCGCCGGACCCGGCGCACGGCGACATCATCAAAGTGAGCCGCGCGACCCATTCGTCGCGCTACGCGCCGAAGCCGTAAATGATGTCAAGGATGCGCCGCGCGAAGTTTCCTTGGTTCGCCGCCGCGATGCTTGCGCTTGAATCGAGCCATGTCGTCGCAATGCGCCTGATGAAGCTCGCCGGTGGCGGACGGCGCGCCCGCGCCGAGGCGAGCCGCATGGCCGCCGAGAAGGTCGGCGAGGCGATGGCGGCGGGCGTCACCCTGGCAACAGGCGGCACGACCGCAAAGGTGGTCCGGCGCTATCGCAAGCGCGTCAGGGCCAACGCACGACGCCTGAGCCGCAGGCGAGGCGGGTAAAGGCATCCAATTCACCGCGAAGTCCCCCACCTCACGCCCGTTGCCGGTCGTTGTCGATCGGGATCACCTGCCCCGAAATCGACTTGGCCGCATCGGAGGCGAGAAACACCGCCAGCTGGGCGATGTCCTGCGGATCGATGAAGCCGTCGATCGACTGCTGCGAGAAGGCTTCCTTCCGAACCTCCTCCGTCGAGCGCCCGGAAATCTGCGCGCGCCCGCGAAAGACGCGCTGGATGCGCTCGCCGTCGACCGCGCCCGGCGCAATCGCATTGGCGCGGATGCCGAAGGAACCGAGTTCGATCGCCAGCGTCTTTGTGAAGCCGATCACGCCCCATTTGGTCGCGGCATAAGGCGAGCGGTTGGCGAAGCCGTAGCGTCCCGCGATCGATGACATGTTGATGATGCACCCCGCCTTTGACTGCTTGAGATGCGGGATCGCGAGCCGCGTCACGTCGAACATCGCGGTGAGGTTGACCGCGATCACCTTGTCCCAATCGTCCGGCGGATATTGATCGACAGGCAGCGTGAGGCCCGCGATGCCGGCATTGTTGATGAGCACGTCGAGGCCACCGAGCGAGGCGATGGCGCCCGGCACCATGCGCTCGATCTCGGCGCGGGCGCTCATGTCGTAGCGCTTGGCGACAAGCCCGGGAATTTCTTTCGCCAGTTCGCCGAGCGATTTCTCGTCGATGTCGCAGATGAAAACCTTCGCCCCCTCGGCGGCGAAGGCGCGTGCAAATTCGCGGCCGATGCCGGCGGCGCCGGCGGTGATGAGGACACGTTGCATGGTTGCCCCTCGCAATGATCTGCGCTCGCGCCGGGGTCACGACCGAGCGCGCCCAGCCCCCGTGGCGATGTCAATGGACCGCCCGTTAAAATGACGATGGCGCGGGGTCCTGTCGAGCGGTGCTATCCATGGAATCCAGTGAACACGTGCACCAGCGCTACAGCAATGCGCCGCGTGTTCTGGAAACCGGTCACCACCTCGGCCAGCACGAACAGCAGCACGCCGTAAAAGTAGGAGGGCGCGCTTTTTTCGAACGCGAGCAACGGCGCCGCGATGCGGCGATAAAACACCTCACGCTCGACGGCGATCGCGCTCAAGATGCCGAGCAGCGCACCGACGAGGATGTCGCTCGGATAATGGATGCCGAGATAAACGCGTTCCGCCAGAGCGACGACGCTGAAGACGCCGAACGCCGTTCCCCACGGCCGCGAGACCAACCAGATGCAGGTGGCGATGGCGAACAGGTAGCTCGCATTGTCGCTCGGAAAGCTGCTCCAGTTTTCGAGGTCGAGAGACCAGGAGAATGACGGCGGATTGGCGCCGATCGCGTACATGGGACGGATGCGGAACGGCAGCAGCGTGGAAATGGTCCGGTTGACCAGAAGAGCCACCAGGACGGCGAGAATGAGCAAGATCAGCTTTTCCTGCGTCCGTATGCGGGATTTGTCCTCGCGGAACCACAACAGGCCGAAGATGCCCATGAACAGCACGCCCCTAAGCGGACTGATGTGATAGACGACACGGTCCAAAAGCGGGCTGGTGCCGCAAAGTCCGTTGATCGCGCGATAGATGGAAACGTCGAGCGCAGCGAGGAAATGCATGCAGTCCCCCGTGACACGCTGGCGTTGCATAATCCAGCGCAAGGCCTTAACCCGGCGGGGGACGACAAGTTCAATTGTGACGGAAAATTCGCGCGCCGGAGGCCAAGGACCCGATCTGCTTCGTCCGGCACCGCGCTGAAAGAATAGAAGCTGCCGCCGCTTACTCCTCGGGCTCCGTTGTAAAATAGAGCGGATAGCCCTTCTGTTTTCCGAGTTCGGTTCCCTCTTTCGCTTTCGTGTCGGCGACATCCTTGGTGTAGACCGCGATCACGCAGGC
>JAICMO010000175.1 GCA_025929185.1 Pseudolabrys sp.
GCCGCCGGCGTGCTGATGGAGGACGAAGGCACGATCAGGGCGCTGCTGATTGAAACGAAATCCGGACGCAGCGCCATCCTCGGGCGCGTGTTCATCGACTGCTCCGGCGACGGCGACCTTGCCGCCTTTGCCGGGGCCGCGTTCGAGCAAGGGGACGAGCACGGCAATACGCTTTATCCGACCATGATGTTTCGCGTGAACGGCGTCGATCCAAATGTCGCCGGCGAAGCGTGGCGCTCGATCCCGGCGCTGATGGAAGCCGCCGAGCGGCGCGGCATGCTTTTTCCGCGCAAGGGCGCGATCGTGCGGCCGCAGAAACATTCGATCGAGTGGCGCGTCAATGTCACCCAGGTAAAAGCGGCGAACGGCCGCGCCATCGACGGCACCGACGCGCTTGAACTGAGTTTCGGCGAAATCGAGGGCCGCAAGCAGGCGCTCGCCTTCTTTGAATTCCTGCGCAGCGAGGTGCCGGGCTTTGCCAGCGCCTACGTCGTCGATATTCCGCCGCAACTCGGCGTGCGCGAGACGCGGCGCATAACGGGCCGCTACCAGCTCACCGCAGACGATGTTCTTTCGTGCGCCAGTTTTCCGGACACCGTCGGCGTCAACGGCTGGCCGATCGAAAATCACAAGGCCGGCGATGTGGAATGGCGCTGGCCCGACATTCCGGGCTCGCGCGGCTTCAATCACCTTCCCTATCGCATGCTGACGCCAGCCGGTTTCCGCAATCTGCTGGTGGCGGGCCGCTGCGCCTCGATGACGCATGAGGGCCAATCCGCCGCGCGCGTTTCGGGCGGCTGTTTCGTCATGGGACAAGCCGCCGGAACCGCGGCGCATCTTGCCGTTGCGGACAATGCCGCGTGCGTTGATATTTCGGTCGATAAGCTGCAAGAACTGCTTGAAAACGGCGGCGCGTCTCTTGGACGCGACGCGTGATTGAAGAGGAAAAGCTGCCATGAAATTGCGTTTCGTATTGGTGTTGATGCTGACGGCCGTCGCCGCAATTCCGGCCAAGGCGCAAGAGTGGCCGAGCGGCACTGTCAAGATCATCGTGCCGTTCGGCCCCGGCTCGACGCCCGACACCGTCGCTCGGCTGATCTCTGAAGAGCTCAAGACGCGCCATCCGAACGCGACCTTCGTCGTGGAAAACAAGCCCGGCGCGAGCGGCAATCTCGGCACCGACGCCGTCGCGAAGGCAAAGCCCGACGGCTCGACCATCGGCATCAGCATCGGCGGACCGCTCGCCATCAATACGCTGCTGTTCTCGAAGCTGCCGTACAACCCTAAAACCGATATCGCACCGATTACGCAGCTCATCACGCAGGCGAGCATTCTCGCGGTCAATCCCTCGCTCAAGGTCGATTCGGTTGCGGACCTGCTTGCGCTCATCAAGCGCGAGCCGGGCAAATACAATTTTGCCTCGATCGGCACGGGCTCGCTGTCGCAGCTTGCGATGGAGGCGATCGCGTTGAAATCCGGCACCAAGCTGGTGCATGTGCCTTACACGAGCTCGCCCGCCGCCATGCTGGCCGTGATGCGCGGCGACGCGCAAATGGCCTGCATGCCCGCCATTTCGGTTTTACCCCAGGCAAAGGCCGGCAAGGTGAAGATGCTCGCGGTCTCCACCGCGAAGCGCTCGCCGTTCCTGCCGAACATTCCGACGCTGAAGGAAAGCGGCATCGATGTCGAAGCCGATGCGTGGATGGGCCTGATCGCGCCGGGCGGCACGCCGAAAGCGATTGTCGATGCGATCAACAAGGACGTCATCGCGATTCTCAAGTTGCAAAATATTCGCGACAAGCTCGCGGTGCAGTTGATGCAGCCGGTCGGCTCGTCGCCGGAAGAGTTCCGCAAGCAGATCGACGGCGAGATCGCGCGCTGGGCCCCGATCATCAAAGCGGCGAATGTGAAGGTGAACTGATAGTTTGTCATTCCGGGGCGCCGCCAGAAGCGCGTTTACGCGCGTCTTCGACGCGCTATGACGGCGAGCCCGGAATCCATACTCCGCAGCGCCGCGATTATGGATTCCGGGTTCGCGACCTGACGGTCGCGCCCCGGAATGACGGTTTCGGTTAGACACCCTTGTCCTTCACATCCTTGATGTCCGTGAACGTCAGGCCGGGCGCGCGCTCGCGCGTGTAATCGAGGATGAACTGGTTGCGCGCCATGAACACGCGGTCGCCGTCGAGATCGTCGGCCACGCTCGAATAGTTTGCCTGCACGAAATCGTCGAGCTTCTTGTCATCGTCGGCTGAAATCCAGCGCGCCAGCTGAAACTCCGGCTGCTCGAAATCGATGTCGAGGCCATACTCTTCCTTGAGCCGCACCTTCAGCACGTCGAGCTGCAATGGGCCCACCACGCCGACCAGCGCCGGTGCGCCGTCGAGCGGGCGGAACACCTGCACGACGCCTTCCTCCGCCATCTGCTGCAACGCCTCTTTCAGCTTCTTCGCCTTCATCGGGTCGCCAAGTTTCACGCGGCGCAAAATTTCCGGCCCGAAGTTCGGCACGCCGAGAAACGAAATCTCTTCGCCTTCGGTGAGCGTGTCGCCGATGCGCAGCGTGCCGTGATTGGGGATGCCGACCACGTCGCCCGCGTAAGCCTCGTCCGCCACCGAGCGATCCTGCGCGAAGAAGAATTGCGGCGCCGACAGCGTCATCGGCTTGCCGGTGCGCACCAGCTTCGCCTTCATGCCGCGGTCGAGCTTGCCCGAGCACAGCCGCGCGAACGCGATGCGGTCGCGATGGTTCGGGTCCATATTGGCCTGGATCTTGAACACGAACGCCGTCATCGCGCTCTCGCGCGCGTCGACCGTGCGCGCATTGGAAACCTGCGCGCGTGGCGGCGGCGCGAAATTGGCAAGTGCATCAAGCAAATCCCTGACGCCGAAATTCTTCAGCGCCGAGCCGAAATAGACGGGCGTGAGGTGACCTTCGCGGAAAGACGCGAAGTCGAACGGCTTGCAGGCCTCTTTCACAAGCTTCAGTTCTTCCTCGATCGTGCTCGCGTCGAGCATGGAGCCAGCGGGAATGATCGAAGGGATATCCGGCGGGCGCGGCTCGCTCGTCTTGCCGTCTGGACTGAGCAGCCGCACGGTCTGCGCCATCAGATCGTACGTGCCGACAAAATCGCGTCCCTGCCCGATCGGCCACGTCATTGGCGCGGTGTCGAGCGCCAGCGTCTTCTCGATCTCGTCGAGCAACTCGAAGGGATCGCGGCTCTCACGATCCATCTTGTTGATGAAGGTGACGATCGGAATGTCGCGCAGCCGGCAGACCTCGAACAGCTTGCGGGTGCGCGCCTCGATGCCCTTGGCGGCGTCGATCACCATGACGGCCGAGTCGACCGCGGTGAGCGTGCGGTAAGTATCCTCGGAGAAATCCTCGTGGCCCGGTGTGTCGAGCAAATTGAACACGCGGCCGTCGTAGTCGAACGTCATCACCGAGGTGACGACGGAGATGCCGCGCTCGCGCTCGATCGCCATCCAGTCCGAGCGCGTCGAGCGGCGGTCTCGTTTCGCTTTCACCTGCCCCGCCAGATTGATGGCGCCGCCGAACAGCAAGAGCTTCTCGGTGAGCGTGGTCTTGCCGGCGTCCGGGTGGGAAATGATCGCGAACGTTCGCCGGCGCTCGACCTGCGCGGCGAGCGGCGTCTGCGGGATCGAATCGGCGGGCGAAAGCGGCTTGTTCACCGGGCGCATGTGGCAGGGAAATCAGGCGCAATCAAGAGGCGCGGCCGGTCGCGCGATCGAGGAGCGCTCCGGCATTCGCCGGAACGGTTTCGCCGGCCCAGGCCACGTATTGATCGGGGCGTACCAATATGAGGCGCGCTTCGTAGGACTTCCGCTCGACTGCATACGTATCGCGAACGATGTCGAGCGGAATGTTCCTGGTCTTCGCCGCCCGTTCGAATGCCGTCATATCGCCTTCGCCGAACGCCAGCAGCGTGAAGCCTTGACCCAATTCCTCGAACACGTTGCGACCCGACGAGAGCGGCTGCGGCGCGAGGTGGTGCCCCGCGCGCGCTTTCAGCATGTGCTCGCCGTGTGCACCGCTTTTGCCACCCGGCGGCGCGGCAATCACCGGCGAGCCTTCGTAATGCGGCTCGTACACTTGAGCGCGCTTGCCCAGCTCACTCGCACGCGCGCTCCAAGCCCTTTCGAATTCAGCACGGTCGCGCGCGGGATTATAGCGGCGGAGGAATTCCGCATCGTTGCGGATGCGTCTGGCGATGAAGTCTTCCGCGACCTCGTGGAAAATCGGCCGGCGCTCCTCGCTGTAGGAGGACAGCAGCACGTCGCCGCCCCAGCCTTGCAGCCGCGCCGCAAGCTTCCAGCCGAGATTGACCGCGTCTTCGAGCCCGTTGTTGAGGCCGAAGCCGCCATAAGGCGGATGGCTGTGCGCGGCATCGCCGGCGATGAACACGCGGCCGACCTGGTATTTTTCCGCCACCGCGACGCGCAGATCCCAGAAGCCGACGTGCTCGAACTCGGCGTTGAAATCGAAACCGGCCGCCTTGCGAATGAGCCCGAGGAAATCGCAATTCTCCTTCGTCGTCCCCGCCGGCACCGGACAGTGGAAGAACCAGCCCTCGCCGACGTCGATGCGGCCGAAGAATTGCCAGTAGCCGTCGTAATCCGGATGCATCACGCGATAGGTCGAGCGCTCAGGAAAGCGCTTCAAGCCTTCGTGCAGTTCGCGCGAGCGGAAGACCGCGAGCATCATCAGCTGATCGAAATCGGTGCCGCCGCGCGCAATGCCGATCTCAGCGCGCACCAGCGAATGGCCACCGTCGCAGCCGACGGCATAGTCGGCCTCAAGCGTTTCGCGCGCGCCGCTTTCATCTGTCGCCGTGACGCGAACGGTCTCGCTGTCCTGCTTGATCTTTGTCGCGTTCCAGCCGAAGCGCAACTCGACCGAAGGCAAGCTCGCGAGCTTTTGCTTGAGCACCGCTTCCATCTGATATTGCGGCAAGCGCTCGTTCGTCTGGAAATAAAACTGGCGCACCACCTCGCGGCCGGGCGGCGCCTGCCACCATTCGCTCATCAGGCTGCCGTAGGCCGTCACCTCGCCGATTGGATAATCCTTGGGCATGACGCGCGCGGCGCGCAGCGCATCGGAGATGCCCCAGAAATAAAAGTGCTCGAGCGTGCGCTGCGTGAGGTTCTGCCCTTTCGGAATGCGCGCCTGCGTCACGCGCCGTTCCAGCAGCAGGCATGCGATGCCGCGCATGCCGAGCGTGACCGCGAGCGCCAGCCCGACCGGCCCGCCGCCGACGATGATAACTTGGTAGCGTTTGCTCATTCCGTTCTCTTATCGAAGAACCGCCGCGCCGAAAATGGTTGCAAAAGCTTTCGACCTGGGGCTGCATGGGCGCGGCAAATTTTGCGCAGGGGCTCTCATGTCGGTGACGTTCAGGCCTGCGCGGGCCGACGAACTGCAACGCATCCAGGAACTGATCGTAACCAGCATCAACGATCTGACCGAACGGCATGGATTCGGCGCCATGGCGACGGTGCGTCCCGCGGCTTTCCAGCTCTTCTCGTTCAAGGAGGACCCACGCGGGCTCTGGGTCGCGGAAGACGGCGGCGACATCGTCGGCTCCGCCTTCAGTTGGGTGTGCGGCGAGCTATGGTTTCTTGCCGAGTTATTCATTGCACCGCGCATGCAAGGCAGCGGCATCGGGCGCGAAATGTTGCGACGAACGCTTTGTCACGCCGATGAGGCGGGCGCGAAAACGAGAGCGCTGATAACGTTCACGTTCAACACGATCTCGCAAGGCCTTTACCTGCGCCATGGAATGTTTCCCCGGCTGCCGGTTTACATGTTCAGCGCCGAGCGCAAGGCGCTCGCGATTGCCGGCGCGGACGCGCGCGTCGAATTAAGAAGAGCGGAAGCTTCCGAATCGCACATCGCGGCGCTTGCCGCCGTGGATATGAGCGCCTTGGGCTTCTCGCGCGAGAACCACCACAGGTACCTGCTCAGTGAGCCGACGACGAAAGGATTTCTTCTTTACGACGGCGACGAGTGCATCGGATACGTCTATATCGCGTCGACGGGGCACGTCGGCCCGCTCGCCGTCGCCAGGAGCGATGCAATGGCGCCGGCACTTCGCAGTACGCTGAGGATCGCGGCTGAAAGCGGATCGGATCCGGTATCGGCGTTCCTGCCGGGGACCTGCGAAGCCGCGCTCCGCGTCGCCGCCGATCACCGCATGCGCATCACGTTTCCGATGGTGCTTGTCTCCGACCGGGCGTTCGGAGACTGGAGCTGCTATCTTCCGCGCAATCCGGGATTCATGTGAGGGGAGACGGAATGAAATGCGAAGACTCCCGAATTTCGCTTCGCTCAATTCGGGCTACGGTTGTTGGATCTCATTCGAATGTAAATGACCAGAAAAAGAGCGGCGACGAGCCACACACCAAGCCCAGCAAGCGCCAAGATCGAGTGTAACAAAGGACTGTCATGGCCGGGCTTGTCCCGGCCATCCCGCTTAGGAGGGCGATGCAATTTCGTCATACAAATCGCGCCACGCAGGGTTCGATTGAGCAATGAGCCGGGTCTTATATGCACGGGGCCAATGCTTCATGTTCTTTTCGCGCTGCAGAGCAAGCTGAATGTCATCGTACTCTTCAAAATGGACGAGCTTGTTGATGCCGTACCGCCTGGTGTGACCAGGCACGAGGCCGCCTTTGTGCTCTGCGATCCTACGAACCAGGTTGCTCGTCACGCCGACGTAGATCGCGCCGCCTGGCCTGCTGGCGAGGATGTAGACCCAGTATTGTTTCACCCACCGAGTTTCCAGAATCGAGATGGCCGGGACAAGCCCGGCCATGACAGCAGTTGAATTGGGCATCAGCCGAGTCGGCGAAAGTTTGGCTGTTCATGATGGTGCTCCATCTTCACGACCACTCTAGTCCTCAGCCGGGACGGAGTGATGCTCGTGCATGATGCGCCAGTCGCCGCCGATCTTGCGCAGCCCGATCGTCAGTCGGAACGGAAACCAGCCCGGCTCCTGGCTCGCCACACACCGCATGACAACGACAGCAAAGGCGACATCCTCGCCGGCAGTAATTTCAAGCTTCTCGATGTCGAACGTCTGTGACGGCTTGTGGTATTTGAAAAACAAATCCCACGTTTTCTTGTACGCCTCCATTCCTCGCGACTGGAACGGCGGCGGAACGTCGAACATCAC
>JAICMO010000275.1 GCA_025929185.1 Pseudolabrys sp.
ACGTCGGCGAGCGGCACGTCGCAGTGATGCGGGCCTTCGTAGTTGCCCCAGCACAAATGCATGCGGAGCTGCTCGGCGGGAATGTTTGCTACCGCGTGGTTGAGCGCCTCGACGTGCAGCCGCGCGCGCTTGCGGAATTCGTCGAGGCTGAGGTCGGCGTATTGAATGTGCCGGCCCATGGCAAGATCGGGACAGTCGATCTGCAAGATGAGCCCTGCCTTCGTCACCGTTTCGTATTCGTACCGCATGGCGTCGGCGATAGCGTAGATGTACGTCTCGAAATCCTTGTAGTGCTCGTTGCGGAAGAACAGCGACACGACGCCGGGCGAGGCGGCACTCATGAATCCGCCGATAGCCTTCACTTGCGCCAGCGCCGCTTTCAAATTCTCCGCATCGTTTCGAGCCGCGTCGACATCGCGCACCGCGATCGGCGCATTGCAGGCGGGCGTCTTGCGCCGCGAACGGCCGGGATCGCCGAAAACGCGCTTCTGGAGGTTCGGAAACGCAGAGAGGTCCTGATAGACGAACGTGTTGCCGGCGCCGCCGAAGCCGGCGAGCCGGTCTTTGACGTAGGTCGCATAGCTCGGTTTCGACATCTCGCCGTCGTTGATGAGATCGACGCCGGCGTCCGCCTGCTTCTTCACCACCTCGGCGACGGCCGCCGCACGCGCGCCGCCAAGGCCGCCGGATCGACCGGCACGCCTTCCTCCTTCGCGTACATCATGCGGATAAGGTCGTCCGGTCGCGGCAGGCTGCCGGTATGCGTGGTCAGAAAACGGTCGCGGCTTTGCTGCATGGGAGGCCTCCGGTTCCCGACTTTAGAGCAGCGATCCGGGCCTAACCATCGCCGGCGCGGCTTTCATTGACAGGACAGGGAAGGCTGCCTAGAAACCCGCAAAACCGAAGCAGAGACACGCATGAAAGTCCGCAATTCGTTGAAATCCCTGCGCGGCCGCCACCGCAACAATCGTCTCGTGCGGCGCAAGGGCAGGGTCTACGTCATCAACAAGACCAACCGGCGCTTCAAGGCCCGGCAGGGCTGATTTCGGCCCGCTCAGGCGGCCATTCCAAGTTGCCCCATATTGGCCACAGCCGGCGGAAACACTAGATTCCGTCCATGGGCCTGCGATTCCCGACGCTCGTTTTCGCGGCTTTGCTGGTGTTCGCCGGCACGGCAGCGCACGCCGCCGCGCCAAAGGAGCCGGCGCCGAAGCCTTCCGCGCCGCTGGTGCAGCCGCCGGCCAAGCTTCCGCACGTCCAGCACGGCGATCCGACGCACAATCTCGATTTTCTGTTCGAAGCGCTCAAGCTCGCGCCCGACGACGAAACCGCCAAGGCGATCGAGGGCCGCATCTGGGCGCTCTGGATCATCTCGCGCAGCGACACCACCAATCTGCTGATGACGCGCGTGAAAACGGCGGTCGATGCAAAGGACGACAAGCTCGCGCTCAAGCTGCTCGACGCCATCATCAAGATCAAGCCGGACTACACCGAAGCCTGGAACCGGCGCGCGACGATCTATTATTCGGAAAAGGATTACGGCAAGGCGCTCGCCGACATTCGCGAGGTGCTCAAGCGCGAGCCGCGCCACTTCGGCGCGCTCGCCGGCCTCGGCCTGATCTTGCAGGACATCGGCGACGACAAGCAGGCGCTCGAAGTCTACCGCCGCGCGCTCGCGATCTATCCGCGCTTGCAGAAAATTCCGGACATCGTGAAGACGCTCCAGGAAAAGGTCGAAGGGCGGGACATCTAAGTCCGGCCAAGCAGGACATTTGTCCTGGAAAATGGCCGACTGATTTCGTCCGGCTGGGACATTCGCATCATGACACGATCACGGCGCTGTCACATGCTTGCGTCAGCCAAGGATCGGGCCTGTCATGCGGCGCATCTGTCGAAACATTTGTCTTGTTGCGGTCGTAGCCTTGATGGCGGGGATATCGACTCCAGCCTCGGCGCAATCTGACTATCCAAATCGGCCAATCAGGATCGTCGTGCCCGTGCCGCCAGGCGGCTTTGCGGATGCCTTGCCGCGGCTTGTCGCCGATCAACTTAAATCATATTGGCATCAGCCGGTTCTCATCGAGAATCGTCCTGGCGCTGCGCTGAAC
>JAICMO010000132.1 GCA_025929185.1 Pseudolabrys sp.
AGTTCCAAATTTTCGTCATTATTCGGCGCGAAACCCGATCTTCCTTTCCACGGCCGTCGGGAGCCGTGTTCTCAATCTGGGGGCGGCATCTGGCGGGACGAAAGAGGTCCACGCACGGAGTTGCCTGTCATGAGCCACCGATTTCTGGCGGTTGCTGCCGCCGTTTTTGTCCTATCCGCTCCGGCCTTTGCCGACAGCGCCAATCACGACGTGAAGGGCCTTTACCTGTTGACCGACTATCCGGCGGTCACGGTGCGTCCCGGCACGACCTCGAACATCAGCCTGCGGCTTCAGAATTACGACCTCGCGCCGGAGCGACTGGCTCTTACCGTTTCCGGCGTGCCGGCAGGCTGGACGGCCACTTTGCTCGGTGGCGGCCAGCCGGTGGCGGCCGCGATGCCGGCGACCGATGCGAGCGTGTCGCTTGACCTGCGACTGGACGTCCCGAAAGACGCCAAGATGGGCACGCAAACGCTCACCATCAAAGCGCAAGGCTCCAATTCGCAGGTCACGCTGCCTGTCGAGGTGACGCTCGCGAAGGAACTGCCGGCGAAACTCTCGCTGCAATCGCAGCTGCCCGAGTTGCGTGGCTCCTCGACCTCGAGCTTCGAATACACGCTCACCATCAAGAACGACAGCGGCAAGAAGGAGCTGGTCAGCCTCGCCGCGCAGGCGCCGCGCAATTTCGATACGTCGTTTACGGAAGCCTACGGCAGCCAGCAACTCACGGCCATTCCGGTCGACGCCGGCAAGACCAAGGACGTGAAGCTGAAAGTGGTCCCGCCCAACACGGTGGACGCGGGACATTATAAAGTCACCGCGCGCATCGCCGCCGAAGACGCGCACGCGACGACCGATCTCAAACTCGACATCACCGGCGAGCCGAAGCTCGAGCTGGCCGGGCGGGAGGGTATCCTGAGCGCGCGCGCGACGGCCGGCACTGAGACATCCATTCCGATTGTTGTGACCAACACCGGCACTGCGCCGGCCGAGCAGGTGCAGCTTTCGGGCAACGCACCGAGCGGTTGGAAGGTGACGTTCGAGCCCAAGACCATCGATCGCATCCCGCCGAACCAGCACAAGGAAGTGCAGGCGCTAATCCGCCCGACGGCAAAAGCCATTGCCGGCGATTACGTGACCACGCTCAATGCATCGTCGCGCGGTGAGAACGCCAATGCGCACTTCCGCGTGACGGTGACGACATCGACCGCCTGGGGCATCGCCGGCGCCGGCATCATCGGCGCGGCGCTGCTGATTATGGTCGGGGCGGTTGCACGGTTTGGCCGCCGATGAACAAATACGTCATCGAGGCCTCCGGTCTCACCAAGCGATACGGCACGAGCACGGTCGTCGACCACATTTCGTTCGACGTGGCGAGCGGCGAGATTTTCGGCGTGCTGGGCCCCAACGGCGCCGGCAAGACGACGACGATCCTGATGCTGCTGGGCCTCTGCGATATCAGCGAGGGGAAAGTGCGGGTGCTCGATCACGATCCGGTGCGCGAACCTTTGGCCGTCAAGCGCCGCGTCGGCTACCTGCCGGATTCGGTCGGCTTCTACGATCATCTCTCCGCCGCCGATAACCTGCACTACACCGCGCGGCTGATCGGCATCGCGCTCGGCGAGCGCGAGAAACGCATCGAGGCGGCGCTCGCGCGCGTCAGGCTGGAGGATGTAGCGGACAAGCGCGTCGCCACCTTTTCCCGCGGCATGCGGCAGCGGCTCGGGCTTGCCGAGATCATCATGAAAGATGTGCAGGTCGCGATCCTCGACGAGCCAACCAACGGCCTCGATCCGCAAGCGAGCGTCGAGTTCCTCGAACTGATCCGGTCGCTCAAATCGGCCGGCGTGACTATCCTGCTGTCGTCGCATCTGCTCGACCGCGTGCAGAATGTCTGCGATCGGGTCGCGCTGTTCAACGCCGGCAAGATCGCCCTGATGGGAACCGTTGCAGAATTGGGAAGTCAGGTGCTGGGCGGCGGCTTCGCAGTCGAGGTGGAAGCCGAGCAGGGGCCTCATCTCGCGCTGCGCCTGGGCGCAATCCCGGGCGTGCGCGGGGTGGAGGAACCGGCGGAGGGACATTTCCGCCTGCTGTGCGACCGCGACGTGCGTCCGGAAGCCGCTGCCGAGGTGGTTGCGGCCGGCGCGCGGCTCAAGCGGCTCGCCTTCGACCAGCCGAGTCTCGAGACGATCTACACGCGCTACTTCCAGAGCGTGAAGCCCGGGGAGGCGCGTCATGCGGCGTGAAGGTTCTCCGTGGCGCGGGCTCGGTGTGGTCGTATTGAAGGAATTGTCGGACCATTTGACCAGCGCGCGCATGCGCGTACTGGAGTGGTTGGTGGTGCTGACGGCCCTTGCTGCGGTCTACGCGGCCATCACGCAGGTGCGCAATGTCACCGCCGAGGACCCTTTCCTTTTCCTGCGCCTGTTCACCACCTCGCGCGACCCCTTGCCGTCTTTCGTGTCGTTCCTTGGCTTCCTGGTGCCGCTAATGGCGATCGGGCTGGGGTTTGACGCGGTCAACGGCGAGCACAATCACCGCACGTTGTCGCGCATCCTGTCGCAGCCGATCTATCGCGACGCGCTGTTGTTTGGAAAATTTCTTGCCGGGCTCGCGACGCTCTCGATCAGCTTGATTGCGCTGTGGCTGCTTGTGATTGGGCTTGGCCTCATCATGCTCGGTGTGCCCCCCGGTGGCGAAGAGATGGCGCGCGCGATGATATTCCTGCTCGTCACCATCGCCTATGCCGGCGTGTGGCTTGCGCTTGCTATGCTGTTTTCCGTCGTCTTCCGCTCGCCGGCAACGGCGGCATTGGTGACGCTCGGTCTGTGGCTTTTCTTGACTGTTATCTGGCCAGCGCTTGCGCCCGGCATCGCCGAAGCCTTCTTGCCGGCGGATAACCAGGCTTTGCTGGTGACCGGTGCGCAAATGCTGGCGCGGCTGTCGCCCTCGACGCTGTTCGGCGAGACCGTGCTGGCGCTGCTCGATCCGAGCACGCGCACGCTGGGACCGGTCTATCTCAGCCAATTGCAGGGAGCCGTGATGGGTGCGCCATTGCCGCTCGGCGAAAGCGTGCTGATCGCCTGGCCGCAGATCGTCGGGCTGGTCGCCGCGACGATCATCCTGTTCGTCGCAGGTTACGTCGCATTTCAGCGGCAGGAAGTCAGAGCTTAGGCCTTACTATCTCGACTCGTCGAAAGGCGCGGGGGACCTGATCCCGTGCCTTTTGTTATGCGCACGCAGGCGCTGCCGGAACCGGACGCTCGCGGCGGATTACCCGTGGTTGGTCGCTCGCCATCCGCGGCGGGAGAATCTCATGGCCTTTTCCCGAAACGCTGCAAGACCTGCGCAATCTCACGCCGAACCAGCGCAACGTGATTGTCGCAAGCTATCTCGGCTGGACGCTCGACGCTTTCGATTACTTTCGTTTCCGGCCTGCTGCAAGCGGGACATCCTTCGGGCTACCTGATCGCCTCGATCGTCTACGGAGCCCTGTTCACCATCATCGGCTGGCGCGGCATGTTCATGATTGGCGCTTTGCCGGCGCTCTTGGTGCTCTACATCCGCAGCAGCGTCGGCGAATCGCCCACGTTTGAGGCGCGGCGCTCGCGCATAAGCGCCGGCGAGATCTGGCGGGTCATTCGCGGCAATCTCGGGCTATTTATTTTCAGCATCGTGCTGATGACCGCCTTCAATTTCTTCAGCCATGGGACACAAGACATCTATCCCACGTTCCTGGAGGTGCAGCGTCATCTGTCTCCGCACGTCGTCGGTATTATCGCCGTGGTCTGCAACATCGGCGGCATCGGCTTCGGCGAATTGTCCGAGCATGTCGGACGGCGCCGCGCGATAGTCATCGCGTCCTTGCTCGCATTGCCGGTAATTCCGCTATGGGCCTACGGCTCCTCGGTTGTGCTGCTGGCGATTGGGGCGTTCCTGATGCAGGTGGCGGTGCTGGGGCGCGTGGGGCATCGTCCCTGCTCATCTCAATGAGCTTTCGCCCGATGAAGTGCGCGGCACGTTTCCGGGGTTCACCTATCAACTCGGAAACCTGCTGGCCTCCGGCAATGCCACGCTGCAAGCGGGGCTCGCGCAAAGCTACGGCGATTACGCTTTCGCTCTGGCGGTTGTGGCCGGCGTCGTCGCGGTCGCCGTCGCGCTATTCGCCGGCTTCGGATTGGAGGCGAGGGGCGTCAGATTCGGCGCGCGGCAGGAAGCGCGTGCATGAAGGGTTGCCACAAAGAAAACCCGGCCTGATGGCAGGCCGGGGCCGTGTTGTTCTTATTGTGCGGAGCGGTCAGTCTTCGTTATCGACGGCTTCGCGCGCCTTGTCCTTCAGTCCGCCCACCGTGCTTTGAATTTTTCCGGCGACTTTTTCCGTTTTGCCTTCGGTCTCAAGCTTAGCATCGCCGGTCACCTTTCCTGCGACTTCCTTCACTTTCCCTTTTCCTTGCTCAATCGAACCTTTGATGCGATCTTTATCCATATTTCTTTTCCTTTCGTTCGCGGCGATCAGGAGGTCAACGAAGGCGGGCGGGCGAGCGTTCCTGATGTTCTGCAAAAGATGGCGTGAGCAAATTGAGACGCAAAATCTCACGCGTCCGCGCCGGACGGGCCGACGCGGAACAGCGAGAACGAATCACGCGAACTACAAAATTATTTTGAGCCTGTGGTGCTGGGGTTGGGATTGGCGACACACGAGCCTTTTTGCGACTTCGCAGCCTGTTGGCATGAGGCCATGGTCTGATACTTGCAGTTCATCGTGCTGCTGGAACCCGAGGGTTGCAGGCAGAATTTGCCGTTGCCCATGGCGTTTTTCTGCATCGAGCTGGATGAGCCCATGGAACCCTTGGACATCGACGACTGCGCATTCGCGACGGAGAGTCCGGCGATCAGCGCGGCAGCGGCGATCAGCGTGGTAGCAACTTTCATGAGAATCCTCCTTGGGGCTTGGTGCCGCAGGCGCGGCAACGGTCAGGCAACTGAAAACGGGCGGGCTTGTTCCAGGGACATCCCACGCTTGGCGCACATACGTTCTTCCTGAGCCATGCGAGGCAGCAAAAATCGTTCGCGCAAAATATAAAAGCGGCCGCAGCATTGCCGCGGCCGCTATCTCGCTGGTTGTACGGAACTACGCCGGCAGGACGGCGACGATCTCGAAGGTACGTGGATTGATGACCACGATTTCATCCTCGACGAGGATGAACTCATATCCGCGCCACGCCGGATAAATACTCACGACCTCGGTCGGAAGCGGATAAAGATGCACGCTGTGCGGCACGCGCACGCCGACGGAGATGTTGAAGTTCACGTGCTCGACCGGCCGCACATGACGGTTCTTGATCACGGTGGTGATCTTCGTCCGCTGCTCGCTGCTCAGGTTCGCCCGCGCGCCGGCGGCGCCTTGGCCGGTCGTTCTGCGCTCATGGGTGCTTTCGCTCGATTTGTTTCGTTCGTTGACGTTATTTTGCGCACCTTCGCGTTCGTTCTTGCCGCGGGCGTTCTCGCGCATGTTTCCTTTCTCGTGCTCACGCGCGTTCATATTGCCTTTTTCATGCGCGTTCGCCTTCGACTTTCCTTCCTGCGATTCGCGCGATTCGGACGTGCCCTGGCCCGTCGTCTTCGAGTGACTGCGCTGTTCCGCCCGCGAGCCGGACTTGGATTTCTCGCCCGGCTGCGCCTTCATTTCTTTCGATTCGGACGCTTGGCCGGTGGTTTGCGACTTATGGCCAGCCTTCGACTCGCTCGCCTTGCGTTCGGATGAAGCCTGGCCGGTCGTCTGCGACTTGTGGCCGGCGTTCATGCTGGGCGCCATCTTTTCAGCCGGCGCATTCTGCTGCGCCGCGGGAGCGCGCGTTGCGCCGCCCGAGCTTGCACCGTTCTTCATGTCTTGGGCCGTGGCGAAACTGCCGCCGAGTATTAGCGCCGCCGCCGCGGTCGTCATTAGCAGGGTCTTTCTCATCTTTGCCTCCTCTGGGGTCAACAGAGAGGGAAACGCTGCGTAACCATGCTAGTTCCGAAATCAGACCTGCTGCGACTGTTCCCGCCGCAAGCGAGCCCCGCTGGGCGTTGCCTTCCCGCCAGCGGCAAGGCACGTTTATTGCCGAGTGGGGGAGAAACGTGGCGATTCTTGCGTCAACCGTCGATCGAAATAGCGCCGAGTTCCGCGCCAACGCGGAACGCATGCGCAGCCTGGTTGCGGAGCTGAAGGTGCGCCGCGACCAAGCGGCGCTCGGCGGTTCCGAGAAAGCGCGCGAGCGGCATGTCAGCCGCGGCAAGCTCCTGCCGCGCGACCGGGTCATGAGCCTCATCGATCCCGGCTCGCCCTTCCTCGAGCTTTCGCCGCTTGCCGCGCACGGCATGTACGACGACGCCATTCACGCCGCCGGATTGATCACCGGCATCGGCCGCATCGAAGGCCGTGAATGCATGGTCGTTTGCAACGACTCCACCATCAAGGGCGGCACGTATTTCCCGATGACGGTGAAGAAGCATCTTCGCGCGCAGGAAATCGCGCGCGAGAACCGCCTACCGTGCATTTATCTTGTCGACAGCGGCGGCGCCAACCTGCCGCATCAGACGGAGGTGTTTCCCGATCGCGAGCACTTCGGCCGCATCTTCTACAATCAGGCGACGCTTTCGAGCCGCGGTATTCCTCAGATCGCTGTGGTGATGGGTTCCTGCACGGCGGGCGGCGCCTACGTGCCGGCGATGTCGGATGAAACCATCATCGTGAAAAACCAGGGCACGATTTTCCTCGGCGGGCCGCCGCTGCTGAAAGCGGCGACGGGGGAGGTTGTCAGCGCCGAGGAATTGGGCGGCGCCGACGTTCATGCGCGCGAGTCCGGAGTCGCCGATCACTACGCGCAGGACGATCACCACGCTTTGTCGATTGCGCGCCGCATCGTCGCCAATCTTAATACGACGAAAGCGGTCGATATTCCGCTGATCGCGCCCCGCGAGCCCGCGTTCGATGCCGCCGATCTTGACGGCATCGTGCCGGCCGATCTCAAGAAGCAATACGACGTGCGCGAGGTAATCGCGCGCCTGGTGGATGCCTCCGCGTTCGATGAGTTCAAGCAGCTTTACGGCACGACGCTCGTCACCGGCTTTGCCCACATTCACGGCATGCCAGTCGGCATTCTCGGCAACAACGGCATCCTGTTCTCGGAGAGCGCGCTCAAGGCCGCGCACTTCATCGAGCTCTGCTGTCAGCGTCGCATTCCGCTTTTATTTTTGCAGAACATCGTCGGCTTCATGGTCGGTCGGGAGTACGAGGCGGGCGGCATTGCCAAAGACGGTGCCAAGATGGTGACCGCGGTCGCCTGCGCGCAGGTGCCGAAGATCACGGTGATCGTCGGCGGCAGCTACGGTGCCGGTAATTACGGCATGTGCGGTCGCGCCTACTCCCCGCGTTTCCTGTTTACCTGGCCGAACGCGCGCATTTCCGTGATGGGCGGCGAGCAGGCGGCCTCCGTGCTTGCGACCGTGCGGCGCGACAATATCGAAGCTGAGGGTAACACCTGGGGCGCGGACGAGGAAAAGCAGTTCAAGCAGCCGCTGCTCGACCAGTTCGAGCGGGAGGGCAACCCGTATTACGCCACCGCGCGGCTCTGGGACGACGGCATCATCGCGCCTTCCGAGACGCGCCGCGTGCTCGCGCTCGCGTTTTCTTCCGCGCTCAACGCGCCGGTGCCGGAAACGAAATTCGGGGTGTTTCGGATGTGAGCAAGTAGCATTTCAGTCTTTGAGGAAATGATATTGGGTGGATTGCCGTGGCTTTGAAAATCGAAAAACGCCCAGGCCCGGATTGGGACATCTACTACACGGACCTCGCTGATGGAGCCCGCGAGTGCATGTCTGTCTTTGGCTGTGCAACGCCGGAAGACGCAATCGCGGAAGCGCGAGCGTCATTTAGCGGGCTTTACGAGATTGAAGACGAGAACGGTCTTTTCGAAATACTGGCAGTCGTGCGAAAAGGCATCGATATCGACGCAAAAAATTAAGCGATATCGAACTGCACTGCCGAGGATCAGCCGGCTTGCGGGCCTCTCTTGACCTCTACAAAGTCCCGCCAATCTCGCCACGTCGCCGCAGCGAAGCCGACCGCGGTCGCGATCCACGCGGCAAGCGCCACCCACACCATCGCTGCCGACAATGTTTGCAGCACCGGCACACCGGCGGCGCGCGACAGGCGAAGGCTCGCCAGCGCGTACATGCCGAGCGGGAACACGAGTCCCCACAGCGTCGGCGCGTAGCGGAGCGGAACGCGGCGGACGAGGTGCTTCCAGATGCCAAGCAGCACCAGCAGCGGAATCCACCACGTCGCCCAGGCCCAGATCACCAGCGTCACGCCGTCGATGAACGCGCGCATCGATTGCAGGAATGGCACGACATTGTTGGTGAGGATCAGCACCGAGCCGGCGTTGGTGCTGATCGCCGCCGCGCCCATCACCACCCACAGCAGCGGGTTCACGTCCTCTGGCTCGACCGCGAAGAAAAACACGCGATAGGCAAACAGCGTGATGAAAATGCCGTAGAGCACAAGGCCGATGCCCCACAACATATGAAGCGCGACGAAGATGAGCGGAGCATCGCTGCCGAAAAAATGCCCGATGCTCGTGCCAAGCACCACCAGCGACTCCGTGCCGACGATGGCGAGCAGCCAGCCGCCGTCGATGACGTTGGCGCGGTGCTCCTTGTTGAGAAACGTGAGCACGGCGAAGCTCAGGTAGATCAGCACGAGCCAGAGTGCGAGCGCGAACAGCCAGAGCCCGAGCGCGACGCCGCCGTAGCCGCGCAGGCTGAGACTGACGCCGAGCACGTCGGTGCCCGCGACCAGGGTGAAGAAGGCAAACACCAGCCGCGGGCTGAGCAAATCGGCCGCTAGCATCCGCGGCACGCGCAAGGCCCGCGTGATCGTCAGCACAAGCAGCAGGGGATAGGCGACGAGGTTGATCGCAAAAAGGGCGTCCGACAGCGCGCGCGGGCTCTCGAAATAAAAGGCATTTGAAACAATCCCCGTCGCCATCACCAGCGCAAAGCAGCCGGGATAAAGCGTGTCGATCTGCCGGAGCAGCCAGCTTGCGGCATTCTGGTCGTGCGAGCGGTTGGTTGCTCGGGAGTCGGGGGGCATTTAAGGGATCGGCGCGATCTTCGATTCGCATATCCTACCACTGCGATGCGCGAATCGCGTCGCTCAGTTCGTGGTTCGCAGCCGGGTGGAGCGAAGCGTAACCTGCGACTGTAATCCCCGGATTCCGCTGCGCTTCATCTGCGCTACGCTTGGTACGCTCGCTCAGCGGTTGACCAGCCACAACACCGCACTGAGCAGGATGCTGAGCACGATCGAGGTCGTCAGCGGAAAATAGAACGTCGTGGCCCCTCGCTCGATGACAATATCGCCCGGCAGGCGGCCGAGTCCGAGCCGGCCGAGATAGGGCCACAGCAAACCGGCCGCCAGCAGGATCAGTCCGAGCGTGATCAGGAAGCGCGACATGCCTCGCCCGCGTTTTGCCTTCGATCGGCAGATAGGTTAGGCGACAGGCCCGAGCAAACCGAATCTTACGCAGGAATTCCGCAGATGACCGGCGTCCCTTATCGCTCCGCTTTGATCGTCGGTGCCGGGGCGGGCCTCTCGGCCTCGCTGGCGCGGCTCTTTGCGAAGGAGGGCATGAAGGTTGCGCTCGCCGCGCGCTCGCCCGCGAAGTTGGCCGAGTTCGCCAAGGCGACGGGCGCCGGCACCTTCAACTGCGACGTGGCCAAGCGCGAAGAGGTTGAGAAATTGTTCGCGGACGTCGAAGTGTCAATCGGCGCGCCGGACGTCGTCGTCTACAACCCGAGCTATCGCGTGCGCGGGCCGCTCATCGACCTTGATCCGGCCGAAGTCGAGAAGGCCCTCGCGATCACTGCTTTTGGCGGCTTTCTGGTCGCGCAGCAGGCGGTGCGCCGCATGCTGCCGAAGGGGCAGGGCGCGATCCTGTTCACCGGCGCCTCAGCAAGCGTGAAGGGCTACGCGCAGTCGGCCGCGTTCGCGATGGGCAAGTTCGCGCTGCGCGGTCTGGCGCAGAGCATGGCGCGCGAACTCCAGCCGCAGGGCATCCACGTCGCGCATGTCGTGGTGGACGGAGGCATCAAAAGCGCGCGCCGGCCGGAGCTGCCGGACCGGCCGGACTCGCTGCTCGATCCGGAGGCGATCGCGGAAAATTATCTGCATCTCCTGCGCCAGCCCCGCAGCGCGTGGAGCTG
>JAICMO010000170.1 GCA_025929185.1 Pseudolabrys sp.
GACCGTATTGGCAACGGGTGAGTCGTAGATCAGCGCGACCTGATCGTTGCGGCCGTTGGCGACGTGCCGGTCCAGTGCGTTGTAGCAGGTGTTGCAAACCGCATCGGGAAACCAGCGGCCATAGATGCCGGCCGCGGCATCGAAGATTTTCTTCGGTTTCTCGTACCAGTCGACCGCCTGCGCGGCTTCGGCCCAGAAGCCTTCGGGGTCTTTTTGCCAGCGGGCGTAAACGTCGTGATAGCGGCTCGCGCGGGCGTCCATTTTTTTCTCCTATGTTCTTCGCCTTATCCTGAGGAGGCGCGCTAGCGCCGTCTCGAAGGATGAGGCGAAGCCCCGATTGCGCCATGGGGCCTCACCCTTCGAGACGCGCCTTCGGCGCTCAGGGTGAGGATTATTTTGCCGCCGATTGTGGAACGCCCGGCATACGCAAACAAGGCTGGTGAAGTTGCCGCCTATCGCCTACTCAGGTGTCATCGCCCGCGAAAGCGGGCGATCCAGTATCCCCTGTAGCGCCGTAATTACTGGATTCCCCGCTTACGCGGGGAATGACAGCCGAGAATGCCGGATGACGATCATTGCCGATCCCCTCTTCTACGCTGTCGCCGTGCCCGCCGTGATCGCGCTCGGCATCTCGAAGGGCGGCTTCTCCGGGCTCGGGACCCTGGCGGTTCCGTTGATGGCGCTCGCGGTCTCGCCGATCCAGGCGATGGGCATCCTGGTGCCGATCCTGCTCGCGCAGGACGTGGTGACGGTTTGGTCCTATCGGCGTACCTGGGACGCGCGCATTCTCAAGGTAATGGTCCCGGGACAAATTGCCGGCGTGTGCCTCGCCTGGGCGCTTGCGACCTATGTACCGGAAGCTGCGATCCGGCTCGCCATCGGCATCATCGCCGTGAGCTTCGTGCTCAACCACTGGCTCGGCATCAGCGCGCTGGTGCGCGCGCGGCCGACCGCCACCGCCGGCGTGCTATGGGGGAGCATCTCCGGCATCACGTCGTTTCTGGCAAACTCCGGCGCGCCGCCGTTCCAGATTTACGTACTGCCGCAGAAGCTGGACAAGGAAACGTTCGTCGGCACCTACGCGCTGTTTTTCGCGGCCAGCAATTTGCTGAAAGTGGTGCCCTACTTCACGCTCGGCCAACTCAATGCCGTGAACATGGCAACGGCCGCCACCCTCCTCCCGCTTGCCGTCGTGGCTAACATCACCGGCGTCTGGCTGGTACGGCGCACGCCGGCGGAATTTTTCTATCGCGTGATCTATGTCCTGATTTTCGCGATCGGGCTCCAGCTCATCTACGCAGGCGTGACCGGCATCGCGCGCGGGTGAGGCATAGCGGCTGTCATCATCCGCGAAAGCGGATGATCCAGTAAACACCGACATGCCTGTGGCATACTAGATGCCCCGCTTGCGCGGGGCATGACGGCCAGCATTGCTTGCCGGGCTTTTCCTTGGCTAACGTAGCGCCAAGAGGAAACGCAAAAATGGCGAAAACGCCTTACGACATCGATCTCGACCGCAACCCGGCCAATTTCCAGCCGCTGACACCGCTCACCTTTCTCGCGCGCGCGGCGGATGTGTTTCCGGACCACGTCGCCATCATCCACGGCCCGCTGCGGCGCACCTATGCCGAGTTCTATGCGCGCTCGCGGCGGCTGGCCTCGGTGTTGGCGAAACGCGGCATCAAGCGCGGCGACACGGTTTCCGCCATGCTCGCCAACACGCCGGCGATGCTCGAATGCCATTACGGCGTGCCGATGTGCCAGGCCGTGCTCAACACGCTCAACACGCGGCTCGATGCGGCGATCATCGCGTTCTCGCTCGATCACGCCGACGCCAAGATCGTCATCATCGACCGCGAATATGCCAAGGTGATGAAGGATGCGCTGGCGCTCGCCAAGATAAAGCCGCTCGTCATCGACTACGACGATCCGGAATATGCGGGCGGCGGCGAGCGCATCGGCGAAGTCGAATACGAAGAGTTTATCGCGCAGGGCGATCCGGATTTCGCCTGGAAAATGCCGGACGACGAATGGGACGCGATCTCGCTCAATTACACGAGCGGCACCACCGGCGATCCGAAAGGCGTCGTCTATCACCATCGCGGCGCGGCGCTGCTCGGCACCGGCAATGTCGTCACCTGCGGCATGGCCAAGCATCCGGTCTATCTGTGGACGCTGCCGATGTTTCACTGCAACGGCTGGTGCTTCCCGTGGTCGATCTCGGTTGTTGCCGGCACGCACGTGTGCCTGCGCGCGGTGCGCGCGCCGGCGATGTACGACGCGATTCACCGTCACAAGGTCACGCACCTGTGCGGCGCGCCGATCGTGATGGCGACGCTGCTCAACGCGCCGGCGAACGAGAAGAAGCCGCTGCCGCATGTGGTGGAATTTTTCACCGCCGCCGCGCCGCCGCCGGAAGCCGTGCTCGCGGCGATGAAGGAGGCCGGTTTCAACGTCACGCACCTCTATGGGCTGACCGAGTGCTACGGACCGGCGGTGGTCAATGACTGGAACGCGGCGTGGGATACGCTGTCCGGCTCCGAGCAGGCGGCGAAGAAAGCGCGCCAGGGCGTGCGTTACGGCGCGCTCGAGGCGCTGGATGTGCGCGATCCGGAAACCATGCGGCCGGTCGCGCGCGACGGCGTTGCGCTCGGCGAGGTGATGATGCGCGGCAACGTGGTGATGAAAGGTTATCTCAAAAACAAAACTGCGACCGAAAAGGCCTTCGCCGGCGGCTGGTTCCACACCGGCGACATCGGCGTCATGCATCCCGACGGCTACATCCAGCTCAAGGACCGCTCCAAGGACATCATCATTTCCGGCGGCGAGAACATCTCCTCGATCGAAGTGGAGGACGCGCTGTACAAGCATCCTGCGGTCGCCACCGTCGCGGTGGTGGCGAAGCCCGACGACAAGTGGGGCGAGACACCGTGCGCGTTCGTCGAACTGAAGCCCGGCACGCAGGCAAGCGCGGACGAACTGATGCAATGGTGCCGCAAGCATCTCGCCAGCTACAAATGCCCGCGCCATTTCGTGTTCGCCGAAGTGCCGAAAACGAGCACGGGGAAGATACAGAAGTTCAAGCTGAGGGAAATGGCGAAGGGGGTGTGATGGTTGCCGCTGTGAACGCTCACAGGCATAGCCGCCAAGATTCAGGCAAAGTGATTTGCCTCGAACGAATGGGGAGGACCAAACATGGATCACCTTGAACTATTTAATGCGAGGACCAACAAACGAGAAACACCCGTTGGCAGAGAATACGAAGTCAAAATCATTTACTGGGATTGTTTCGCCCTGATACTCGGTTGTATTGCATTGGTAGTGCATTTACCGCCGCTTCTGTTCGTCGCAGCGATAGCTCATTTGACGATGGGCTTATTGATATCTGTAAGCAAACTCGTGTGGGCCATCTCGGCACCTTTACTGACAGCTTTGTTTACCGCACTGCTGGCGGGCGCATTGTATTTGGTGCAGGTCTTTTATTTTGGTTTTCCTGTTGCAAGCGTAACTGCCCATATTCAATCAGCTTGGCCCGAAGTAATCGCAGCCGCGATTGTCACGGCGGGAATCATAGGGCAATTGTTCTCAGGAGCGGGCAATGCCGATCGCCTTCAGACTTTTTTAAACCGCTATGGCAGCGACGGCCTCTAGCAAGCAGCCTCGACAATTCAGCGGCCGCAGTATGGCATCCGCGGAACCGTACGGATTTTGACTGCCTTTGCCCTAACGAACAAAAAATCCCGTAGTCGCACGCTATCTCTCGCGTAATTCGCGGTCGAACTGCGGCGCCATCAGGCGACGGCCGGCTCGGCTTCCCGTAGTGCGGTGATTTGAAGAAACAGCGAGGCAGGATCAACGCCGGGATGGTTGTCCGGTAACAGGTCGAGCGCCATCGCCGACATTTTCTCAAGGAGTTCGTCGAGGGTCGGCGCATCTGCCGCCGCCGGAATATCGTCGCAGTGGCCGCTCCAGACTGATGCATCCGGGTCCCAGGTCGCGGAAACGGTGAAGATCAGTGGCTTGCTCATGCTCGATTCCTCTGTTCACAATGTAACCTGGAACTATGCTGTCGCGAAAGGCGCACAAGTGTCACGCGATGCAGCGAACAAACGGCGCAGCCAGCCCAGAGTATCCTTGACACAGGCGGTAGCCCGGTAGACCGCCCTTCCCCGCCGCGCTTATAATTCCGATCGGCAACGGGCTTCCCGTGCGGCCCGGCCTGTTCGCGCGGGATCATGCGATGGGGGTCGCTCAATGAAAATTTCATCCGTTCTGCTCGCCGGTGCGTGCGCCGGCATTCTCGGCGTGGCGTCCGCCCAGGCGGGCTCGACGCTCAACGTCAAGCTCGGCCTTTGGGAAATGACGACCATGGGCCAGGTGTCCGGCGTGCCGCCCATTCCGCCGGAAGCCCTTGCGCGGATGACGCCCGAGCAGCGTGCGCGCATGCAGGCAGCGATGGCCGCGGGCATGGCGCGGCAGAACAAGCCGAAAGTGCGCGAGTATTGCGTGACGCAAAAGGATCTCGAGCGCGGCCTCGACTTGAAAGACTCGCAAAGTGAGGGGTGCAAGTCGGCCGTCACCTCGAGCTCGTCGAGCGTCATGGAAATGCGGCAGACCTGCACGGGCCGTCACAAAGTGAACGGAACGATCCGGATCGAGGCGCCGAATCCGGAAACGGTCGTCGGCAAGTTCAACTTGGTAATGAGCGAAGGACCGAACACCATGACGATGAAATTCGCCATGCACGGACGGTGGCTCGGCACGAATTGCGGAAACGTGAAGTCGGACGACTGACGAGCCGCTTTTTTGGCAGTGTCGATCCCTAAACGAAATGGCCGGACGAGTCCGGCCATAACCGACGAAATTCTTTGGAGCTGAATTTAGCTAGCGGTAACGTCCCGTCGTGCCGGGGCCGCCGAGCGGGTTGAACAGCCGGTTGGCATCCTCATTGAAGCTCGCGCCGGGCGACTGTTGCTGCCTGGTGCCGAACTGCAATGTGCCGCCGCCGATCTCGACCTTGTTGTTGCTACTATTGCTTTCAAACCGCGACGCCGGATCGGTGAGATTGGCGGAGCCGTCGGGCGTCACCGTGTTGGCGCCTTCGAACGTGAACGCGTGGGCCGCGGGAAGCGGCAGCGCCAAGACCATCAGCGCGGAAGCGGACACGGCGAAGCAGAGGTGCGGCAATAGTTTCATGGCGTCCTCGGGCGTGTTGTCGAGCGGCGACCGTGCGAACGCATTATGGCCGCAGCGCGGCGGAGAGTCGGGCGGTTTTGCCCGATTTGCAAGTTAATTCGGGCTTAAGTCCTCTTTTCCCGCCGCCGGTGGCGCTATTGCACCCTGAGCCCGAGCTTGCGCACCAGGCCGCTCCATTTCGTTTCTTCCTTGTCGATGTCCTTGGCGTAGCCGTCGGGCGTCGAGGTCATCGGATCGCCGCCCTCGAAATGGATGCGCTTGATCACGTCCGCCGCGGCGACGATCTTGTTGAGTTCGGCATTGAGCCGGTCGACGATGGCCTTCGGCGTGGCGGCGGGCGCGAGCAGCCCGTAGTGCAGCACCGCCTCGAAGCCGGGCATGCCGGACTCATCGAACGTCGGAGTGTCCGGCAGGAGCGCCGTGCGCTTTGCGCTGGTGACGGCGATGACGCGCAGCGTGCCGGCCTTGATGTTGCCGATCGCCGGCGGCAGCACGCCGAAGGCGACCGGAATCTGGTTGCCGAGCAGATCGTTCATCACCGGCGCCGTTCCCTTGTAGGGAATGATCGCGGCGTCGATGCCGGCAGCCGACTTGAACAGTTGCGCGCACATATAGCCGCCGGTGCCGACGGCCGAGGTGCCGATGTTGAGCTTGCCGGGATTCTTGCGCGCGAGCGCAATGAATTCGGCGACCGACTTCGGCGTGAACGAGGGATGCGCGATCAGCGCAACCGGCATCGAGGCGACGAGCCCGATCGGCGCGAAATCCTTGCGCGGATCGTAGCCGGCGCGGCCGGCGTAAAGGCTGGGATTGATCGAGATGGTGCCGGTATGGCCGAGCAGCAGCGTGTAGCCGTCGGGCTTGGCGTGCGCGACCGCACGCGTGCCGATGGTGCCGCCGGCGCCGGATTTGTTGTCGACGATGACCGTGGCGTGCAGCGCTTCCTGCAATTTGCCGGCGACGATGCGCGCCAGCGTGTCGACGCCGCCGCCCGGCGGGTAGGGAACGACCAGCGTGATGGTGCGCTCCGGATAACCTGTCGCGAAGGCCGCGGGTGCAAGGCCGAGCAGCGCGGCCGCCAGCGCGATGCACAGCAACCCGATGCTTTTATGGATCATTCTCAAATACCTCCCCCTAAAGGTAGCGAGCATAAAGCAAAACCGCCGGCCCGGAAGCCGGCGGCTGCATACACCAATGCCTAAAACTTCACCTTCGCAGCCTGGAGCGCTTTCGCGTTCGAGGCGCCATCAGTTCAACAGCAGACCCGTTCCGGGTAAATCCGGCGATTTAGTGGATGCTTACGGCCGTCTGCCGCAAACGTGTTATTTCGTCCTTCACCTGCAACTTGCGACGCTTGAGTTCTCTCACTTTCAGGTCATCCACCGCGGGGTGGGTGAGGCATTCGCTGATTTCGTCTTCCAGTGCCTGATGTCGCTTTTCGAGCTCCGCAAGATGCGATTGCATCGACATGTAGGATGTCTCCTCAATCCGTGGCTCTGACGCACATAAGTTTACACCAGAGTCGCCGCAAGAGCGACCTGCGTCGTAAGCGCGCGCGGCACAATCCGGCGTGATCGGGCAATAAGCATTGTCGTACAGAGGCTTGCCGCAGAGCGGAACGGGCCTGTGGAAAGTGGGAGGATTTTTGGCGATAATTGGACGGCGACTTTATGCGGCATCTCCTGCGCCTTTCAGCCGGTGGTGCCGGAACTTGCGGTGTCAATGACCAAAGAGGAAGAGCACGAGTTGCGGGAGCAGTTGGCGCGCCTGCTACAGGAACACCGCGACCTCGACGCCGCGATCGACGCCCTGGCCGAATCGCCGGGTTCGGACCTGATCCAGGTGCAGCGGCTGAAAAAGCGCAAGCTCGTCCTGCGCGACAAGATTCGGCAAATCGAGGATCAGCTCACGCCGGATATTATTGCGTAGTCCGTCACCCTGAGGCGGCCGCGCCCAGCGCGGCCCTCGAAGGGTGACGTCCAGGGGCTCGTTCGCCGTCATCCTTCGAGGCTCACTGCTACGCAGTTCGTACCTCAGGACGACGGCGATAGCCGCCTCTCCTTCTTGCGCGCATACATCGCCTTGTCGGCGGCGGCGATCATCGCGGTTGTTGAGCCGTCCGGCTGGAGCGGCGCGCTGCCGGCACTGGCGCCCACCGACAAGCGGGCCTTGCCGCGAGCGACGCCTGC